>JAAXHE010000036.1 GCA_012271065.1 Candidatus Latescibacterota bacterium
AGGCTGCGCTTGCTCGCCTCTCATAGGCGAATTTCCCCGCCTTGACTGCCCCTTTTTCGCTCGCGCTCGGGAACTCACAGGTAATTTTAAAACGGCTTCTACGAATTCAAGTCGTCCAGCAGCCTGTCGATCCTGCTGGCCTGTTCCAGAGACTCGTCCAGCCTGAACTCCAATTCCGGCACGTTTCTCAGCCGGATGCGTCCGCCCAGTTCCCTGCGGAGGAACGGGAGCGCCCGCTGGAGTGTCTTGAGGCTCTCGTCGCGAATCTGATCCTCACCCATCACGCTGACGTGTACCCGCGCGAATTTCAGATCTCGCGACACCTGCACGCCCGTGACGGTGACGTAGCCCAGACGAGGGTCTTTAAGGTGCCGGTGGATCAGGTCACTGAGTTCCAACTGTATCTGCCGACCCACACTCTCCGAACGCCACATCACATCAGTTCCAGAGAATAGTCAACGAGCTCCACACGATGGTCCCGCTGCACCTGGTCTACGACTTTGGAAAGCACGCGATTGACGTAACGCGATTCGTTCGCCACCATCGCAACGCCAACCTCAGCCTTCTGCCAGAGTTCGTTATGACCGACCTCGGAAACGGACACGTTGTATTTCGCCCGGATCCGTTGCCGAAGACTCTCAAGAACACGGCGTTTACTCTTCAGGGAGCCGCTTTCAGGCAGATATAAAACCAGACGACACAGGCCGATGGTCATGTCTTATAGTGTGCGCGCGGTCTCAACGTGTTCATAGGCCTCGATCACATCGCCCAGCTTGGTATCGTTGAAATTCTCCAGGCCGATACCGCATTCAAACCCGGACTGGACCTCCCTGACGTCGTCCTTGAACCTGCGCAGGGACCCGACCCTGCCCTCGTAGACGACAACATTGTCGCGCAGCAACCGCACCATGGCGCTGCGTGTCATTTTGCCGCTGGAGATGTAGCAGCCGGCGATGATTCCGACCCGCGGCACCTGGAACGTCTCCCGTACCTCCGCCGATCCCACCACCTGTTCATCGATATCGGGGGTGAGCAACCCGGCAAGCGCCGCCCTGATGTCTTCAACCGCTTCGTAAATCACCCGGTAGGACCGGACGTCGACCCGTTCCTGGGCAACCACTTCACGCGCACGAACATCCGGACGCACATTGAATCCGATGATGATCGCGTCCGAGGCGGAAGCGAGCAGTACGTCGGATTCCGACACCGCACCCACCCCGCGGTGGATCACGTTGATGCGGACTTCGTCGCTTGGGATCTGCATCAGGGAGTCTTGAAGCGCTTCTACGGAACCGTCGACGTCTCCCTTGAGTATCAGACGCAACTCCTGGACCTGACCGGCCTTGATCTGATCGTGAATGTCAACCAGGCTGACCCTGCGTATCCGGTGCGCTTCCCGCTCACGGCGCAGCTGCTGTCTCTTCTGGCTGATCTCCCTGGCGGTACGTTCGTTTTCCACGGAGTAGAACGAGTCTCCGGCCTGAGGCAGCCCGGACAAGCCAAGCACCTGGACCGGCACCGAGGGTCCTGCTTCGGGAACCCGATGCCCGCGCTCGTCCAATAAAGCCCTCGCCCTGCCACTGTAGAGACCTGTGACGAAAGTATCGCCGACGCTGAGCGTTCCTTCCTGTACGAGCACGGTCGCCACGTTGCCACGGCCGCGGTCCAGGCGGGCCTCGACAATGGCGCCTTTGGCGCGTTTCGCCGGATTGGCCTTCAGTTCCAGCAGATCGGTTTCCAATGCCAGCAACTCGAGCAGATCGTTGATGTTCTCCCCGGTCTTTGCGGAGATCTCACAGGACTGAACCTTGCCTCCGTATTCCTCAAGAACAACATTGTGTTCCGTCAGTTGTCGCTTGATTCGATCCACGTCCGCGCCCGGAAGGTCTATCTTGTTGATGGCCAGCACCATTGGTACGCCCGCGGCGCGTGCATGGTCGATGGCTTCCACCGTCTGCGGCATGACATTGTCGTCGGCAGCCACAATCAGGACAACCACGTCCGTCACCTGGGCTCCCCTGGCGCGCATCGCGGTAAATGCCTCGTGACCTGGCGTATCGAGAAAGGTCACCATGCGTCCGTTGTTCAGTTCCACGTGATAGGCGCCGATATGCTGGGTGATGCCGCCGGCCTCGCCTGCGACCACGTTGGTGTTTCGGACATAATCCAGAAGCGACGTCTTGCCGTGGTCGACATGCCCCATGATGGTGACCACCGGAGGACGCGGCGCGAGATCGTCTTCCACGTCTTCGTCTTCCTGTTCCAGCACGTCTTCCGCAAACTCCTGGAGTTCTTCAACGCCAATCCCGAACTCGTCGGCAACCAGCGTAATGGTGTCCATATCCAGCCGCTGGTTGATGGTGACCATGAGGCCCAACGTGAGACATTGTTTAATGACGTCGGTGAGCGGTATGTCCATCAGTGTCGACAACTCGCCTACCGTCGTAAACTCGTTAACCTTGATGACGCGGTCTATACCCTCTTCTTCGCCGCCGTCCTCGTCGTCCCGGCGACGACGTCGACGTGAACGGGCCGTGCCGGTCTCCATCTGAGCCATCGTGCGGCGTACGCTGGCTTCGATTTCCGTCTGGTCTGGTGCGGGCCTGCCGCGCCTTCGGCGGCGGCGCCTGCCTTCGCCCTTTTCAGGGGCGGGTTTTTCCTGCGGCCGCGATGACTCGGTCTGGCTGCGCGCTCCCGGTGCGCCAACGACCTCAACCGTTGGTTCACTGCGCGCCGCATCGCGCCTTCGCCGGCGCGTTGCCTGGTCGTCGCGGATTTCGCGAATCTCTACCGCCTCGCGGACCGGCTCCGCAGGCCTGGGCGTTTCCGTCTTCTTGGACGCGGCCTTTTTCGCGCTTCCGGTTCTGGTCCTGGCGGGTGTCTTCCCCGCTTCCTTTCCGGCTCCCTGACGTTCCCTTCGCTGCGCGGACTTGCGTTTGATTTCCTGGCGGGAGGCGTTACGCTCCTCCTCGAATTTTCCCTGTATGCTGTCGAACATCTCCTTGGTACAGACGGCCATGTGATTCCTGACATCGAATCCCAGACCCCTGACTACTTCGACCATTGCAACACTCGAGAGATTGAACTCCCGCGCAACTTCGTAGATGCGGCGTTTCTTGCCATCGGTGTCGTCGGATGCCGCGGTGGCCGTCGTTGCGGGCGCATTTCTGTTCATCTTCCGACTCACCTCCCTTCATCTTCCGAAGGACTGCCGACCTGATTGTTTTCATATGCCGCAGGCTGTACCGCCGCGCCTTCTTCCGAAAGCTCGATTTCCCCGTCCGCCGCCGGCTCATCCTCATCCTCGTCCGCCTCTGTGGACGCAGCTGCTTCGGCAGCCGCTGCAGCCTCCTCCTCCGCGATACGCGCCGCTTCCTCTTCAGCAATGCGTGCCGCCTCCTCGGCCCGCTGCTTTTCAAGTTCGCCGCGGTAGGCCTGCACCTTTACGGTCACGATTTCATCCGCGGCACTCTGGATTTTTTCGCCGGTGGACTCCCCGATTCCGGGTACTTCAAGCAATCGCACGAGCGACACATCCACAAGATCGTTGGCGGACAATATTCCCGCGGCCTCGAGACGATCCAGCATCACTTTCCCCACGCCGGCGACTTCCGTCAGTGGAACGAACGTCGCCTCCTTTTCCAATTGCATTTCCTGGAATCGGGTCTCGGTGATAATATCGACCTTCCAGCCGGTAAGTTGCGCTGCCAGACGGGCGTTCTGCCCCGATTTACCAATCGCGAGTGACAGCTGGTCGTCTTCGACGATCGCCGTCATCGTCGTTTTGTTGCGATCGACCACCACGCGCTTGACCGTTGCGGGACTCAGCGAACGGGAAAGGAAGATGGCTTCGTCGTCGCTCCAGGGTACAATGTCGATCCGCTCGTTGCTCAATTCGCGAACGACCGCCTGGACACGGGATCCCTTCATCCCCACACAGGCGCCAACCGGATCGATCCTGGCGTCGTTTGAGTACACCGCGATCTTCGCCCTTTCACCCGGTTCACGAGCGACAGCCTTTATTTCAATGATGCCCTCATAGATCTCAGGGACTTCGAACTGGAATAGCTTGACCAGAAACTGCGGATGTGTCCGGGACAGCACCACCTGAGGCCCCTTGGCGGTGCGGAGGACATTGACGAGATAGGCGCGTATGGGGTCTCCCTGTCGGTAACGCTCCTTGCGTATCTGCTCCTTGAGCGGGATGACCGCCTCCGTGCGCCCCAAGTTAATCAGAATATCGCCGTGGCTGATCTGCTGGACGGTGCCACTGATGATTTCGCCGATCCGCGTCTGGTAATCCTCGTAGATTTTCTCGCGCTCGGCTTCCCGAACCCGCTGGATCAGGATCTGCTTGGTGGACTGAATGGCATTCCGGCCGAAGTCGGCGAACCGGAGCATCTGCCTGATTTCTCCATTGACCTTGACACCCGGTTCAATTTCACGCGCAGCCGTAAGGCCGATCTGAAGGGCCGGGTCCTCGATCTCTTCGTCCTTGACGACGGATTTGATGGCGAAGACCTCGATATCGCCGGAATTGGCGTCTATATTCACCTCGACGTTGTCCGACGTGCCGAACCGCCTCTTCGTTGCGGAGAGCAGCCCGATTTCAAGGGTTTCGATGACCAGTGCCTTGTCGACGTTTTTTTCCTGGGCAATCTGGCCCAGCGCCTCCAGGACTTCGTAGTTCAAAAGAAGATCTCCTCAAAATTCGAAATGCAGGTTGGCTTTTCGTATTTCGTCCGACGGAACGATCCGGGACCGGCCATCGACAGCAAGCACAATTTCGGGGCCGTCGAATCGCATCAACCGGCCAATCAGGACGCGCCCGCCATCCAGTATTACCTTTACGGTGCGGCCGACGGCGCGTTTGTAATCGCGATCTGACTTCAGTGGTCTGTCGAGCCCGGGCGAGGAGACCTCGAGTACGTACCGCCCGCTGATCGGATCGTGTGTATCGAGGACATCCGCGATTCCGCGGCTTAGGCGCGCACATTCATCCACTGAGATACCGTCCACGCGATCCACGTCGATGCGAAGCGTCAGGTTCCGGGGGTTGCCGGAAAGCTGAAGGTCAATCAGGTCCGCACCCTGGTGCTTCAGATAGGGCGCGACCAGCTTTTCGATGCATTCCTGCAGCGCCGGATCGTCCATAAACCGGAAACTCGAACTGTAGCCCACATATTCAAAAGAGCGGGCACGCGCCCACTCTCGCTGTTTAGAACAGCTAAATATATGGTATTTCACACCATAGCGCAAGCATAAATTTCCCAAACGAGACCCTCTCAGGCGCCCCCGTCGACCAGGCGTCTGAGTTCTTCAAGCATACCGCGCATCTCCTTCAGAACCTCGTTCAGTTCAGGCGGTTGCCCGGCTTCGGCAGTCTCCGTTTCGACATTGAGGTCTCTCCAAAGCGAGGGTTCTTCCCGCAGCCGTTCGCGCGCTCCCTGAAGCGTATATTTCTCGTCCTGTCTCAGACGTCTGATGGCCAGGGCAATTTTGATATCCCGCTCCCGATAGAGCCGTTTCCCGGCGCGGGCCCGCCTGGGCCGGAGCATGGGAAATTCCTTCTCCCAATAGCGCAATACCTGAGGTTCGATACCGGTCTTTTCAGCGACTTCCCGGATGGAATAGTAAATCTTGTTCATCCGTTGTCATCTTTTCTTTTTGAACACGATCCGTACCGGAGTCCCCTCCAGTTCGAACCGCTCCCGCAAGCGGCGTTCCAGATACCGGCGATAGTGTTCAGGCACGTCTTTCGGCCTCGTGGTAAAGAAAATCACCGTGGGCGGCTCCACCATGGGTTGAACACAATAATACATCTTCGACGCCCGTCCCCTCCTGGTGGGCGGCGGATGGGATGCGTTGACTTCCTCCAGGAATCGATTCAGGGCCGACGTGGCGATTCGCATGCGGCGCCTGTCGTAAACCTCGAGCGCCGTTTCCACAAGCTTCCAGGCGCGTTGGCCGGAGAGCGCCGAGACGAAGAAAACCGGAAAGTCCCGCAGCGAGGGAAACCGTCCGACGATGTCCCGTTTGTGTACGATCGCCGTCTTCTCGTCTTTATCAATCAAATCCCATTTGTTCATCGCCAGCAGCGCGCCTTTGCCCATTTCGGCGGCGTCACCGAGAATCTTGACGTCCTGAAGTGTGATACCTTCATTCGCATCGGCGAGGACGATGGCGACGTCGCACCTGTCCAGGCTTGTTCTGGTCCGTACCGAACTGTAATATTCGACCTGCTCCTTCACCCTTGTGCGGCGGCGAAGTCCCGCGGTATCGATCAGCAGGAGATCGCGTCCGTTTCGCTTCATCGGAAGGTCGATCGCATCACGCGTCGTGCCGGGTACAGGGCTGACCACCATCCTTTCTTCACCGGCCAGCCGATTGACAAAGGTGGACTTCCCGACATTGGGCCGGCCTACGACCGCTATACGTGGCGGACCGTCATCCTCTTCGGCCGAAGGATCGGCTTCCGGTATGAGAGAAACCACTTCGTCCAGAAGATCGCCTGACTTCCGCCCGCTCAACGCCGACACCGGAACGGGGTCGCCAAGGGCCAGGCCGTAGAAGCCGGACACGTCCGGTTCGTCCCTCTCCGAATCCACTTTGTTGACGACAGGCAGGCACGGTGTACCGTTAAGGCGCACAAGACGGGCAATGGCCGCGTCGTCGTCGGTCGGACCGGTCTTGGCGTCCATCACCAGCAGGATCACATCCGCTTCCGCCACGGCCAGCTCCACCTGGTCCCCGACGGACCGAGCGATGCCCGCCTCGGGATTGAGCGTATAGCCGCCTGTATCCACCAGCGTGAAGACCCGGCGGTTCCAGTAAACCTCCGCGTAGTTTCGATCCCTGGTCACGCCGGGCAGATCGTCCACGACGGCCCGCCGCTGCCCCAGAAACCGATTGAAGAGCGTGGATTTTCCGACGTTTGGTCGGCCGACTATCGCTACGACACGTCGCTTCGGCACAAAAAAGGCTCCCACGCCTGCCGCGTCAGGCCACCTGATGCGGCGATATATATGGATGCTGCGTCGCCATCGGATCGCCGGACGCGCCCTTGCGGGCATCCCCACGTGCGATCCGATCCGCCGTTTCGGCAAGATCGTATGTACCAATGCTGAACCGGCACTTCAGGGCCTGTTCCAGATCGTTCGGGGTCAGGTCGTCGAGAAACAGGCCGTGATGGCTTATGCAGTTGGGCGGCAGGACCACGACGTCGGTTTCCTGCCACTGCGTCTTGAGGGCATGCAGCATATCCTCGCCCGTCAGCAGTCCCGATACCGTAATACCCTCACCCAGGAAACGGTTCTTCACCTCCACGACATGCGCGGTCAACCAGGGGAGCCGGTTCAGACGCTCCGCCATTGGCCGGATAAATCCCGCGCCAAGCACACTTGTCACCAGCGTCATTGAAATACGGTTGCAGTTCAGCGATTCCAGTGCGGGGAAGCCCGCCTCGAAGCGATCCGTGAACCGCCGTACCATTCCAACGCCGTTCTCCACAAGCGGAAACCCGTCGTAGTGCGCTGCCTCGGGAATTCTGCGCCCCGCCATCAGGTAGAACTCGTCTCCGAAATAGACGAAATTGACGCCGAACCTGCGGTGAAGCCTGCCCTGCCACGCCCTGGCCTGGTCCAGGCACGACAGGGCGACTTCGGTGGTTACCGGGTCAAGAAGCGGCAGATTCCGTCGGTACCGGGTCAGGCCCAGCGGAACGATGCCCACAGACGCTACCGAAGGGTACCATTGGGCCAGATCGAATACGGTGCGTTTGAGGTGCTGTCCGTCGTTGAGTCCCGGGCACAGAACAACCTGCGCGTGCATCTGAATGTTGTGCTTCGCCAGGAAACCGATACGCTCCATGACGTCCACCGGCTCCGTACGTCCCAGCAACGTACCCCGGAGATCGGGATCGGTGGCGTGGACCGAAATATACATGGGGCTGAGTCGCTGTTCGACAATTCTCTGAAACTCCGCATCGGACAGATTCGTGAGTGTGACGTACGCACCGTGCAGGAAGGAGAGTCTGTAATCGTCGTCTTGGTAGTAGAGGGTTTTGCGCATCTTTCTGGGCATCTGGTGGAGAAAACAGAATACGCACTTGTTGTTGCATTTGATGATGGGCATTTCGGAAAGGGTCACACCAAGATCATCGTCCGTGTCCTTTTCGATATCCACCACGATGACGTCTTGCCCGCGCCGGAGCACAATTTCCACCGTCTCGTCCGCGATGTGAAATCGATAATCGATGGGATCGCGTACGGATTCCCCGTTGATGGCCTCGATGACGTCCCCTTGACGGATGCCGACAGCCTCTCCGATACCTCCGGAGGCCACCGCATCCACACCGAGTCCCACAACCGCCTCATCCACCTGAGGCAAACCCTCTATCTGACCTGGCCTATTCATATGACGATATATCTAACTGTTAGAGAATAAAGTGCACAAAATACTTATACTATTACTTTGAAGTTAAAGCAAATGTGGAATACGTCAAGCAAAATGTCCGGAACCGCTGGCATTTTCGGACCCGGCCAACAGCGACAGGCAGGCGCCACCACGCCCACCAAACGGATCGGATGTGCATAACCGCCTCGCCTCTCAAACTTTCGCCTGGGCCAGCAGCCGGGGTCGATGGCTGGCGACCTGTTTCTTGACGAGCGGGTCCAGATCGATGACGCCACGCAAGGTTCGTGCTTGCAGGACCTGCCGCGCGGTCAGCCCCTCCGCCCCGGTGAACGTGGTACTGCGGAGGTCCGTGTTGTGGAACACGGCGTTTTCAAGGTCCGTTTCCTTGAGGGAGCCTTCGCTCAGATCGCAATCGGTAAAGTCGGCGCCTGCAAGCACCGCCCCGTAGAGGTTGACACAGTTCAGGTTGGCCCGGCGGAAGGTGGCATCCCGAAGATAGGCATCGCTCAGGTCCGTGTGGTCCAGAACGGTGCGGTCCAGGTTCGCGCCGACGAGCGTGGCGGAGCTCAAGTTCTCGTAACTCAGGTCCATTCCGCTGAAATTCACACCGCTGAGGTCTTCGTAACTGAAATCGGCGCCAGACACATCGGGCGTGAGTTCAGGATTCTCCGCCCGCCAGCCGTTCCAGGCCTGAACGCTCTTCCTGATGATGTCCAGATGATCAGGATCCGCCATGGTTCAATTGCCCTGCATGTTTTAACGGGCTTACGTCGTGAGCGTATTGACGAAATAACTGACGAAGCGCTCGGAATCCACATCCACGCAAACCTCCGCGTTCGCCTCGAATTCATCGGACCGGACCCGTACCGTCGCGCCGTTGAGCCTGTCTGAACGCGTTTCGACGTGGATGGCGCTCGACCGGGTCTCGCAGAACGTGGGATCGAACACCATCGCTATGGCGAGAGGATCGTGCAGAATGGGATGCTCCCGCCCGGAATCCTTCCTCCACAACTGAATTAGATCGAAGCACAGCCGGTTGATTGGCCGGTCCACCGATCCGATCGCCTGTACAGGCGTGTTATCCAGACGGCACGCTTCGGTCACGTCGAGGCCCACCATGGTGATCGGAACTCCGGCGCCGAACACCACGTGCGCCGCTTCGGGGTCGCAGAGGATGTTCCACTCGGCGATCATCCGCCCCACACATCCGCCCATCAGGCAGATTGTCGTCTTCTGTGCAAGCCGCGGTGCCACCGTCAACGCGGCGGCGATATTCGTCAGTGGGCCTATCGGTACCAGCGTGATATCGCCGTCACTGCCCATCACCGTATCGACGATGAAGTCGACCGCGCGCCCCTCGGCCGGCCGCGACGGACCGGGGTATTGCCGGATGGCCTCCATCTGCCGCGGTCGATGCGTCTCTATGGCGGCCCGGCCCTTCGATGCGTTGTCGAACAGCGGCTTTCCGAGACCCGCGTAGACGGGAACGTCGCCCCTCCCAAGCCCGTCAAGGACGCAACACGCCAGCTCCGCGCGCCGCACCGTATCGCGGAACACGGTGGTCACACCAACAACCTCGATCTCCCCGCAAAGCAGGGCGAACGTCAGCGCCAGCGCGTCATCGACGTCGTCACCTATATCTGTGTCGAGAATGATCTTCTTCATTTGTTTCCTTTCGCCCTGTCCTGTGTGCTTGAACCTCTTTAATTCACAAAAACCCAAACTTACATGGATGGACAAGATAGACAGGATAAAAACCAAAAGCAGGATAAATGCTCACTTTTCCAGGCCAAAGCGACGAATCCTGACCTCTGTGGTCCACGCAACGTCACACTGACCCATCAGATTCCGCATTTCTTCATATCCTGTCGTACAAGACTTCGATGTCGGTCTCTCGGCTGCCATGTTCAAGTATTTGTAGGGGCGACTCTTGTGGTCGCCCTGGCGCCGGCAGACCTCGACGGTCAATGCGGACCATCCGAAACGTGGTCATTGCGTGTGCTGAGCCTGTCGAAGCAAGCTTGTCGAAATGCCCGTGTATCGTACTCCCTACTCCAAGTTACCAGTTTCTGATTCAGAATTAGGCCAAACCCTGGTTGAGCACCACCGGATTAGCCGCGTCCACCGGCCGTGCGCCGAGTTCTATAAGATGTGCATTATCCGTCGACGCCAGCGTGAACACCGGTTTTCCATCCTCGATTGCCTCCCGGCAGAGCGCCTCGGTCTTCCCCCCTATTTCCGCGTGGGCGATCAAGATGGTGTCCGAGAGCGCGGCGATGCGTGCATTTCGTTCGGCTGCGGTAGCTGCCGTGGGACGACGGACGCGGTCGTCGAAAAAGGACAGAAACATGAGACGGCCATCATCGAGCAGCGGGTTCCATACCTTCAGCATCCGCATCCGGTCGAGCCCACGCGCCGGACAGACAACGACGCTCGCCGAACCCCGCAACAGCAGGTCCAGGAATTCCCTTTCCATCGGCGACTGAAACCCACCCACAAACGTGACGTCAACATCCCGCAGCGCCCTCGCAAGATCGAGCGTCTTCAGAATCACGTCGCCGGGACAACGAACCGAACAGAAGAAACCGATCAACCGTCCCTCGAGGATCCCGTGATCCCCCAGAAGCGCAACCGGCGCCTCTCTCCCGGCGCCGATGGCTCGCCTCAAACTCGCCGGCATATCCGGCGCGCATTTGTCGAAACGCGTGATATTCAATTGATCATATCCGGGCTGATTTTGGGGTAAAATCTCAGGTGACGGATCACGAAAGACGACAACTCACGCATACTCATAGAGCGGCACTGTCGTTGCTGGCTGGCGGTCCTCCTCCAGCAGGCGTTCAAGCCTTCGAACCGTCTCGAGATTCAGCAGCGCATCGCCGCAGAAAGAACAAACCTCAGCCGGAACATGGTCGATGACGATCACCTGGCCGTCACGCCGTACGGTGTGCGTAACCTCTCTCGCTTCGTACTGTCCCTGGCATCCATCGAAGCTACATTTCATTTTCACTGTCTCCTCTGGGTCGGAGTAGTCCATTTGGGCAGTTTGGGTTCATATACCGTGATAATGATCAGAAGCGGTCGATCAGTCGTGCATACGACATGGATAGACCGCCCTGCCTCGGTAATACCATGTAACAGGTAGCACGCTCCCCTGCGATGTTGTCCGTAGTATTCCAGGATCTGTGCTGCTGCAATAGCTTCCAAAACATCACCTGTCGAGATGTACTCCTCTACCATTTCTTGCTGCGCATGCTGCGTGAAGCGCACGTTTTCGTCTTGAATCTGAGTTTGAATCCTATCCAGAATCCCTGCCAAATTACCAATGTCCATGATCGACCATGAAATGCGTGAGCGCTAAAAGCGCACGATTGCGAACCTTAAAGAGTGAACCGTGAGTCCGCTCCGAAAACGGGTGTT
>JAAXHE010000136.1 GCA_012271065.1 Candidatus Latescibacterota bacterium
TACCCATTTCTGAAATTCACCACTAGACAGCAGGACGTTGTGTTTCGTGACGGTGACGTAACGGCTTTCATCTCTTCCCACTGGTGGCCCGGTAATCATGGTCATGTTCTCGTCATTCCGAATGAACACATTGAAAATATCTACACGATGCCGACCCGCCTGCTGGCCAGAATTCAGGAGGTCGCCAGAGAGGTCTCTATCGGCTTCAAAGAGCTCTATGACTGCGACGGCGTTTCGTCGCGCCAGCACAATGAGCCTGCTGGAAACCAGGATGTCTGGCACTACTACCTGCACGTCTTCCCGCGCTGGCAATGCGACCGGCTATATCACGAACGCCGCATCTCCACGACTCCAGAAGAGCGCAGACCCTATGCAGAGCGCCTCCGAGCCTGGCTGAGCACGAGAATGGAATAGAGTACACTACGGAAGGCTAGAGGACCACAGCCGAAATCAATAGCTGTTGCGCCGGAAACAACATTCCGGCGTATTGCCTCGGATGCCTCATGCGCTAAAGCTATACCGGGTTCCAGGGTTTGAAAGGGTGGAGCGGACATTCCTGTCTGCTCACATAGCTCAATTCTTCGCGTCGCTGACTGGATTCCCTGCGACAAACGAAAGGACAGAATTTACCATGTATCGAATCCAATCGATCATTGCTACGATGTTGCTCGCTCTGCTGATCCCAATCTCCTCGGTTTCCGCCGACGAATGGCCACAGTGGCGCGGGCCGAACCGGGACGGCGTCTGGAGTGAGACCGGGATACTTGAAGCATTTGACGGCCCGGAGATCCCGATCCGATGGCGGGTGCCGATCGGCAGCGGCTACAGCGGCCCGGTCGTCGCCGACGGGCGGGTCTACGTTACCGACCGGCTTGCGAAACCGAAGCAGGTCGAAAGGGTCCAATGTTTCGCGTGGGAAACGGGAGAACTGCTATGGTCTTACACGTACGACTGCGAGTACCGGATTAACTACGTCGCAGGTCCCCGCGCAACGGTAACCGTGCATAACGGTCTCGCTTATGCCCTCGGGGCGATGGGGCATCTCCACTGCTTCGATGCGGCCACGGGCGAACTGAAGTGGAAGAGAGACTTGAACGCGGAATACAGTATTGCGATGCCAACGTGGGGAATCGCGAGCGCGCCCGTCGTCGAAGGCGCGAACCTGATCGTCCAGATCGGCGGTACGCCGGGAGCGTGCATCGTCGCGTTCGATTTGCAGACTGGAGCTGAAAGATGGAAGGCACTTGACGACAAGGCGTCTTACTCGGCGCCGATTGTGATTACCCAGGGCAGCCAGCGGGTGCTGGTCAGCAGGACGGCTGAGAGTATCGCAGGTCTCGACCCGCAAAAAGGCGGCGTATACTGGCGCCATCCCTTTCCGCCGAATCGTATGGAGATCGGAATCGCAAGTCCGGTTTTTTACCGGAACGAGTTGTTTTTTACTGACTTCTTTGACGGATCGCTGCTGCTGAAACTGAATCCGGACGAACCGTCGATGCAACTCGGCTGGCACCGCAGGGGAGAGAATGAAAGAAACACGGACGCGCTCCATTCGACAATGTCGACCCCGGTCCGCATTGGCAATTTCATCTACGGTGTGGACAGTTACGGGGAACTCCGCTGTCTCGACGCCCGCAACGGCGATCGCATCTGGGAAGACCTCACGGCCGTACCCAAAGCCCGTTGGAGCAACATCCATTTTATCAGGAACGGAGACAGGGTCTGGATGTTCAATGAGCGTGGTGAACTCCTGATTACCACGCTGTCTCCCGACGGAGTAAATATCATCAGCCGCGCAAAACTCATTGACCCCACGCGAGACCAGTTGAACCGCAGAGGCGGCGTCACGTGGTCGCATCCGGCGTTCGCATACAAGCACGTGTTCGCCCGCAACGACGAGGAACTGGTCTGCGCCAGTCTGGCGAAGACTGAAAGCGCGGGAGATCACGCCCCGGAAAACCGATAATGCACGCCTGGAATGTCCGTCCCACCTTCACACCCGCTTACCGAGCAGCCGAATGTCGTTAGAGCATGCGGATCCGGATAACTCGACGGCGGAAGACTCCACCGCACTCGAAGCCATCCTGATTGGGCCTCAACTTGAACGTCTCTGTGACGAGTTCGGGCTGACACCTGGAGAGCTCGAACCCGATTTCACCGGATGGTCCAAGCACATCATCAAGTCTCCGGATCGTGTCTTTCTGTTTCCAAGACATCCAAAGTACCAATTTTCTCTGAATGTCGAGTTGGACCTATACAGGCTCTTCAGCGAACTGGATCAATTGCCCGTGCCCAGGCTCGTAAGGGCGGTCGAGAACCTCGAATTGAGCCCGTACCGGTTCGGCGTTGTCACACGACTGCAGGGGATCCTGCTGGGAAACATCGAACACAGGTTAGGCGCAAGTGACTATGAAGTAGTGCTTCGCACGATCGGACGGCTTGCGGCGATCTGGCACAACCTTGAGTTGGGTCATGAAACTGATTTCCTGAAACCACTGTCTCAGGATATGGACGGCGATCACGGCGACTCGTATCGATGGATGTATGGGGCGCTGCGGTCGGGTTCGCCGGGCGAAGCACCGGATTCAATCGCCTCATCGGTCCGTGAATTGGCTGCAGGAGGCGGCACGGAGGATTTCAGCGAGTTGAACTCCGTCTCGACGACAGGCAAATGGCGTCGGGCGTTGTCAGAGTTGTCCATGATGGACGACGTGCTGCTTCACGGCGATATCCACGAAGACCAGATTCTCGTCCGTTCCGAACGGGACCTGGAAGTAACCGGGATCCTGGATTGGGGAAACGCAGGTGTCGGGAATCCCGCCCTCGAGTTCAACTTCGGAGAATGGGGCGCTGAAATCTGGCGGTACCGGGAAACATTCGGAAAGCTTAGAGAGATAATCTGGGGGGAGTACCTGAATGCTCGGGGACTAGACGGGCCGTCGTGGGAGGCCTTACACATCCTTTACACCCTGCAGGAACTCATCTGGACGATGACTGCGCGAAAGCCCATCGGAAACGAAGGAGGATCGTACGAAGCCGAAGTGAGAAGGCTGCTTCGGACGTTGAAGGAGACGACGGCAAGGCTCTGAGATCGAAGTTGGCAACCGACGGATGTTTCAACGCAGTACAGCGTTTCCGATGATCCTGCGTGAGAATGCGATGAATACCGTGTTGCTGTTCGACGTCGGGGAGACGATTCTCGACGCCGCCGGTCAACAGGATGCCCTGATGGAAGTCCATCGAACCGCGCTCGGCAGCTTCGGCTTCGAGATGTCTGTCGACGAGTACAGGCGGTTGGACGGCGAGAAATTACGGCAGTTCGTACCAAGCGCCATGCACGCCATCACCTGGCATTTCGCCGGACCTGACGAGTGTCTCTTCGATGAGATCACGAAGCGGGTGCGATCGCACTATGCGGAGATTCGGTCTCTCGGGTTCCGACTCTATCCCGGAGCCGCTGAAATTCTGCAGCAGTTGGCCGAAGAATACACTCTCGCCTTGGCCGGCAATGCGCCCGCGAGTATTACGGACGTACTCGACGATCTCGGCGTGCTGCGCTGGTTTCGCCACAGGGAGGTGTCGGGAAGTATCGGGATCAAGAAGCCCGATGAGCGTTTCTTCCGGACAATTCTTGACAAGGCCGGATTTTCGCCTTCCCAGGCGATCATGATCGGTGATCGCCTCGACAACGATATCATTCCGGCGAAAAGACTTGGCATCCGGACCATCTGGTTCCGGCAGGGGAGATATGCGGTCCTGGAACCTCGAGTACCGGATGAAGTCCCCGATGCGACAATCACCAGACTGGAAGACCTGCCCTCCGCGATAGATTCGATCGCCGAGTCAAACTGAATTTCCAGGATGGTCTCTTAACTTCCGACGAAATCTCCATCCAGACAGGCAAGTGCTATGGCCAGGCGAAGAAAACCGGTTTCACATGATAGCGTACAATTGAAGCCGCGGAGTGTATTTGACGGTCCAACCCTCGAATTCAACTTTCCGGATATGAAGGTCGGTATCGCCGAATATGAAGAAGGTCCAACCGGTTGTACCGTCTTCCATTTCCCAAAGGGAGTCTCCACGGCTGTCGATATTCGAGGGGGTAGCGTTGGCGCCAGTGAGACCGGCTATGGCTGGTATCACGCCATTTGCTTTGCCGGCGGCTCACTTTTTGGTCTTGAAGCAGCGCTTGGTGTACGCGCTGAGCTTCTCTCAATGCAGAATTATTCCATAAACTGGGAGAATATTCCCCTCGTATCAGGCGCTATTATCTGGGATTGGCGAGGCAGGAATAACGCCATTTATCCGGATACGCAATTGGGCAGGGCCGCTTTGAGAGCAGCCCGCGCAGGCGTCTTTCCTCTCGGCGCACGGGGCGCCGCATTAACGTCACTTGCGGAAGGTTGATATGTCATTGTGGAAGGCGGGCGCCCACAAGGGACGCCCTGCAAGTCGAGGACGTCCAAACAACCACGCCGGGACGAAAGGAGCAGCAATGACGATAAGTAATGCCTACCGATCTGCATTCGGGGTCGCGCTTGCGACCGCGCTTGTCCTCCTCTGGGTAAACGGCGCGGTGGGCGTGATCGGATCGGAGAACAACCACGCAAACCTGATGTATTTCGGGGTACTCGCCATAGGAATCGTCAGCGCTGTCATCGGGCGGCTCCAGCCACGCGGCATGTCACTCGCGCTGTTCGCCACGGCACTCGCCCAGGCGTTCGTGACCCTGGTGGCGATAATCGGAAAGTTGGGCTCTCCAGCCAGCGGTCCGCTGGATCTCTTGCTCCTGAACGGGCTCTTCATCACTTTATGGGTCGTGTCGGCCTGTTTGTTCCGGCAGACGGCGCGGACTGCGGCCGCTTGAGGTCGAGAAGAGCAACCCATGACTTCGTCTGAAACGACACCGCTTCTCGGTACATTCTCCTGGTTCGGCTATGAACTGCCTCTCCCCGAACGCCTGAGGCTGATCAGGAAGAGTGGTTTCAGCCACACGTTTCTGTGGATGGGAAATCAGGAACCCATGGTTGAATCCGGTCGTGCTCACGAAATGCCGGGAATGGCTGCAGATGCCGGACTCGCCATTGATCACGTCCATGCGCCATACGACAAGGCGAATGCATTCTGGTCCGACAGTCCCGCCGAACGCGACACGTCGGTCGATGAAAGCCTTGAGCTGATCGAGTACTGCCGCCGGCATTCCATTTCCTGCATCGTGCTGCACGTCACGAAGGGGCCAATACCGCCTCGCGCGGAAGGCCTGGAGATCTTTCGAAGGTTGGGAGAGGAGGCGGCAAGAAGCGGGATCAGGTTGGCGCTCGAGAATACAAGGGTTACCAGTCGTGTAGACTTCATTCTGAATGAGCTTCCTCTTGAGAGCCTGGGCCTGTGTTACGACAGTTCGCACGACACCCTGTATTCCGATTCGCCCGGCGTTGTGCTTGGGAGGTGGGCGCATCGTCTCTTCACGACGCACTTCTCGGACACCGACGGCCGGACCGACGTTCACTGGCTTCCCATGGAAGGAATCATAGATTGGGATGCTGTTTCCAGTGCGTATCCCATGTCGCACCCGGGCCCGGTAATGATTGAGGCGGTCCCCCAGGACCCCGCGCAATTACCGGCTGAGTTTCTCGAAGATGCGTACCGGACGGCAGTCGGACTGAGGGAGAGGCTGCTTGCCGGACATATGTAAACGACGTGTCGCATTGATCGACGATCGCAATTGGGCCGGAAGAGGTCCATCGAGGAAGCACGTTCAGAGGCAGTAATGGACGAGGTGAAACGCCGGGCGCCCACAAGGGACGCCCCTACAAGGCGAGGAGGCGTGAATCCGGGCGAAAGGTGCAAGATCAGGTACAGCAAACTGGCAGTTTGCTGAAGGGTCGCGGGAACAATGACGAGCCACTCCAATGGACTGCCAGCAAGGGTATTGGGCGGGTTATCAGGAGATGTCAGATGTAAGGTCAACTCGATTGCGTGAGGCACTTTCATGAGGTGTTCCAGTGTCATTTGGAGCGAACACCTGTTGCGGAGCTGCCGTCCGACATAAGCGAATGGCGTATCCGAATGTTATTGGAGGAGTTAGAGGAATATCGAGCGGCCGTGCGTGACAATGACATCGTCGAAATCGCGGACGCCCTTACCGACATGCTGTACGTGCTTCTTGGTACGTTTATCGCCCACGGACTGCAGGATATCGCCGAAGAGCTCTTCGATGAGGTCCACCGGAGCAATATGAGCAAGCTGGATGAGCATGGTAAGCCCATATTCAGGAATGACGGCAAAGTGTTGAAGTCAAAGAGGTTTTCGGAACCGGATTTGCGACCGATTATAGCTAGAGTTGGTGGAGTTCACCCACAATGATTGAAGATTCCTACAGCCTGGCGGCGAAGCACTACGACGCGGCGTACAGCGTCAAAGAGGACCTGGTCGACAGGGAATTCTATCTCGATCTGGCCGGTGAGTATGGCGGGCCGATCCTCGAGCTCGGCTGCGGAACCGGCAGGATTACCCTACCATTTGCCAGGCAGGGACTTGATGTCACGGGCGTTGATGCTTCTGGTTCGATGCTGGCGGTCTTGCGGGCAAAGCTCGCGAAGGAACCTGCAGACGTACAACGCCGGGTACGGGTCATTGAGGGAGATTTCAGGAACCTTCAATTGGGTGATGTTTTTCCCCTGGTGGTGATTCCGTTCAGACCCATGCAGCATATGTACACCGCAGAAGACCAACTGGCGGCCCTGAGGAATGCCAGGAGACACCTGACCGACGGGGGAATTCTCGCGTTGGATGTGTTCAATCCCCGGTTCGACAAGCTGTTTTCCGGCGATGGCGAAGAACACCTGGAACTGGAATGGCCCGCGCAGGACGGCACCGGCGCGACCATTCGGCGGTATTTCGTGAAGGACGATTACGACCCGGTCAATCTGGTCTTATCGGGCAGATTTATCTTCCGGCTCTGTGATGGCGACCATGTACTGTCGGAGGAAGCCGAGAACTTCAAAATGAGCGTCTATACCTATCCACATCTCAAAGCGCTCATTTTCGCGGCCGGTCTCGAGAGCGTGGGAGAATTCGGGTCTTTCGACCGGGAACCAATCGGGCCGGATATGCCCGAGATGATATTCCTCCTGAAACGTCAGTAACGAGATGTCTTCGCAATCTCCCACCGGTGAATACGCGCAGGACCGGACCGCTCACCAGTATTCGATACTGACGATGTACGAAAGGGAAGAATGAAGACTGTCGTCCGCATCTCAGGAATTCTGATCACGCATGATGGCCTCCTGCTCGTGAAGTGCGATGGTGTCCATGATTACATTCTGAATCCCATCTTGCGGAATCACATTGTACCCGAACTCAAGCGCCAGCAACGGCTTTGAGGCACTCCAGATCGAACACCGTCGACTACCGTTCCAGGAACACCGTTACCCCCTCCATGTCTGAATTTATCACTATAAAACGCTGGTCACTTAGAGACGGGCGACAAGAGTCGGAACTGGTCGAACTCGTCCGTGAGGAGATCGCGTCTCACTACGAGAAACTTCCTGGTTTTGTCCGCCTCGGATTGTTGCATATTGCGGGTACCCGGTCCTACCTCGCTCTTCAACACGGGAAGAATCGCGACACCTGGCGTGCAACTGTCGAGTCCGACGACTATGAATTCTGGCTTCAAGGCTACGCGCCAATGCTCGAGCGCTGGGACAAGCTGATGATCTTCGAGGAAGATTGGGAATGCGAAGAACTGTTGCACAAAGGGAACGCCACCTTACAGAACGGAGTCGAACATCAGCGCACCGGCGACCTTGTGTCAGACAAACCTTCGACAGTTTCGAACACCCGTCGCCGACCCTTAGGTCCTTCGACAGGCTCAGGGACCGCAAGCTCAGGGAGCGGCTTGGGATGAAGGTTAAGATCAAAACCAGCGGCCGCGATTGGAATAGACAAACCGGACATCGCCAAACGCATCAGCGGAATGGCTTACAATCATATAGACAACGAGGATCCGGTGACAGCCTGCCCGTTCTGTGATATAGCCTCCGGAAACGCAAGCGCGGTGATCGTGTGGGAGGACTCCCATATCGTAGCGTTTCTTGACAACAGGCCCATACGGAGAGGCCATTGCTTGATCATTCCACGACGTCACTTCGAGTACTTCGACGATGTTCCTGCTGGCCTCGCGGCGAGAATAATGGAACTTGGTCAAAGACTCGCAAGGAAAATGAAAGCAGTCTATCGGGTTGAACGCGTTGCTTTTCTCTACGCTGGAAGTGGCGTGCCACACGCCCACGCACATGTCTTTCCAATGCACGAAAACATGGACGTCACGTCTGCTCGCTACATTCTGAGTCCCGGGAACCCCGAATTTGGCTCATCCCATTTGAAGGAAGACATGGATAGGCTTTTGACGGTGGGTTCGGAAATAAGGATCGACTGAACAAACCCACACATGCGTGTACGAGATGACCATACATCAATTCGGAAATGAAGTCGTGGAGGTCCTTCGGAGGCATTTTTCTCCTGGAACGGTCAACTACCTCGGTTCATTCGCCTCGGGGAAGGTCGACGAATACAGCGACGTGGATCTCGAAGCCAGCGTTCAGGTTGAGCTCACGCAGGGGTTTTTCGATTCCTTATCGGCGTGTCTGAAGAAGCATTTCGGCGCATTCTCCGTACGGTTTGATCCGCAACAGAAGTACGACCGGATGGCGCAGAACATAATGGTCAATTTTCACGACTTTCCGGTTTTCTGGAGGATAGATCTGGATATCAAATCGGACCTGGAGGCTTCTCAGAAATGGCCTTCACCGTTCCCGGACTGGTCTGTCGCGACGTCCGCGTACTGGAACGTCGTATGGGCGGTAAAGCGAGCCAGGCGGGGCGAGGGCGATGCCAATCACTACATGTTCAGCGCCTGCGAGAAACTGGGTCGGCCGGCGCTGGATTATTCCGTTGAGAATGTCGAGACCTTGCTATCATATTTGTGTGAGTTTCCCGACGTCGACAGGACTTTGCTGTCGAAACTCCGCGGCGAAATCAAACGCCATTAGCGAGGCTTTTCGGCCGTACTTTAACGTGGACCCGACACACGGGCCCGAAAACGTCAACTGACACAAGGAGATTCCAACATGAAAATCATACTCAATGGAGTTTTTGTTGAAGATCAGGACAAAGCGCTGAAGTTCTATACCGAGATACTCGGTTTCGAAAAAAAACATGACGTTCCGGTTGGCGAACACAGGTGGATCACGGTCGTTTCGCCCGACGACCAGGAAGGGACCGAGCTTCTGCTCGAGCCGAACGAGAATCCGGTAGCGAAGACATATCAGAAAGGGATATTCGAACAGGGCATTGCCGCGACATGCTTCGGCGTGGACGACATTCGTGCAGAGCATGAGCGATTAAGCGCGCTCGGCGTGAGGTTTACGTTGGAGCCGACAGAGTGGGAGAACATCATCATGGCCGTCTTTGACGATACCTGCGGAAATCTAATACAGATTATGCAGCAGTAGCACCGGTCCCACGATGCATTTGGCACAACTACGCTCAGAAGGACATGTCGTCCCACGGCCCTCAATGAAATGTCTCCGAGATACGTGTACGTGAGCTGTCATCCTGAGGACTTGCCCTGAGCCTGTCGAAGGGTGCCGCCTGGCTGACGAAGGATCTCCTGCAGCATGTGATGATGTCCACGGGCCAGCCGACCGCCGCCACCTGACAGGCAGCACAAGGTCTCCCTTTTGTCGGGGCATTGGGTCCGGCAGATTTATCGGGTTTCAGTGGATATGGCAAGTCGTGAAACACAAATTGACCGTGGTATTATTCGTCGTGCCAGACAGGGTGAAGGGTCCGAACTCACCGCTCTGGCACGCAGATCCAAGGGACTCTGGGGGTATGACGAATCATTCCTTTCGGCCTGCGAGAAAGAGTTGACGGTCTCAGATGTAGAATTGGCGCACAATCCGGCGTATGTGATCGACGATTCGGGACGCATTGTAGGATTTTATATGCTCCAACCGCTAACCATAAGTGAAGTCGAGTTGACGTTTCTCTTTGTAGAGCCGGATGAAATCGGACGTGGATATGGCGGACGTCTGTTGCGACATGCCGTATCAACAGCATCCAACCTGGAATTCAGGACGATGCTTATTCAGGGCGACCCGCATGCCGACGGGTTCTATCGTGCAATGGGCGCCAGGAAGATTGGTACCAGATCTTCGGAGAGCATTCCGGGACGCGAATTGCCACTCTACAACATCGACCTGACGGTGCAAGAAGCCGCGTCCGTTCCCCGAGCTAGTCGAAGAGGCGAATGGCAGGCGACGGCTGATGCGGTGGAGGTGTCGAACACGCGCGCACAATGTTTTGCTGAGGAGGCGTCCGCACAAATGGGCTGATGAATGCTTCCGCTGCACGTTCAATCGAGTAGACGGGAGATTCTTCGACTACGCTCAGAGTGACATGGCGTCGCACGACCCTCAATGAAATGTTTCCGAGAAACGTGTACGTGAGTTGTCATTCTGAGGAAGCCCTTTCTGCCGCCAGGCTGACGAATGATCTCCTGAAACGTGGGACAATGTCCTGGGATTAGTTGGGCGCCACCACCTGATGCCATTGCTCATAGAACCCGACTCGCTCTGACGGATGAAAAGGAATGGAAGTTATAAGTCGTGAAAAAATAAATCGATATTAGATTGATTCATCCCACACGAGTGATCGCTCTATGGCCAAATCAATGAAAAAGTTCCCCACTCTATACAAAATAGCCAATTTAGAGGGCGAACGAGCGGCGGACGATTATGGATACATTAGTGCCGACACATAGACCTAAATGTCATGAAGTGAGCCAGAAACGGCCGCATTTTTCGGGCCTGCCTACGCACGATTCCCGATGAAGATGCGGTGTCGATCTTGATGTCCACATTCGCCCGGCCCACTTGGTAAGCCCCTCCTCGGCTTCGGCGCGAAATACGCCTCCATCTTTCCTGCCTGCGATCCATTCAACCCACCCACAATCACTCTCCGTGAATCTCCCGAATCGTTGCAAATCACAACACCTCCGGTGGCCCTCAGAGTTGGCATTTGCAGGTTGTTTTTGAGTTTCCAGGCTGATGATGACTGGCATGGCGAATATCTGTGCTAACCCCTCCAAAGGCGTATTTTGGGCGCCTTTCACCTGCCAGAAACCGACAGTTCATATCCTAACCCCATTATATTCAACACTTAATCCGAAATACAAATAGTGGCACGTTTTTTGTTTATTTATATGAGAATGCGTAGTTGCGATCGCGCATAATACGTACATTGAGGCACGGCAGATGGTCACACGGTGGCCTAAATCCGCGGGATGGGTCTGGCTTCAAGCCGGATTTCAGTTTAACTTCCCAACTGGGAGAAAGCGATGGCAACACGTTCACCACCCCATCGTAACCGGCCACTAATAAACCGGTGAAATACGTAGGACAGAACCGAAGTTGATGGTCCAGCCGCAGCACGGCTACTTTGATGTGAAACGATGAATCCAATTGCAGAGGAGAGAGACAGATGACGATCTACGCGCTCAAAGCCACCGAGGAATGGAACGAACGCATATTTGACTCGTTGACGCGTGGCAAAGGTCGATTTGGCTGGAGCTACGTAAATGCCGATCTAAGGGAGTTGAAGAACAGGATCGAAGAATCGGGATGGGATTCGCTCAGCGATGATGAGAAGAACTGTTACCAGGAGTTTCTTTTGAGATTGGAAGAAGACGATTATGTTGTCTATATCAATCTGCCTGTGTGGGGTGAATGCACTGTGGCCAGGGTGACCGGTGGGTACTCTTGGGTTGGCGGCGACGATGATTTTAATCATCGATTCGACGTCTGCCGGGAATCGGTACGCTCCTTTAATCGGAACGACGCTAGGGTGACGCCCGCCTTGAGCGCACGTCTAAAACTACAGGGGAGGTGGTGGACGATACACGTGGAGGATGATTTCAGGCGGCTATTGGAAGCCCTAGAAACAGAGGCACCAGCGCCGAGAACGTCTGAGACAAGCCTGGCATATCTTTCCGAGCAGATTCAACCACTTCTCGAAGATATCTCACATAAAATCAGCCGCACACATCCAAACAGGAATCTCGAACCTCTTGTTGAGAAGGTATTTCAAAGCGTTCCCGGAGTTAGGGCTGTGAAACGACAGGGAGGCGCTGGTGATCACGGGGCCGATTTGATAGTGGATTTCGAATTCGGTTCCATCCCGGGATTGGTTCACCGAGATACGCTTGTTGTTCAGGTCAAATCCTTCGAAGGGGAGATTCACAATACGCGCGCGATCGAAGATATCAGAAGAGCGTTTCAGCAATATGAACATGCAAATCAGGGACTGATCGTCTCAACGGGGACGACCCCGGGCGAAAACTTCAGGCAGGAATTGGACAAGCTTCAAGAAGACACAGGCAAGGCGGTTGCAATGTTGACGGGGTCCGAATTTGCTGCATTTTTCCTGAAGTTTGGTGGGGATCTGTTAGACTCTGAGGCGCGCACCGAATGATTCGATCACTTGGATTTCGCTCATCGTGTCATCGCAAATCGCGTCGATCCAAGGGCTCACCGGTCGTTGACCTGAGCTTGTCGAAGGCGGTTCCTCGGCATTGCCCTGAGCATGCGGAAGGGGCTTCAATGTCGCCGCGGGTCTATGCTGGCGGAATCGGAAACCCGTGGTTAGGGTGATCCAAGCTCGTTCAAGGCTTGATCAAAATGAGCGTGCCACGCGTCATCAAGCTTGTAATCTGGATTCCCAAAAGCCACCGAATCCAGGGCAATATATCACGTTGACCTTGCTCAAGGCTGTTCAAGCGTGCATCCATCGGCTCACTAATCCCCTCGATCCGCGACGAGCGGCCGTTCTAGTCCGAACAACCCGAAAAGTTCATCGCTGTTCAGCTGGGCGGACAGATCCATCGACACATCGTCGATGAGTTGGTTAAACAGTTCCCGTTTGTTCTCCAGAATATCGTCAATGCGCTCCTCAATGGTTCCAATGCTGGAATACTTGATGACGTTGACTTTGACAGTCTGGCCGATGCGGTGGCTTCGGTCTTCTGCTTGACTTTCTACGGCGGGGTTCCACCAACGGTCCAGGTGAATCACGTAGGACGCCTCCTGCAGGTTCAATCCCAGACCGCCCGCTCGCAACGACAGTACCAACACTTTGTGTTCGCTACTAGTTTTGAATCGTTCGATGATTTCGGCTCGCTCCTGCAAAGGCAAGGCTCCGGTGATAGTAAGCGGGATGAAATCCCGCAAGTGGTTAGCCACGGCGCCCGCGCCGGATGTGTCGCTGACGTACTGCGAGAATATTAGAGTCTTGTGTCCCTGGGCTGCCAGTTGATCCACGCGGTCCTTGATGTCGGCCAATTTGCTGGATTCACCAGTCTTTGGGTCAGCGTTGCAGATCTGCTTCAGGCGAGTGATGAGCTCAAGTACGTGCCGCACGCTGACTTCTGCGCCAAGAGACTTCAGGTAGACGATGCCATCCTGTTCCGCCTTATCGTAGCTATCGCGTTGGCGGGAGCCCAACTCGATATCGACCTTCGTGACCTGCTTGACAGGAAGGTCTTTCAAGACCTCCGCTTTCTTGCGTCGAACCTGCAACTCGCGGTGACGCCTCTGCAATTCCACACCTGGACGGTACCGCTTTATCAATCCAGTGCTGTCATAGTCAACGAACTCCAGTATCGAAGCCAACTCCTCCTCGCGATTCTCCATAGGGGTACCTGTCAGAGCCCAGGAGCGATTTCTTTTTATCCTTTTCAGGGCTTCGCTCGTATCGTTGCGGTTCTTGATCCTCTGAGCCTCGTCCGCTACAACCACGTCCCAGTTTTTGCGACCCAGCAGAGATTGGGTGCTGAAGTCGGACCTCAGGGTATCATAACTCACGATTGTTATCTCTTTCTCGGCATGCCACTGCCACCCGCGGTCCGATACCGAACCACGTATGATGATAGCGGAAAGCTCTGGCGCCCATTTTTCAATCTCGCGTCGCCACTGGTTCAGCACACTTGCAGGAGCCGTGATCAAGCACGATTTGATCTCCCGACGCGCCCGGAGAATCCGTAAGGCTGTGATGGCCTGCACGGTTTTGCCCAAGCCCATGTCGTCTGCCAGAAGCAGCCGGCGGTTTTCCACCAAAGCACGGACACCCTGCTGCTGAAATGGCATCAACTTACCGGCCGAATGCAGCGAGATTGTTCGGGTCGGTTCCGGCGGATTGGCCAGAACGGCCCGCAGACGTTTGGCCAGAGTCACGTCGGGTCGTGGTCCTGAACTTGCCTGTTGGATGTTCTCACGAATTGTCAAATAATCGCTGGTGGGATATTCAAGGCGATCGGGCAATGAAGATAAGCTTACTACAACGGCCAAACCAGAAAGGTTGGTGACAGCGTAAATTCGATCGTCGCCAAAGGCTACGTGCAGTCCTGCAGTCGCCCGTTCGAAAGGTTCAGCGGGATTGCCCCGGTCCAGTATCTCTAAGAGAAGTTGGCTCGCTTCTGTATCTGGATCGGGTTTCTCCGCAACCCAAAGCAAATCCAAACTTTCACTATCCTGGTCGTCCGATTTGCCATTGGACCGAACACCGGATGTTGCGATACGGCAAAAGGGTATCTGTACTTTTAGTTCTTTGTTGATCGCTCCATGAGGTACTTCATCGGCCCGAGCGAATATCAGCGTTGGCACAGAGGTGACAGCTCTGAGTAGTGATTTTGCCAGCGATTGTAAAAAACCCGGCTTGTCGATTGCGGGTCGTCCGCCAGAACCCGACCATACCCTTCGGGTGAAGCAGAAGTCCAGAGGTTCACCCTGCGCGGATGTCTGAAACAGCGCCGCACGTATGCCTTTACCGCCCTTTTCTTCGAGGAACCGCAGCCATGCCACCGCGCCGGACCCCGCATTCACCGATTTCAGTTCATCAAAAAGTTTCCGCAATTCGGTATACCCCGGCAAGGAGGGATGGTCGCGTTCTAATCAGTATCGTCCCGGGACTCTCGTTCGAGGTCGGCGTTCTCTGTATAGCCGTGCCTGAACTCCTCGCCCTCGGTGTTTGGTTGGTAGTCGGGATAGCGTCGCATCAGATCCCATTCGTTTATGGCGGCGCGGACCTTGTAGCGCATCCGGTTCTGATACCCGGCACCGCCGGCCCTCATTGGCACCGGCGGAGCATCCCAGCCGTAGGCGTCGGCGTAGAGTCTCCTTAGATTCTCCATGGTCTGTTGAACGTCCGCGTCTGTTGGTTGATTCAGCGGCGAACATCCTTGGACGAGCAATCTCATACCGATATCGGCGTCTGCCTTCAATCTTTCGTAACGTTCCGTACTATCCATCTTTGGCCCCACGTAGTCGCGGTCCTTCTTTCCATCCGTGATGATTGCGGAAGCAAAATCGTCGGTGACGGAACCCACGGTTCTCAGCCCCGGATATGACCCGCTGGCCGCCTGTCCCAACCAACGAGCCAGCTCGGCGTAAGACCTTCCCCGCTGCAGGAGAGAGTACGAACCGACAAGTTCGATCTCGTCCAGCAGTACCACCCAGCCCCTGTAACCTGCTGCCCTGATCAGCTCGACGGCGAAACGGAGACGCTGGGGCGGCAGGTCGGCGGCTTTGGGTGCCCGGAACGAGTAACTCTGCTTTTGCCCTATCTGTCTTAGGCCATTCTTGACGCGAGAAATGTAGACTCTATCGCCCGCCCAGAAGTTCTCGATTTCGCTGTTCAGTTCGAGATCACGCGATCGTTCGTGTACGAGCAGACTGGCCGGGAACATCTGGCTCAGCCCATTCGCGCCGGTGTCGTTTGCCCATTTAAAGAAGTCGGCGTATTCTCGTGAATCGAGCTTCAGCGCCTGTCCCAGTTCCTCCATCAACCGGCCGGTGCGGTCGGGCATCTGGGCGTTATCCACAGCCGATTTGAATACCTTACCCAGGTCGTATAGCGGCGTCTCTTTGCTTATGGTCACCTTGCTACAGACGAAACCCTGCGAAAGAGCCTGATCTTCCAGGTGAGTAAGCAGGTGAGACTTGCCGGAGCCGAAATCACCAGAGACCAGCATACCCAAAGTGCCGGACGAAAGGTCGACGCCTTCCGTAGCCCCGGTCAACATACCTTCGAATTGACCTTCAGCCTCCGGCTGGTTGCAGCCCAATAGCTTCACGGCGTCCCTGTTAGGCACGCCGTTTCGGAGAGCCTCCAAGGCTCGCCTGGAGGCGAATCTCTGTTTATCTGCTAAAACTGCCACTGTCTTCCACCTTCCTATGTCAGCCGTACCAGGGATGCGACCGGATTTACCCTGTTCCTATCTCGAACATCGTCCATCACTCGGGTGCGCAGGGCCTCATATATCCCATAGCCTCGGGACCCGCGATCGCCACTGTCGTCGAGGAAATCGTTGTTGGTGACGACCACCAGTACTGTGCTCGTCAACCTGTCAGCACCGTCGATAAATTCCCGTAGTAACTCGTAGTGTTCCATCGCCATGGCCCTGGTGTAGTAGCGCAGACCGTCCCTTGGATTTCTAGCCACCGTTACGCGGGCGTTGTCAAATAACACTAGCGTTCCGGATTGCCCCACATGATGAATCCAGTAGAAGGCCGATTCGATGAAGTATCTGGCCGTGTTGCGATTGATACTTGTGTAGATGGAAAACGGACGGACACCACTAATTCGCGTGTTCTCTCCCGTCAGCCAATCCAATAGCGGCTCCCCGGTGTAACCGCCACGGCTGTTCTCTTCCATGCAAAGATGGCTCATACACACCCGGAAATCTCTCGCCATCTTCGTGTTCCTGAAGACACGGTTCTGTATCATCAGCCTCAGATTTCCGAGAACGAACTCCGATTCGAGACCATTGGCTGTTGCGATGGCGTCGAAGACGTTGCCGTCCACGCCGGGACGTATTCCGTCAATCTGGTAGCCCTGCTCGGCAGCGAGCCTCAGGATCATACGGCGAGCTAGCAGCCGCCAATCGACTTGGCTGGCGAACCTGAAAAAGAAGTCTTGCGGCATGTGCGCCCGCATCGTCTCAGCGTTCAGTTTAATGAAAATATAGTCCAGTTCATGGCAACTGGCCTCCGTTCCTGCGTACAAACCAGCCCTGGAATCCTCGTTTGATGGCACTGTGAACTTGATCGACGCCCCCCCACAGCGGACATACGACGAAAGGTACTCTTCGTTGATGACCTGAAGCCAGTCCTTGAGGGAGATGGAGATTGTGTTGTGCATCAGTCATCCCTCGTAAATCGAATCCCGAAGTACTTGATGTCCTGGCCCTGTGGACCCACAAAGGTGAATACGTTTCTGCCGCCCCGGGTACCCGTGGACGCGTGGAAAAATACTTTGGCGCCTGACGTTGTTTCTGTAACTCCGCTTGTCTCCAACTGGTAAAGGTCCCGGGCAAAGTCAATTTGTGCATAATCTCGCCCGCTACCCGGTAGAGAGGTGAATAACCTGTAGATTCTTGCTAAAGGTACCACACGCCCGGAACCGCCCTTCATGAGTCCATCCGAAGCATCTTCCTTCACAAGCTCCAGGTAAACCCTGTACAGGGCCTCCAAAAACCGTTTAGCGGAGAAGCGACTACGCTTCTTCTGGTTCGCGACCAGCAGATCGGCCAGGTAGGAAGGCTTAATAGTCGAGATTTTCTTGTTATCAATTCGGATCGCCTCATCCTCGGGTAATATTCGCACGATGGAGGGGTGTGAGATCAACTGTCCGTCCCGCAAATGGATTTCCAGACCCCTTTCAGACGCGACACGACGCAACTCGTGTGTATAGCCGCCCTTGAGGTATTCAACTACTTCATCTTCTCCATAGGGCCAGGACTGGATAGCGTCCGTCACCACCCGCGTCAGGTTTTCAAGCGCAACATTGAGTCCGACTCGTGCCTTCTTGATTGCGCCTATGTTGCCCTCTTTTGCGGCCTTTTGCAGGCGTCTGGCCAAATTCACCAGGTTGGTAGCGGATTGGCGGGCTGATTCAGCGGCGTTCTCGGAATCGTCAAACGCTTGTCCAATGCTGTCCATGTATTTTTCCTGTGTTCGAAAGATCTGTCGAATCAGCGACGTGATTGATGATGGTGCAAACACGGCTGTCACGGAAACATATTCCTGTTCCCAGGTAATGAATGAAGCCGAAGTTGTCCCGCGGTGGCTGGTTTATTCAGCATAAAGTATTACGTGCGTGTTGTCAAGCAAATCGTTCGCAATGTCAAAAAAGCGCCACCGTGATGGCCGCGCCTTGATTTACTTCCTATATTGCAGCTGAAAAGATTGCCGGTCTAATCGACCTTGCCGTGTCTGCGAAGCACGGCGTCGATATCGTCCAGCCCCGTTCCCTTCCTGGTACCCTCAAACTTCAATCCCGCGTTCAGCAGCATGTCGATCACGGCCGGATAGTCAGCCCCGGGTCCCGGCGAGTTGATCGCGAAATGCAGGGTCGTGCCCATTGCGGCGCCGCCGAACTCGTTCCGCAATTCGAACGAGGGGCCGCGATCGAGGATCAGGGCCATGGTGTCGAGATGTCCCTGGGAAGCGGCCCACATCAGGCCCGTCATATTCCACGTGCCCTGACCGTCCACGTCGACGCCGTTTGCCAGCAGGTATTCGGCGATATCCGTCCGTCCGAACCGGCAGGCATCTTCAAACGCGGCCGCCAGCTCAGCCTCGGATACGCCGCGCTCCTCGACGAATTCCCTCGTCAGATCCAACCGGCCCAATCCCGCGGCCATCGCTGCGGTTTTTACCTCCGCCCCTAAGCGGACCAGTGCCGCTGCCGATTCGGGATATCCGAATTTAAGGGCCAGACGTACCGGCGCCCCGTCCCCGTTGAGGCCATCCACTTTGGAGCCCGCCTCCACGAATATCTCAATCAGGTCGGTCGCCACACCCATGTCGTGCGGATGTACGCTGGTTACGAGCGCCAACATCGGCGTGTCATCCGAATTGCCCAGCCCGCACAGGGCGTCCACCTCCGCACCGGCATCCAGCAATAGCCGCGCGATTTCGGGCGCATTGGCGGGCGACCGCTGGCGAAAGTCCTCGATGCCGTTGGCGGCGAGGTAATACAGCAGCGTCGCGTGGTGAATGCGCGCCGATCTGGCGTGGGCTAAAGCCGGATTGCGCCGCAGGAGCGACTGGAGTCTGGCGAGGTCCCCGTCCACGACGGCGTCGGCCGCGACCTCGAACTCGGCCCCTTCTGGCGTCTGACGCGTGTCCACGTCGACAAACCTGGCGAAAGCATCCCAACGCCCAAAGCTGTGGGCATGCGCAACAAGAGCCTGCGCATCGGCCAGCTCAAACCCGGCGCCACCTTCCTTGGCCGTCTCGGACGTCTCGCGGGCCCCTTTTTCGACTTCGCCTATCGCCCGTTCCCAACTTCCCCGCACAAAGTCCGTCAGGTCGGGTCCGGCGCTTTGGACGATCGACTCGAGCCACCCGCCGCACCACTCCTGTAAGGCGTTGGCATTCTCCGAACGGGCGGCCTCGACAAGTTCCTCTGTCAGCTTCATGTAATCCGCGAGATTTGGCTGCGCAGGTAGCGGAAGGGTGTCCATGGAATGGTCCAATCGTTAAGTGTGGCAAGAGGGGAGGGGAGAGGGCAAAGGGTCCCGCGGAACCCCCCGTTTTGCGAAACGGACCGGCGATATTGATTCGCGGATGTCAGGTTGTTGTAGGGGCGACCGGCCGGTCGCCCCCGCGATTTCGACGACCCGGGTATCAAGCTATAAAATCATAGCTCCGGTTTCAAGCTCTATACAACGTCCGTTTTCGCAGTTAGATCTACGAATAATCGTTGTTTTGAAGCGATTGTGTTATATTGATGACGCGGCCGGTATGGTCGAATTGGCCGGGCGCCCACAAGGGACGCCCCTACGTGACGAGGGCGAACCAATGCCGCAAGGTTTGGTGGTCTGCGCCGCATTCGAGTCGAATTGTAATCAATGGCGAGTACACGGCACGATGAAACGGGAAGACTACTATCGATGGGCTGAGCGCGCCGCGCGGTGGGGCGCGGACTATCTCGCGACGGTCGAGCACCAGCCCGTTCGGGCGCAGACTTCGCCGGGCGAAATCGCCGCGATGCTCCCGGGAGCGCCGCCCGAATTGCCGGAAGACATGGAGGCGATCTTCGCCGACTTCGAGCGCATCGTGCCCGGCGGGATGACGCACTGGCAGCACCCTCGCTTTTTCGCCTATTTCCCCGCCAGCGCCGCACCGGCTTCGATGATTGCCGAGAATCTGACGGCCGTGATGGCGGCCCAGTGCATGCTCTGGCAGACCTCGCCAGCGGCCACGGAAATCGAGACGCGGATGGTGGACTGGATGCGCCAGGCGCTCGGGCTCCCGCAAGGGTTCCAGGGCGTCATCCAGGACACGGCGACGGCGGCCAATCTCTGCGCCGTTCTGACGATGCGCGAACGCGCGCTGAACTGGCGGGGGATCGACTCCGGAATGACGGGTGAGAAACGGCTCAGGATCTATGCCTCGCCGGAGACCCATTCCTCAATCGACAAATCCATCCGAATCGCGGGGATCGGCCAGCGGAACCTCGTCAAGGTGCACACCGACGGGTCCGGCGCGCTCGACCCGGAGGCGCTCCGTACGGCGATCGCTGATGACCGCGAGGCGGGATTCCTGCCCGCAGGTGTCGTCCTCTGTGTCGGCGGCACGTCGGTCGGCGCGTCCGACCGGGTGCGCCCGGCCATGGAAGTCGCTTGCGAGTTCGATCTCTACGTCCACGTGGACGCAGCGTGGGCCGGTTCCGCGATGATCTGCCCCGAGCTGAGGGGATTGTGGGAGGGCGTCGAGAAGGCCGACAGTATCGTCTTCAATCCCCATAAGTGGCTCGGCGCGCAGTTCGACTGCTCAATCCAGTTTCTCGCAAACCCGGAACCCCAGGTCCGCACCCTGGGGATCCGCCCTGAATACCTCGAAACGCTCGGTCAGTCGGAAATCACCAATTACAGCGAGTGGACCATCCCGCTGGGGCGCCGTTTCCGGGCGCTCAAGCTCTGGTTCCTTCTCCGCGCCCACGGGCTGGAAGACCTCCGCCAGCGCATCCGGAACCATATCGCGTGGGCCGAGGAGGCCGCCGTGGCGATCGCATCGCTAGACGGATTTCGACTGACGACGGACTGCCGCCTTTCGCTCTTCACGTTCCAGTACGCGTCGGACGGCGAGGATGCCAATGACGCCACCGAGCGCCTGCTCCGCGCGGTGAATGACGACGGCCGGATCTACCTGACGCATACGATCCACGAAGGACAATTCGTCATCCGCTTCCAGGTGGGGCAGTTCGACTGTCGAAGAGAAGACGTGCAAATGGCGGTGGACGTGCTGCGTGAGGCTGCCGATGCGCTTTGATATCGAACCACTTACTCAATCGGACGCCGAGACGATTGCCACATGGCATTACGATGGCGAGTATGCATTCTACGATGCCGAGGCGGATGCCGACGATCTGGCTGAGCTTCTGGATCCCTCGCTAAGAGGCGAGTCGATGTACGGCGTTCGGGATGGCGCGGGCGAATTGGTCGGGTTCTTCGCGTTCCAGATCACGGGTGGCGTGGTGGATTACGGTCTGGGACTTCGTCCGGACCTGACGGGGAAGGGCTCAGGGTCAGATTTCGTGCGCGCAGGTCTGGACTTCGCGCAGTCTCGATTCTCGCCGAAGACCATCCAGCTTCACGTTGCGGCCTTCAACAAACGCGCGATCAAGGTCTATCAACGAATTGGTTTCAGGGAGGTCGAACATTACATGAACCGGACGAATGGCGGGGAGTTTGAGTTCGTCCGAATGGAATTGATGGATACGTAAGAACAGCAGCGTTGAACTTTCATTTGTGCACATCAGCGCACGAACCCGCGCCGTCGCTACTTTCCTTTCCAATTGGATCAAGTAGATGGATCTGGTCACACTTGACCGAATGCCCGAAATGTCGGGCGTTTTGAAAGAACTCAACGATTCCACGTGGCCCGAGTTTCTGTTGCGCGCGGATATTCGAAGCTGGTCTTCCATTTACACCGGGTTTCAGAGCTTCCAGATCCTCGTCCTGGAACACAATGCCCTGGTGGGCGCTGGCTTGACCGTACCGTTTGAATGGGTACCAGGCGATCCCTTGCCTTCGACAATTGACGAGATGGTCTATTCGGCCCATTGGCCCTTAAAGACCGCGGGCGTACTCTGTGCTCTGGGCGTTCTCGTGCGGCCGATGTATCGCAGAAGGGGAATTAGTCGAAAGATCCTTTCCGAAATGCGATCTCTGTCGACAGCGAAGGGATTGCGGGGCGTCCTGGCCCCTGTAAGGCCAAATCGGAAACACGAGTTTGCGGAAGATTCAATCGAAGCGTACGCCCAGCGCCGGGATGAGAAGGGTCGCCTGCTTGATCCGTGGCTTCGTGTCCACGAGGAAATGGGTGGCGAAAGACTGGGTTTCATGCACAATTCGCTTACGGTGACTGCATCGATCCAGGATTGGGAGAAATGGACGGGAATGCGATTCTCAACGTCGGGTTCCTACTGCATTCCGGACGGTCTGGCGCCAATCACAATCGACCTGGAAGAGAATCTGGGCACATACCGTGAACCGAACGTTTGGTACTTTCATCGATCGAGATTACAAAACTGACGTGGGACGTGCGCTATACACGGCAATTCTGGCCTGCACTCCTGGAGTGCACCCGTTCGATGATGGACCGATTCGGGATTCTTCTGACGCTGTCGGTATTTATTCCTATTTGGAATAGATTTTAGTGCTGTTCTTTGTTGGCCGATCCTGAGACTGACGGCATCGACTCCCGAAAGACGATCGACGCGAGGTTCACAGGTCCCGAACGCGCGTCTCGCCAACTGAACGGCATGTTTGCTCACACCTGGCCAAAATCGACTTTTCCAAATTACCTTGGATAGCCGTGATTGATGACATATTCACGGGATTCAATGTCAATGACAAGATCCTTGCCTTTGTGCTTGGGATTCACGTTGTCCCGATATTGATGTCGCTAAATGGATTTAACGCGTGACGCGATTACGAATGACGTATATTTCATATCGGACATGGAATCTTCTCTTTGCTTGTCGCCCCGGAACCTGGTAAAACCACCAGGTCGCCGCATTGGGCGCGAGCGCCCTGCGACCGAGGGCGATCTGCCCTTTATCACGACGTGATCCACCAAAAACCGGAGCGAGGGCATCCCTGCCCCCGAACTTCGAGCAACCGACGAATCTCCACATCAAGGGCCGATTGCTCCCCTTCCATCCAACACCACATCTGGGATGGCGGCGCATAGATCCCTCCTGTTCGCCGTCGAGGGCAGGGATGCCCTCGCTCCCGGGAAAGGCAATCGTGACTATTTGATGACCTGCCGCGGGTGTGCGGATTTTTTTTTTCGGTCACTTTGTCCTGGGCAGCATTGGCTCAAATAAGGCGCCCTGCATTGGCGTTACGAAACCACTTTCGATTTAGCCAGGTACTTACGCATCAAAATTCGCCTTTTCCGGATAATTTGAGACAGCAGTGATGTTTTCTAAATTCCAAGAGCACACGCTGAATTTTAGATCCACCAGATCTATGAAAAAATGGAATAAATAGGTGTATTTCTGCTGGCGAAACAGATCGTCTGAAGCGTGATTCTGCTGCAAGGCAGGTGTCGATACAATGCATCTATACAAGGTATCTGCTCCGCGCGAGAGTATGGTGTTCAGTCCAACGAGATTCTACCGGACTGAGGATTTTCGGAGCAGCAGCAGACGTTCCAAGCCAGGCTATATTCCGGACTGCCTGCTCTACGCCGGCGACTTCGAAGAGATTTCAATTCACCTGTTTCCGAAAATTCATAGAATAAGAGTCAGGAACTCTGAAGAATCCAGGGGAGAGCTTTCGATCCTGGGATTCGAGACAGATGCGGCCAGAAGGTGTTGCATCTTCGTGAATCGTGAGGATGAGACGCGGATAGTGGAATTTGAGGCCAACGTCTATGTTTTCGAGGCCCGCCATTTCACGAAGACGCCCAGCAACGAATACATCTCCAGAGAACCGGTCGAAGCCATCGATTCGGAAGTATATGCGATGCCTGAGATTCTGAAAAGATGGAGCATCCAGCTCATCCCTGTTGACTCAGTGTGCGCCTTGTCCAGGATTCTTGCCGACGCCGGCGTCGTCTATTCCTATCAGCCGTGACAGGCGATCGCTGCGTATCTGAAAACTGCGCACGTTTCGCTCCACAACGGGTTCGTCACGGTAGCCATCAGATGAATCAACACGCGAAAGGAACAATGCGACCGACGATCCGATCGGCCACCTCTGCTGACGCCGAGACTGTCGCGCGCATTTACATCGATTCCTGGAACGCCGGATTTGGCGCGTTGCTATCGCGGGCCGACAGAACCGTAACGCCAGCCCTTACGGACAGGTGGCGGCATGATCTGGATCAACCCGTCCCACATCGCTGGTGGGTAGCTGAACATTCGGGTACAACTGCAGGGGTCGCCGGCATCGGACCCAGCCGGGACCCGGTCGATGTACGCCTCGGCGAACTCGATACGATCGCGGTCCATCCGTCGCACTGGCGCACAGGAATAGGCAAGGCATTGATGTCAGTCGCTTTGCGCTATCTGGTTGCGGACGGCTATAACCAGGCAATCCTCTGGTCCGTAGAAGGCTACGAGCGCGGAATTGCCTTCTACGAGGCCTCTGGGTGGCGCCGCGATGGCGGCGTCCGGGATGACGGGCGGCAGATCCGCTTAAGGCATGGCCTGACCTGACCACCTTGAAGTAATCAGCAGAGAGGCAAATCTATGAGTATACATCGCATTACTTCGATGGTTCCGATAACCGATCTGGATCAAGCGATTGCCTTCTACTCGCAAGGGTTGGGTCTGAAGATCGTCCGCCGCAGGGACGATTGGGGCCACGCCATACTCGAAGGTGAACATGGTTGCCAGGTGATGATTGACAGATCGATCCGAACGGAGTCGAACGCCGCAACTGTCGTTTACTACTATACGTCCGAAATCGAATCGGTGCGAGATCGCTTGATTGCCGCCGGATTCGACCCCGACCCCATCGACGTAACTTTCTACGGCATGACGGAATTCAGAGTGCGTGATCCCGACGGGAATCGGGTCTGGGTCGGCGCGCGTGACGGTCCAGAGAAGCGTTCTTGAGGCTTTTCCCGGAACGGATCGATAACGATCCAGGATGATGGATTACGGAATTCAAGGCACACATATCGTCTCACGAAAGGAAGAATCCATGAGCAATTACATCGTCGTTTCCAGCATTTCGTACGCCCCGATCAGCGGTGATGACGAGAAGGTGATGGTGCAGACCCATAAGGACCTGAAGGACCTGGTGGGACAGGTCGCGCGCGCGACCACGCCCGATCTGATCGTCCTTCCTGAGACGATCTGTCGCACCTGCGACGAAGAGGTGCCGGAAGGGCCGACGACACAGCTGTTGGCCGGCCTGGCGCGGGAATACAACTGCTATATCACCGTGCCGGTTCATGAGAAGGAGCGCAAGAGCGGGGCGGTTTTCAATGTCCTCGGGCTGCTCGACCGGCAGGGGGAGCTGGCTGGAATTTACCGCAAGTACATCCCGGTGTACCCGGAGTTCGATCATGGCACGCGTCCAGGCTCGGGCGCAACGCTGATCCGCACCGAATTCGGGCCGGTGGGCGGGGTGATCTGCTTCGATCTGAACTTTGGCGAATTGCGGGCGCAGTACAAAAAGCTGAAGCCGAAACTGCTACTCTTCAGTTCCATGTACCACGGCGGCTTGGTGCAAAACTTCTGGGCGCTGGACGTGCAGGCCTACTTCGTCGGCTCGGTCTACAGGGGGACGCCCTGCACCGTCATCGATCCCCAGGGGACCACCTTGGACACGAGCAATAACTATAGAAGCTGGGCATCCGCCCGCATCAATCTGGACTTTGAGGTGGTGCATCTCGACAAGAATCGGGCCAGGTTCGACGATATCAATCGAAAGTACGGCGAGGCCGTGCGCATCGTCATCACGGGCGAGGTGGGCACCTCGGTGATCTACAGCGAGACCCCGGAGCGAACCGCGGCCGACGTCGTCGATGAATTCGAACTGGTAAGGCTGTACGATTACTTCGAGTGGTCGCGGGAACTGCGGACGGAGCACCTGAAGTGAGCTCTGCGGCGCACTTCATCGGAGACCGGTAAGGCAATGCAAGTCACGTTTCTCGGAACATCGGCCGCCCCCTCGGTGCCCAGCCCGTTCTGCGTGTGCGAGGCATGTGCCGGCGCGAGGCGGGCGGGCGGAAAGAACCTCAGAAGGCGGTCGTCCATCGTCGTCAACGATGACCTGATGGTGGATATCGGTCCGGACGTCGTCAGCGCGTCATTCGTCCATGACGTATCCCTCACGGGAATCGGCGTCTGCCTCATGACGCACGTCCACGAGGACCACTACGATCCCGAGTTCATCATGTCGAGGCACGAATCCTATGGGACTGTCCTCGCGAAAGAGATGATGCTGGCGGGTTCAATCGATACGCTGAGAGCCATCGACAACGACCTGTCCGAAAGTTGCCGATACGGCAGCATCTTCGATCGACATGCCCAGCGTGAGCTTGGGATCGATCTGTTGCCCCTCGAGCCATTCGAGGGACGTGTCATCGGCAATTATCGGGTCACAGGATATCCCGCGAACCACGGCACGGTAGAGGGCGCCCTGCTCTATGCGATCGAGCAGGGTCGGCAGGCCATATTCTACGGTACGGATACCTCGGTGCTTCCGGAGCACACATGGGAGCATCTGCTGCGTGCCGGCACCCGGTTCGATCTGCTCATCCTGGATCAGACGTACGGCGTCGGAATCGACGTCAGCCCGCCCGACCATCTTGCATCCGTCGACGTCATCGGTCACGTGGACCGATTCCGGCGCAGCGGTCTCCTGAAGGACAGCGCACGGGTCTACGCCACTCACATTTCGCACGAAGGATACCTGGAGCACGACGAGCTCGACGCCTATGCCGCGACGAATGGATACAGAGTCGCATTCGACGGATTGTCGCTGGCAATCGACGGCTGACAACAGATCGCCGCGCGGAGGCTGCGCTCGTCAGGCTGAATGGGATACCATGGAAGAGATCCGCCCCATCCGCGAATCGGAACTGGAGGAACTCCTGGATCTGCTCTGCGCCGTGCACAACCCCGACGGCCGTGAGCGGTACCGGGGTTACATCGAAGGCGACCCGACGTGGCGCCCGTCGCACACGCCGGTTGTCGTTGTCGACAATCGGATTGTATCCACGCTGCGCATCTGGGACCGCCGGGTCCACCTCGGCGTGACACCCGTTCGTATGGGCGGCATCGGCGGCGTTACCACGCATCCCGATTATCGTGAACGCGGCATCGCCACCCGCCTGATGGAGCACGCGGCGGAGCACATGCGGGACGATGGATACGACCTCGGTCTGCTCTTCAGCGCGATTCCTGCGCGTTTCTACCGGCGTCTCGGCTGGTGCTGCGTGCCGCTGATGGGCTTTCGCGCGGAGTTGCGACTTTCTCCGAACGGGGAGCGGCGCGCGCTCGAGGTCCTGCCGTTCGACGAGAGCCGCGACCTGGAGGAGACGGTCGCGCTCTATGAGCGTCACAACGCCGGCCGGAGCGGCACGATGCTGCGTCCGCGTCCGTACTGGGACTACGCGCCTTCACGCGTGCGGGGCGTGCTGCCCGCCGTCGTCGTCCGTAGCCCGGCGGGACTCTGCGGTTACATGAACTGGGTGCGGAATGGCGACGAAGCGACGGTGTATGAGGTCGCTTACGACAACGCGCGCGCCCTTGATACCCTCGTTCAGTGCGTGATTGACGAAGCCGGGGTGACCCGGGTCCACGGCGTGATTCCCCACGGCCACCCCTTCGTCGACGCTCTGGTCGCCGCGACTGACGCCGACCTGAGACTCGTGGGCGACAACTCGATGATGGTCCTGCCGTGCGATGTCGAGTCGCTGATCGCCCTGACCGTTCCCGATGCGGCGGAGCTGGTGCGCAGGCTGCCGGTCGACCTGGTGTGCCGGCTCCTGTTTGGAGAGTCCTCGGGCCGCGACCTGGAACCGATCCTTCGCGCCCGCGGGGTCTCGCTCGAAGCCGGGGAAATTCGCCAACTTGAAGCGTGGTTTCCCCGCCGCGAGGTGATCTTCTGGGCGCCAGACCACTTCTGATGTCCCGGCGGCTGATCAGGTCTTCGAAAACAGTGCCGACACGAGCGGCTCCGTATGCGACAAGACAGGAATTGTTCAGTGAATATCTTCGGCCACCATGGACGGGTATCGCGGTCGGACGCGGTCTTGCGTGCGATTCTTGGCGCCGTGAATCAGACTGAAGAAATCACTTCAATTGCCAGCGAAATCGAGCTGTTCGTCCAGGAATACGGATTGAGAGCGGTCCATCTTCGCGGGTTGCATCGAGAGACAGGCCTGGTCGTCATCATAAAGGTTGGAACCAGCGCGCGAGAAAACTTCTGGTGTGAGGAACTTCATTGCCTTTGTCAGGACCTGGTCCCGCGAGTCTATGCCGCGGGATCCAGCCTGGGAGAGATCGACGTGCATTGGCTGGCATCGGAAGCCATCCCGTATGGACCTCTGGGGAATTCCTGGAACGGCAGGGAGTTCGAGCTGATGCTCGACGCGGGGGCTCGCTTTTATCAATACGCGGGCCTGATTGACGACCCGACGCTGGACGTCACGACGCGGGACGAAGTCTCCGGCTGGCTGGAGGGCGGGATCCGGCAGCGTTGTCCGGGACTCGTCGACGGGCTTTTATCGAGACTCGATGACCATTGGCAGTTCATCCTCGCGAAGTGTGGATTCGAAACCTGTTTCGAAGACTTTCACCTGTGCAACGGATTGATGAGAGATCCGCCGCCGGAGGGGGAACGTGCCGTTCTGATCGATATCCACCCGAATCGCCGCCCGTGGATTCTGGATCCCGCGTATCTCCAGGTCTTGAATTCCGGAGACAGGAATCGACCCGGCCACAGGGACCTCGTTCCCAGAATGGCCGCGAAACGCCGCGAAGCGGGACTCGCGAGTCTTGAGGGTTCCGACCTGGATACCGCAACGAAGATCGCCCTGGGCTGGATGGCCGCCCGGCAATGGCAACCTGAACGGGCGGATTGGGAGCCCCACTATCGCGAAGCATATCAAGGGTTCATTACTGATGCCGGAGGGGCTTAACCTGAATTCCGCAGATACCGAAACGCGGAACGGCAACGAATCTTTCCGTAACAGGCCAAAATAGAGCCAGCCCCGCGTACAATGACTGACACGGGGCTGTTGATTTGTCTTTCCGTCGACGGCGAGTGGACATTAAAAGAAATACATTTTGTAGTTCAACTTCAGACTCCTGCCTGTTTCAGGCATCACGGACCGGATGCGAGACAGGTGGTTGCGGTACTCCGTGTCGAGAAGATTCTCGAGGGAAAGGATAAAGCTGTGGCGGGCGTGGTTCGTGTGGAAATCCCGCTGTACGTAAACGCCGAAGATGGAATAACCGGCGGTAGGATCTTCGTAGGTATCCACGCGGTTCTGCCCCGCGGCCCACTCCATGGTTCCGCCGCCGGTAAGCCAGGGGTGCCTGTAGGTTGCGCTGCCCACGAACTTGAGCGGCGGCATTTCGGGCAGGGGTATGCCGTCGTCCCGGTTTTCACCGCGCACGTGGCTCAGTTTCATTTCCAGTTCCAATCGCGCATTCGGACGCCATTTCAGGTGGGATTCCACGCCCGTCATTCTCGCGTCTATACCTTCCGCGGCGTAGATGGGAAGTAGCTGAGACCAGTTGATTTCTCCCGTATTTCGCGGCGCGATGTAATTGCCGAATTCGTTCCAGAATCCCGTGAAGACCAGGTCGAATCCCGGCTGCAGGTAGTGGAAGAATGCCTCCGCCCCGAAACTGCGTTCGGCATTGAGTTCGACGTTGCCCTTCTCAAAGGTGTAAGCGGCAAGGTGCGGTCCCTCGTTGTAGAGCTCCTCGATGGTGGGCGCGCGCTGGGAGCGGTTGAGGCTTAAGCCCGCGGTCAGTTGGTCGGTAATGGGCAATAGCGGGCTGAATGCGGTGGACCATGTATGGAAGGTGCGGTCTACATCCAGGCTCGCGTTGGAGAACGCCTCGAGGCGCGGGTCGAAGGTGGTATAGGTGTAACGGGCCGCGACCTGTAGTTCGATATTGCGATAGATTGTCTCGTGATACAGCCCGAAGTTGACGTCCTGCTTGCGCGTCGGCGGGGTGAAGACAAAACCTCCCAGCTTGAGATCGCGGTGTTCAAAGCCGGCGGTGAGAACGGTATTTTGCTCGTTGTTTCCCGAGTTCAGGTAGAGTTTGAGATCGCCGCTGTGGTCATGAAAAAGGAACTCGGATCCGATGCTGCCGCTTGATTCGTACTCAACGTGATAGTAATAGGTCCTCGTGAAGCCTGCCTCGATTCTGTCTGTCGTCCCGCCGTCGAACCGATAGACAGCCTTCCCATCGAAGACCCGGCGCATGATATCGAGGTCCGCGCCGTTGGGATGCGCGCCGATGAATCCGCCGGGAATGCCGTACTGAGTATCGAACTGATCGAAAGAAGCGCCGACGTATCCCCGTTCGCCCGCGTAGGAAACGCCGAGGGCATGTGTGCGGGTGTTGATTGGCGTGTTGGCAAGCCGGCCGACCGGGGTCCGGATGTCTCTGGTATCCCGGTACGTGGACTCGGCGTGCAACGCGAGCGGCCCCACGGGTGCGGTTAGGGCGGCGGACGAGAAATATCCGCGGTTCGCCGTTTCTCCGTAGGCGCCCACGCTCCCGAAAAAGCGCTTCGGGCGGGTTTCAGGGATCTTGTGCTTGACGACGTTGATTACACCGCCGCCGGCCGTGGCCGTGTGCAGCAGCGTGCGGGGTCCGCGGATGATTTCCAGGCGTTCCGCGTTGAAAGTCTCGATGGTTACCGCATGATCGGCCGACGTTGCCGAAAGATCCTGAGACTGAATTCCGTCGACGTTAATCTGTACACGGTCGCCGCTGAGCCCGCGGATAACGGGGCGGGCCGGCGCCGGCCCCATGCTTCGGATGGCAACGCCGAGTTCGTTCTTCATGGTCTCGGCCAAGGTGATGCTGTACTTCTTCCTGAGTTCGTCGCCAGAAAGCACACGGGTGGCCTCATGCAGTTCTTCAAATCGGGTTTCAGCGCGTCTGGCCACAACGTCGATGGGATCCAGCCTGTGGTCCAGTCGCGCCAGTTCCAGAAAGACAACGGGATGCCTGGCGCTTGAGATGTTCAGTTCGTGGCGCGTTTCCCGATAGCCGACGTGCGTAAGTGACAGCCGATTGGCACCCGGAGACAGTTGGAGCACGAACCGGCCTTGTGCGTCCGTAGATGCGCGCGCGGCGTGATCCGCGGCGTGGACGTTCACGTTCCCGATGGGCAGTCCGGTTTCGCCGTCGAAGACATACCCTTCGATCAACACGGCCTGATTTGCCGAGCTGATACCCGCCAGACAGACCATTGACAACAACGCGAGCGCCGCCGCTGCAATCAATTGACTGGATGTCTTCACTTTAAGTGTACTGGACATTATTTTTCTCCTGTGTACCGGAATCTCATTTCGCTCCGTATCAAACGTGAGCATCCGCCGACGTAGTGAACGAACAGCAGATTTGCCGGAATATTGGCGAAATGCCAAATTTCCCGGCGGAATACCCGCCCTTGCGCACGTAGCCTGAACCCACGACGGACGGGAATCCGCGATACGCGGTCCCAAGGGTCCATCCGCGTCGAACCGTGCCACATTTCTGCGCGTGCGGATTAGCAGCCCGTTGACAAAGTCCATCCGGGCTACGGCCGGCCCCGCTCTGTCGATCCCGTACCAGAATCCGGACCCGTCGGCCCGGCAGGTTGAAAATTGTGAGGTCCGCCTGCCGGGCTCGGGCATCAGGCCGACAATCCGGGCAGAAGCCTCATCATGTGTAATTCATTTATCTGCAGAGTTCTCAGACGTTCCAGCAGGCGGGAGGGCGGTTCTCGCCCTCCCGCCGTGCTTCCAGCTATGGTGCGGTGATCTCCACCGATATCGGCGCGAATTCTTCTTCCGTCTCGCCGTCGTGGAGAATGGAAAGGATGATTGAAGTGGTACCGGCCTTCTTGCCGATGAGTCTGAAGGCCCAGTATTCGGGCGCTACAGGCGGATCGATGCCGAGTAACGAGGTGTCGGCCACCGCGATGCCCAGCGTGTGGTCGGGCGCCTCCGGCTGGAATTCCACGTCGTGTTCGTCAAAGAAGAACGCCGCGATGTGGTCGGTCGAATCACCTACGGCAACCGTCAGATCCTCGGTAGCATTGCCTTCTCCCTTCAGCGGCGCCTGGGTGAGAACGTCGCCGCTGTCTTCTTCCTTAAGCCGCACACCGACGGGATCCTCGTGTTGACCCTCCTGTGACTCCACGTGTACGTGAATGGGTTGTGTCATATAGTCAACGTGCCCGTCGTGTCTGACTTCGAATACAATGGTGGTTTCGCCCTCCTGCAACCCGCGCAGATGGAACTCGAATGAACCCTCGTCGCCCTCGTCCTGAACGACTTCGAGCACGTCGGGGTCGGCAATGGTCCAGCCGAACGTGAACTCCGGATCCTCCGGTGGATCTATTTCATCGCCGTTCTCGTCCAGAAACTTGATGCGCCAGTGGGGCGTCAGGCCGATCGGTACCTCGAGTTCCGATACCCGACCTTCGCCAGAGTCGATTACGCCCCGGAAGTAGCGGAAGAATCGAACGCCGGATTCGATGAGGACAAGCCCTTCCGCCTCGAACTCTTCTTCCACGTGTACCGGAATGGGTTGGGTGGTGAAATCCGTGTGTCCATCGTGGTTGACCTTCAACACGATGGTGGTCTCGCCCTTCTGCAAGCCGCGCAGGTGGAACTCGAAAGAACCCTCGTCGCCCTCGTCCTGAACGACTTCGACGACGCCGGGGTCGGCAATGGTCCAGCCCAACGTGAACTCCGGATCCTCCGGCGGGTCTATTTCATCGCCGTTTTCGTCCAGAAACTTGATGTGCCAGTGGGGCGTCAGGCCGATCGGTACCTCGAGTTCCGATACCCGACCTTCGCCAGAGTCGATTACGCCCTGGAAGTAGCGGAAGAATCGAACGCCGGATTCGATGAGGACAAGCCCTTCCGCCGCGAACTCTTCTTCCACGTGTACGGGAATGGGTTTGGTGCTGAAATCCGTGTGTCCATCGTGTTCGACCTTCAACACGATGGTGGTTTCGCCCCCCTTCAAGCCGCGCAGGTGGAACTCAAATAAACCCTCGTCGCCCTCGTCCTGAACGACTTCGACGACGTCGGTGTCGGCGATGGTCCAGCCGAATGTGAATTCCGGATCCTCCGGCGGGTCTATTTCATCGCCGTTTTCGTCCAGAAACATGATGCGCCAGTGGGGCGTCATGCCAACCGGTACCTCGAGTTCCGATACCCGACCTTCGCCAGAGTCGATCTCGCCCTGGAAGTAACGGAAGAATCGAACGCCGGATTCGATAATGACGAGCCCTTCCGCCTCGAACTCTCCTCCCACGTGTACCGGCAGCGGCACCGTGGTGAAGTCGATGTGTCCTTCGTGCGCAATCTGAAGCTTGATGGTGGTTTCACCATCTTTGAGTCCGCGCAGGGCGAAGACGAATTTGCCCACTTCGCTCGCGTCCTGAACGACTTCCACAATCGACGTGTCCGCAATTTCCCACGTGAAGCTGAAACCCTCGCCGGTGGGGGGCGCCATTTCGTTGCCGTCCCTGTCCAGGAAGCGGATGCTCCACTTGCTGGTGACTTCGCCGTGACCGACCTCTAGGGCTTCCGCACGGCCGTCCCCCGAGTCGATCCTGCCCTGGAAATACCGGAAGAACCGCTCGCCGGAGTCGAGAAGGACGAGGCCTTCGGCTTCATAATGCTCTTCCTGTTGCGTAATGGGGTCTTCTTTTCCACAACCGGACAGGAACACGGCAAGAACCGCCGCTGTTGCAATCCAGTGATGGGATGTTTTCATCTTCAGCATGCTGAACATTAATGTTCTCCTGTGTACTGGAATCTCATTTCGCCCCGAAAAACACATGAACATCCGCCCGCGTGGCAGACGAACTGCGGCTGTGCCGGCAAGTTGCCGACATGCAAACCCGTTGGGCCGGTCATCTGGCGATACGGGTGTCGACTGACCCGGAGAGTGGCGGGAATGCACTCTGCCCAATCCCGAGAGTCTACCCGCGTGCAGAACCGAGCCACATATCTGCACGCGCGGATTCGAGCCAGGGCCGACCTGGAATGACCTGTTTGAAAAAATCTGGAAGTACGGAAGACGTGTCAGGAAGACACGCTGGTGTTCTGTCCCGGAAATAGGTTGCCTGAATTCGACAGTTGAGTCGCCCGGCTCGCAAGGCGCCGGAGCGCAGACGACCTGCATAAGGTCGTCGAGCGAGGGGAACGTAGCGAAACCGGATGAATCGGCAGTCGAATGGTGAGAAATTCCCGGGACAGGGCACCAGGACGGATCAAGACACGGGAGGCGCGCGTCCTTCCGGCAGAAGGAGGGAAGAGTGCGGGGAACGGAACGAGAAAAAACCCTGCCTGAAATACAGAAAGCAAAGTTGCGGCGCCAGCACTGCCGGCAGAATGACGATCAGGTTGTTGAACCAGCCGCAGACGGCACATGGTTGATCGTGATCGTGACATGGTTGATCGTGATCGTGTTCGGGGAACGCGGCAAGCAGGAATACCGCCAGATAGGCCGCGAATATCACCAGCGCGATAACGACAACCGGATGAAGCCGTCTGAAGGGCGAAAACATCCTTACCTTCTCCGGAAGAACACAGAACTTACAGGATTTCAATTGGTAGTATACACGAAACGATCGGCTTCGTCAAGTAAACGGAAGCTGGAAGGCAGCCGCAAAAATGGCGGCGCATTCGGAGAATTGACCTTGACACCTGATTCGTACCTGCGTATATGAGTGTGATTCCTTACGTGTTTATATGGCAACGATGCGGCTGGTGATAACCCGGCTGAGGTCGGACGGCTCGCACGTGATAAATCTCCCGTCGACCTGGCGTTCGAGACGGATCGGAATTAATCGAGCAACTGAGATAAAAACGGCCGTGAGCCATTGGAAGACAGAAGCCGGGGTGCGTGGCTGTGAGAACAAACCTGTGCTGGAGGTTCGCATATCGCAATTCGCGCCTTCGAAATCATTGTACCAGACCTCGCACATATCGAACTTGAGACGAACGGGACAGGATGGATCGGATTCATCGCTGAGCTCCCCGGCGCCTTTGTCCGTGGGTCTGCCGAAGGGATATGCTTGTCCAAAGTCGACAGGGAGATACGGCGTTATGCCAATTGGCTCGGGCTCAAGCCCGGCGCCTCTTGCACGGTGGTGCGAACCAGGATTCACCGAAGCGGTCTGTGCGTCGAAGACGCGGACAGCGAAATCCTTCTGGATTACGATAGAGAACGGCTGGATCGGTCCACGTTCGACCAGTGGTTTCAGATCGCTTCGTTTTCCGGCGCCTGCTTCCAGGAGCTGTACGATACCGCAACGCTTCGTGACTGGAGAGATCCGGCTCGAGATCGGGAGACATTCTATGGAATTGCGCCATGTTCAATCCGAGAAGTATATCAGCACGTGGATCGCGTACAGGGATACTATCTGCAATGCCTGGGACTTTCACCGATCCTGGAGTCTTGTTCTTTCGTGGAGCGGAGACGCGAATGCCTGTCGCGGATAACCGGGTTGTATGATCGCAACTCAGGATGTAGCGTGATCCGCGGGGACGGTGAGGAGTGGACGACGGCGAAGGCTCTGCGGCGGTACATCTGGCATGATCACATTCACGCGAAGTCAATCGGCCGTACCTTGAAGAGGCAATTGAAAGAGGGACTGATCGATCGGTTTCACGATCCGTTCAAGTTCGGTACCCTCAAGACGAGTGTCCGCTCGGATCTCGTCTAACCCGTCCACTTCCGCAACGGTCACGGAGCCTGTCCTGAGCACTCGCCCTGCTTGTGCTGAGGGTGTCGAAGGGTCTGTTCTGAGCTTGCAGATGGGCTCCTTGGCCTTTGACAGCCTGCTGAACGGGTTTGCAATGCTTGCTGAGGTTGGAATAAATGCCATACACATCCATAAACGGCTTCCGCATGTTCTATGACGACCGAGGAGAAGGTGAAGTCATCGCGTTTGTTCACGGTGGCTTCCCGTCTCTTGACATGCATGTCCGTGCCGACCCAGGAGGCGGGTGGGGATGGGAGATGGATTTCACGTCGGAATTCCGGTATGTGATGTACGACCGCCGGGGCTGCTGGCTGTCTTCCCGCCCGGAGTCGGGCTATGACCTGGAGAACCAGGCGCGCGATTTGGTCGAATTGCTGGACCACCTCGATATCGAATGCGCGCACGTCATCGGTTCCTCCGCCGGGGGTCCGATAGCGATCCTCTTTGCAACGCTTTTCCCTGAACGTGTCGGGACACTGGTTTTGGCCGGAACCGCGGCGCATCTCTGGCCGGACGAAGATCCTGTTACCTGTATTGTTAAAAAACAGTTGGAAATCCTTTATAAACAGGGAGCTGAGGCTGCTTGGAAGTGCCGGCCCGAAGGTGTCGAACTCTCTCTCGACGTCCTCTGGGAACGCGACGAGATGGAGGAACGGGGAACGCTGGCAGAATATGACGAGCGAGTCAGCAGGCTTGTGGCGAAGTCCGGCCTGGAGGATCGCGAGGCGTGGTACGAGACCCAGTTGAGGTCGATCGACGCGTACATTGACAAAGATCTGTCTGTCGAATGTGAACGCGTGCGGGCGCCAACGCTTGTCGTTCACGGCGCAAGAGACCGGGAAGTACCGGTGGATTGGGGCAGGGATCTGGCAGCGAAGGTCCCCGGTGCCGAGTTCAGATTGTATAAAGACGAGCCTCACAGCGTAGTCCACGGAAGTCGTCGGGTACGTGAAGACCTGATGGCGTTTTTCCGAAGCTCGGGTTAATGGATGCGTGATCCGTTATACGCAGGCTGATCCGTTCACTTTCTTCGATAGGGCGCGAAAGACAAAATGGGCCGGGGCGAACTCAGGTTTCTGTTTCTTGACGTTGACGGCGTGATCCTCGACAACGCCATGTGGGAAGCGGAAAGCAGCAGGCTCGTCGGCGCTGCGTTCAGCGAATTGCTCGGTGGAGACGCTAACGTGTGGGCTGAGCATCAGGAACGGCTGTGGTTGCGGGTATGGAACCGGGGCAACGAAGAATACACGGATGCGTTGGGTCTGCGAAGACTGAATCTGTCAAGATGGTGGGATCGACTGCATGCCGAGTGGGTTCTGCAACTGTGTGACGAAGTCGGAGTGGAAGCGCCCCGCACCTTCGAAGAACGGGTAGACGTTGCCGAACGCGCATTCACCAACGTCTATCTGAACACCCGGGCCGTCTTTCCGGGCGCCGGTTCGGCGATCGAGGCGCTGGCGAAAGATTTCGAGATCCATACCGCGTCCGGCAACCCGTCATGGGTGATAGAGACCCTTCTCGCGGGCATGGGTATTCGTGAACTGATAGGCAGGCCCTTCGGGTCTGATCTGGTCGGATTTCAAAAGGGGCACAGGACCTTTCACGCTCGCATTCTGAATGAAGTCGGGGCCAGGCCTGAAGAATCGATCGTCGTCGATGATCACAAAGCGCCTCTTCTGGCTGTTGGGAAGCTCGGCGCAAAGACGGTCAAAGTGGGGGACTCCGGATCAGGTGAATTCGACCTCGCAATCGAATCGCTGTCCAAGTTGCCAAACGCAATCCTGGAGGTCTGATACTCTGTCGGTAGCGGGTACGACCGACACGCCGGAACGAGAGTAACATCATACAGCGCGCAATGCGATCACGATTCGCGTGCGCTGAATTCACAGGCGATGCAGATGAAACGCTGTTAGTGCGAGAGGTGTCGTGTATGGCAGCAAGATATGTCGAACATCGAAGACACTCGATGCGGATGAAACCCGGCCAGCATCTCTCTCAAGCCGGCGTTGACCTCGCCAGGCGGGTTGGGGAGGGTATGACGGCATTCGACAGAGTTTACACCAGTACCGTCCCGCGTGCGTTCGAGACCGGCATCGCAATGGGCTATGCCGTTGACCATCAGGTCGAACTGCTTGCATCCATGCCGTCAAACGCGGAGATAGCTTTTGACGAGGGGTTTGGCGGATTCTCTGCCTGTATTCGTCAACATCCGAGCAGCGTCGTCGCCAACTTCGCCAGAGAACTGGCCGCTTTTCACGACAACGTCGCCCGGTCGCTTCCGGCAGACGGCAGGGCGTTGATCTTATCTCATGGCGGATTCATCGAAGCCAGTGCGGTCGGTTGCGTGCCCGATGCGGACCACGAATCGTGGGGGCCTTCCTGTAACTATTGTGAAGGGGTCAGACTGACGTACGACGACGGGCAGTTCACGGACTGCGAAGTCCTCCGGGTCACGGGCACAGTCCTTTTGAACTGAACGTTAATTGAAATGTATCCCTGGATTGTCTTCCGCGAGGACCTTGTGAGTCCGACGAGAGTCGCCGTGATCGGGTGCGGTCATATCGCAACCTCGCAACACCTGCCGGCCTACAGGGAGGCAGCGGATGCCGGGGTCTGCACGCTTGTGGGCGTATGCGATCCGGATACCGAACGGCTGGCGCGGGCCAGCGGACAGTTTGGAGTCGCCGGATTTCGGCATGCGGAGGCGATGCTCGAGAAGGCAAAGCCCGACGTCGTCAGTATCGCAACGCTGCCTTCGAACCATCGAGACCTAACGGTGATGTGCCTTGAAGCGGGATGTCACGTTTTGTGCGAGAAGCCCGTGGCGATGGATGCGGGCGAGGCCCGGGACATGGTCCACGCTGCCGAAAAAAACAACCGGCTGCTGAGTATCTGCTTCGAATACCGGACCTGGGACGAGTCACGGTACCTGAGAGACCGGCTCGCGGAAGGCGCCCTCGGTCACGTATACGCCGTTCGGACGTGGGGAGGGTGCGCATACGGCCGGCCGGCGATCGCCTACAGTTCGCCTGGATCATGCGGCGGCGGCGTACTGGCGCACTGGACGATCCACAACCTTGACCTCGCACTCTGGCTTCTTGGCAACCCCGAACCCCTGACCGCCAGCGCATTCCGACATCAGAGGGCGTTCGACTGCCCGCCGCCGGCCGGACTCCAGGCAGGCGAGGTCGATCCGATGCCGCTCGATCCGGATTTCGAAGACTTCGGCGCGGGCTTCATTCGGCTGACCGGAGACACGATCCTGGCTGTGGAGGGGAATTTCTATCAGGGACCCTCTGACAGAAACGAGGGTTGGGCCTTTCTCGGAGACCGGGGTAACGCGTCCGTCTCACCGCTCGGAATCTGGACCGACAACGGACGATCGTGGCGTGAGGAGTCACCCGCCCTGAAGCCGTGTGACTACGATATGAGGCAGCTGATCAACGAATTTCTGGGCGCGGTCCGTCAGGGTGAGGCGTCTCCCGTTTCGGGCACGGAGATCGTCCGAATCCAGCGGCTCATGGACGCGCTCTACGCATCGGCGTCATCCGGGCGTGAAGTCGCTGTCGCAGGAGCTTGAATTATAAGGACAACACACACGATGGGGCTTGTCTACATCGAGTACATCAGCCGTCTGCCAGGCATTGATCTGGAGACGTTTCGCGCGCAGGCCGCACAGGGACAGGAGGGCGGGGACAGCGGGTATGAGGACGAGTTGGTTCTGTCCATCGGCCGCACGTGGCGATTGGGTCCCCAACCGGAGTACATGACCGTCTGGCACACGCGGAACGCCGGTCTCGAGAGACTGGACGCGTGGGACCGGATCTTTCGCAGCGGCGAGGCGGACGACCTGGAACAGCCGTTCTCTCAGGTTGCGCGGATTGACGTCGCCGGCTGCTACAATCCGCTGCTCGAACCGGTACCGGCCCGTAAGGGCACGTACTACGCCGAGTTCTTCGGCGCCCGCGACACCACGGATAACGTCACAAGCTTCTTTGAGAGCCGTGCGAAACAGCATACGGATTTCACGCTGAATCTCCTCGTGCAGAGAATCGGGAAGCTGGCGCCCGAACCCGGCGGCCTTGCCGTCTGGACCATCCCCGATTTCGCGGCGCTGGATTCCATCGCAACCGAGCTGGATCAACCCGACACCCCAATCAGACTCTCCACCGCGGGGACCTATGCGGACTTCGGCAGCGAGATCCTTTAGAGAGAAGCCCGCGGCAAACCAATTGCATACGATCCGAGGTATCGACGTCGTACAAATAAAACATTGCACCGGACTGGAATCGATGCTTTTTGCAATACTCTTCTGCGCTATTCTGACGTTCAATTTCCTTAGTTATTCTGTCGCGTTGGCGCAGAACGACCTTACCGCAGAACAGTATGAAGAGGACTTCGATTTTCTGTGGGAGACGTTCAGGGCGGACTATGCATATTTTGACGAAAAGCGTACGGACTGGGATCGAGTCAGAGAGATTTACCGGCCTCAAATTCGTTCGATTTCGACAAAATCGGAATTTATCGCTTTGATGGAGACGGTTCTGGAGGAACTGTACGACGACCATATTCATCTGAACACGCATACGGCATCTTCGCCGAACATCGTGCCTTCGCGGACGGATATCTGGGCGGAATGGACAGACGGAAGAGCGATCGTTACGGGAATCCGACCGGGCTTTCCCGCCGAATTCGCAGGTCTGCGTCCCGGGATGGAAATCCTTGGTTTCAATGGAATGCCGATCGAAGACGCCGTCCGCAAGCGGATGGGCAGGGCAATCGTCGAGGTCGACGACGACATTAAGGATTGGACGCTGAGAAGAGTCCTGGCGGGATATCGGAATGAGATCAGGACCATCGAAGTCGAATTCCAGGGCGAGGCGACGCCAGTATCCATCCCGTTCGACGCCTTTGATGCAGTATATGATTCGCAACACGAAATCAGACTTGATTTTCGTACACTAGATCCCCGTGTCGGTTACATGATCATCAACAGCACACTGGCAGGCGGTCGACTCCTGGATCTATTCGACTTCGCACTGGAAGAACTGCGCGATACCAACGGTCTGATCCTGGACCTGCGCAAAGTCGGCGGCGGCAATACGGGGGTCGTCGAGGGAACTATAGGACGCCTGATCGATCGGGAACGCGTCTATCAGCGAACCGTGCCTCGCAACGGAGAGCCGTTTCTGAGCCGGGTGAGACCGAGAGGAGAATGGCAGTTCGAACAACCTCTGGTGGTTCTGGTAAGCCATTGGACGGGAAGCGCGGGCGAGGGTCTGGCTATCAGCCTGGATGCACTTGATCGCGCGACCGTGGTTGGAACGAAGATGGCGGGACTGGAGGGTTCGGTTTTCACGATGCGGATGCCCAATACAGGAATCGGATTTCAGTTCACCAGACAGAAAGTCTTCAACGGCACGCTGAACGGTAACCCGGGGTCACGCGAGTTTGTCGGATCGTCAAGAAGCGCGTATACGCCATCGGTACTTGTCGACCCACTGAAGGTAACATGGGGCGAATCGGAGGATCCGATTCTTGAAAAGGGTCTGGAGGTTCTCGACGAATTGATGAACTGAGCGAAAAGAATTATTGTCTCCTTGCACACCAGTTCCCAAATCGTAGTTTTCGGGTTATTTCATATCGCACCTCGGACTATCTCCTTACGGTTCGCCGCAGAACCCGGCAGAACCCTGTAGCCGCTACACCGGACACGAGCACCCTGCGATCGAAGGCAATTTGCCCTCTTTCACGGCATGATCCACCATTATCCGGAGCGAGGGCATCCTGCCCTCGAACTTAGAGCAACCGGCGGATTTTCACATCAAGGGTCAATTGCTTCCCATCCGAAACCACATCTGGAATAACGGCGCTAAGGCGTCGCGAATTCGCCGTCGAGGGCAGGGATGCCCTCGCTCCCGGGAAAGGCAATCGTGACTACTTCGCCATTATGATCTGCCTGGCGTCAATCGCGACTTCTAGACTCTAATTAAGCGAGTTATT
>JAAXHE010000027.1:0-11649 GCA_012271065.1 Candidatus Latescibacterota bacterium
GCGCTGTGGAACAACCGCCAGCACCCCCGGGTGCACGGGGCGTTTTCGGATGTCTGGGGGACCGAAAAGCTCTGGGTGAGTTTCGACAGGGCAAGTCTGAATCCCCCGGAACGTCCTGGATTCAGTTTCAAGGGGCCCTATCTGCACTGGGACATTTCACTGGAGGACCCGTCGCGCTTCATGGTTCAGGGCGTGCTCTATCTGTCCGATACAGCGGCGAACCAGGGCGCGTTCACGTGCATCCCCGGCTTTCACAGGCGGATAGGGGCGTGGCTCGAGACGTTGTCCGACGATGACGACCCCAAACGACGTATGCAGGAGGAATTCGGTCATCAGGCGAAACCGGTCGCCGGCAGGGAGGGTGATCTTGTCATCTGGCACAGCCTGTTGCCCCACGGAAGCAGTCCGAATTCGGCCGAACGGCCGCGGATCGTGCAATACATCACGATGAGTCCGGCGAAGGAAGACGACGATTCGCTTCGGGAGAGCCGGATCGAGGGCTGGCGCGAACGCCTCACGGGATTGGGGAAGAACCAGAAGGAAAAGGAACACCTGGAAGGTGAAACTGCACGGTTGACGCCGCTCGGGCGAAGGCTCCTGGGCCTGGATCGCTGGCAGCACGGGCAATGACCACGCAGCGAGATGGAGGACGAATAGTCACCAGTTTCCCGGACCGGAGCGATCCATGTTTATTCGCCGCGACGACCGCGAATTCAGGCTGATTGCCAGGCATGACGGCGACTTCTGGCTCGTGGAGGTCTTTGAGATCGTGGACGGTACGGAACGCCTTCGCTTTGAGTACAAGCTGAACGCGCCACGGGATGAGGCCGCAGCGCACAAACGGGCGTGGGAGCTCTTCTCTGCGCGGAATCTCGCGAAGGGCTGAACGATAGCAAAAGCGCCATCGCAAAACCACGCACAAACAAAAAAGCGGAGACGATTCACATTTGAATCGTCTCCGCTTTGCTCTTTCGATTCTGATCACTTCTTTTTGTCGTCATCCACCACTTCGTACTCCGCGTCCACCACGCCGTCGTCCTGCTTCTGCTCGCCCGCGGCCTGCCCCGGCTCTCCCGGCGGAGCCCCGGGCTCCGGACCGGCCTGCGAGGCCTGCGCATAGAGTTCGCTGGCCACCTGGTGCCACTGCTGGGTGAGCGCTTCGGTGGCGGATTTGATTTCGTCCGGGTTCTCGCCCTTGAGCGTTTCCTTCACCCGGTCCACCGCGGCCTGCACCTTGGCCTTGGCGTCTTCGCTGATTTTGTCGCCCATCTCTTCCAGCTGTTTTTCGGTCTGGTAGACCTGCTGATCCGCCTGGTTGCGGGCTTCGATGCTCTCCCGCCGTTTCTTGTCGTCGGCGGCGTTTTCCTGGGCGTCGTTCACCATCCGGTCGATTTCCGCGTCGGAAAGGCCCGTTGAGGCCTCGATGCGAATGCTCTGTTCCTTGTTCGTGCCCATGTCTTTGGCGGACACGTTCATGATGCCGTTGGCGTCGATGTCGAAGCTGACCTCGATCTGAGGGGTGCCGCGGGGCGCGGGCGGGATGCCGTCCAGGTGGAACCGGCCGATCGTACGGTTGTCGACCGACATCTCCCGTTCGCCCTGGAGCACGTGCACCTCAACCGATGGCTGGCTGTCGGCAGCGGTCGTGAATACCTGGGACTTCTTCGTGGGGATGGTTGTGTTGCGATCGATGAGCTTTGTCATCACGCCGCCCAGCGTCTCGATGCCGAGAGACAGCGGGGTCACATCCAGCAACACCACGTCCTTGACGTCGCCCGACAGCACACCGGCCTGGATCGCGGCGCCTACCGCGACCACTTCGTCCGGATTTACGCCCCGGTTAGAGTCTTTGCCGAAGAGTTCCTTGACCGCCTCCTGGACCTTGGGAATGCGGGTGCTGCCGCCAACCAGAATGACCTCGTTGATCTCCGATGGAGAAAGTCCCGCGTCCTTGATCGCCTGGATACACGGCCTCTTGGTGCGTTCGACCAGGTCTTCCACGAGTTGCTCGAACTTTGCCCTGGACAGGGTCAGGTTCATATGCTTGGGGCCCGACGCGTCTGCCGTGACAAAGGGCAGGTTGACATCCGTCTGCAGGGAACTGGAGAGCTCGCATTTGGCCTTTTCGGCCGCTTCCTTCAGCCGCTGAAGCGCCATCGGGTCGTTGCGCAGGTCGATGTTGTTCTCCCGCGCGAATTCATCCGCGAGCCAGTCGATAATGCGCTGATCGAAGTCATCGCCGCCAAGGTGGGTGTCCCCATTGGTGGATTTGACCTCGAACACGCCATCGCCCAGTTCCAGAATGGAAATGTCGAATGTTCCGCCGCCCAGATCGTAGACGGCGATGATTTCGTCGGTTTTCTTGTCGAGGCCGTAGGCCAGTGACGCGGCCGTGGGTTCGTTGACGATGCGCTTTACTTCCAGGCCGGCGATTTTCCCCGCGTCCGTGGTGGCCTTCCGCTGTGCGTCGTTAAAATAGGCCGGAACCGTGATGACGGCATCCGTAACGGTCTCGCCGAGATACTCCTCGGCCGTCTGTTTCATTTTCTGAAGGACCATGGCCGAGATCTCGGGAGGCGTATACGTCTTGTCGCCCAGTTTTGCGGTTGCTAGCCCGTTACTCTCTCGCTGGACCTCGTACGGCACTTCTTCAATTTCACTGGGCACTTCCTCGTAACGCCTGCCCATGAAGCGCTTGATGGAGTAGACCGTATTCTGCGGGTTCGTCACGGCCTGTCTTTTTGCCACCTGACCGACGAGACGTTCGTCGTCCTTGGTGAAAGCGATAACCGACGGGGTGGTACGCCCGCCCTCGGTATTGGGAATCACCACGGGATCGCCTCCTTCCATAACCGCAACGCAGGAGTTGGTCGTTCCCAGGTCGATTCCGATAACTTTGCCCATTGTCAGCGTTCCTTTCTATGTGATGTCGGCGTGATTTATGCCGCTTTTTCCTTGCTTTTGGATTTCGCGCCGCTGCCGCTCTTGTCTTTCGAGTCCTTTTTCTTGTCTTTAGGCGCGTCCTTTTTCGCGGCCTCCTTGTAACCTTCGCTCCTGTAGTCGGTAATGTAGAAGCCAGACCCCTTGAAGATCAGCCCCGCGCCGGCGCCGATGAGCCGCTTCAGCTTGCGTTCGCCGCACTTCGGACACTTGCGAAGCGGCGGCGACGTAATGCTCTGAAAATGCTCGAATTCATGGCTGCACGCTTCACAAGCGTAGTCATATGTTGGCATAAACCGCTTCCTTATTCTGAATGCCTCGGAATGATGATGGGTCCGACGGTGCATTTAAAGCAACATGAGTACCAAGGCGTTGATAACAAACTGAAATATATGAAAAACAAGCAGATATCGAATCAGGCCTGTACCCTGGACCGACCCGCAATCTGTCTTTTTTGCATAAATCTGCCATTTTGGCACACGCAAGAAGGGATGGCTGCAAAGTATGCAGCCATCCTTGTGTGCAACCAAAGCCGTCAGCTTGAATCCGTGAGACGTTAGACGGGAGAGGGGAGAGATTGCCTGCCTTATGAGGTTTCTTCTCGTGCCGGAGGCAGGGAGGAACAAGATATCGGGCAAGGATTTCTTCTACCGTCTTACCTCTTCCCTCTCACCGCCTTTAAGCGTGTACCGCCGCCACAACCGCTTCCGCCGCTTCTTTCAGCTCGCGGGCAACCGTAAATTTCAAATCCGAGTTCTCAAGAATCCGCGCGCCCTCCTCGGCGTTGGTCCCCTGCAGACGAACCACGATTGGCAGGTCTACCGAGAAATTCTCCAGCGCCTGGACCACACCCTCGGCGACCCGGTCGCAACGCACGATTCCGCCGAAAATGTTGATGAGTACGGCCTTGACGCCGGCGTCCGAAAGGAGGATACGGAAGGCGTTCTCGACCCGTTCCACGTTGGCTCCGCCGCCCACGTCCAGAAAATTGGCGGGTGACGATCCCGCATATTTCACAATGTCCATGGTGGCCATGGCCAGACCGGCGCCGTTGACCATGCAGCCGACCTCGCCGTCGAGCTTGATGTAGTTGAGATCGAATCTGGATGCATCCACTTCCAGAGGGTCTTCCTCGTCGGTGTCGCGGAGTTCCCTAATGTTTCCGTGGCGGAAGAGCGCGTTGTCGTCGAAGTTCATTTTGGCGTCCAGGGCCACAAGGTTGCCGTCCGCGGTGACCACCAGGGGGTTGATCTCTGCCAGGGAACAGTCGGCGCCGACGTAGGCGGCAAAGAGCCGGTCGATGAACCGCACACCCTGTTTGAACGCATCGGATTCCAGGCCGAGGCCGAATGCCAGCCGGCGGGCCTGAAAGGGTTGAAGCCCGACCGCCGGGTCGACGGTTTCCCTCAGGATTTTTTCAGGCGTCGCGCCAGCCACTTCCTCGATGTCCATGCCACCCTCGCTGGAAGCCATGATGACCAGCCTGGACTGATCCCGGTCCAGCACCACGCCCAGGTAGAATTCACGGGCGATATCGGTGGCGCTTTCTATCCACACCTGCTTGACGTTCTGCCCTTCAGGGCCTGTCTGAGGCGTGACCAGTTTCCTTCCGATCATGTTCCGGGCGTATCCATGGGCTTCGTCGGGGTCCTGAGCGATCTTGATTCCGCCGCCCTTGCCCCGTCCGCCGGCGTGGATCTGTGCCTTGACGACAACGGCGCCGCCGAGTTCGGCTGCCGCCCTTCGGGCCTCGTCGGCCGTTGTGGCCAGACGTCCGTCGGGGACGGGTACGTCATACGACTTGAGGATTTCCTTGGCCTGGTATTCATGGATTTTCATGTCGTCTCCTCTTGACGCTTCGCGTCGTGAACGCGGAGCGGGCTTTACTGTGTCTCTCTCAGGTCTTCTCCCGTCATGGCTTCCGGTTTGCGAAGCCCCAGCACGCCCAGAAAGGTGGGCGCCACGTCGCAGAGCCGGCCGCTCTTCCGGAGCCTTCCGCGGAATGCCGGATCCACAAGAATCAACGGCGCGGGATTGGCCGTATGGGCGGTGTGGGGTTCACGGGTCCTCTGGTGAATCATCTGTTCGGCGTTGCCGTGGTCCGCGGTGACAATGGCGGCGCCGCCGACTTCGGCGATGGCTGTCAAAATCCGCCCCAGATACCGGTCTACGGTCTCCACGGCATTGACAGCCGCTTCCAGAACACCGGTGTGGCCGACCATATCGGGGTTTGCGAAATTACAGATCGCGGCGTCGAAGCGCCGTGACCGGATGGCGTCGACGAATTTTCGAGTGACGTCCCGCGCGCTCATTTCGGGCTTGTGGTCGTACGTCGGAACGTCCCTGGGAGAAGGGACGAGGATGCGGGTTTCGCCTTCGAAGGGTTCCTCCCGCTGGCCGTTGAAAAAATACGTGACGTGCGCGTATTTCTCGGTTTCCGCGATGCGCAACTGCCGGAGCCCGGCATCGCTCAACGTCTTCCCGCATACGTCCGGCATATCCTGGGCCAGGTCTTCGGGCGAAAACGCGATTCCGTCCACGGGCAGACCGGCTTCGTAACGCGTGAGGCAGGTATAGTGTACGCCGGGGTCGGCGTTCCGCTTGAACCCGTCGAAATCCGGCTGCACGAAGGCGCGTGTGATCTGACGTCCCCGGTCGCCCCGGAAATTGAAGCAGATCACGGAGTCGCCGTCTCCGACTGTCGCCGGAGGTCCCCCGCTGGCGCCGGCGATGACGATCGGCTTGACGAACTCGTCGGTCTCGTTTCGATTATACGCGTCCTGAAGGGCCTGGAGCGGGTCACCCGCGTGCGTCCCCCGGCCGAGCGTCATGGCATCGAAAGCCACGCGGACGCGGTCCCAGCGCCGGTCCCGGTCCATGGCGAAGTAGCGGCCGCAAACCGTGGCGATTCTGCCCACACCGGCCGCCCCGCACATTTCCCGGAAGGCGGCCAGAAGACGGAGACCGCTTGTGGGCGGCGTGTCACGCCCGTCGAGCCACGCGTGTACGCAGACCTGGTCGGGATTCAACCGGCGGCCGGCGGCCATTTTCAGCAGCGCGTTGTAGTGGTTGGGCCAGGAATGCACCCCGCCGTCGGACACCAGTCCGATCAGATGGAGGCGGCGATCGGCGCCGGCAACCCGGTCCATCGACGCGAGCAACGCTTCGTTTCGCGAGAAGCCGCCGTCCTTCACCCTGTCGTCGATCCGGGTGACGGCCTGCATCACGATACGTCCGGCGCCAAGGTTGAGATGCCCGACTTCGGAATTGCCGATCAATCCATCGGGCAGGCCGACGCTTCGTCCGCAGGTCCGGAGCGTCGTGGACGGGTGTGCCGTGCCGATACGGTCCATCGTGGGCGTATCCGCCAGCGCGACCGCGTTGTGGTCCACGCTGGGAGAAAGGCCCCATCCGTCGAGGATGATCAGGGCGGCAAAACGTCGTTCTGGAGTGGACATTACGGAGTCGGAAAATACGTTTTTGGCCTGTGAAGGGCAAGTCGAAACGGGAATGAAACGGGCCCGTTCAGGAAAGGTTCGGGGGAATGGTTTTTCTAAGAATGCGGTGGAAGGACCTTACGATAGGACGGGCGAAGGTCGTGCTGCGGCCTACGAGCGCGATCGGCCGGGAAAGCCCGGGTTCGGGGAAACGAATCAGACCCGGGTCGGGAATGCCCAGCGCCCTGGCGATACCCAGCGGCACCAGCCCGTGGCCGAACCCGCACCGGGCCATCTGCGCGATGCCCGCGAACGATTGCAGGGTCTGTTCGGTCTCGATGCGGATGTTCCATTTTACCGAGAGCGCCCTGATGCGCGGTTCCAGGTGAACCCAGGTCGCGGCATGGGGTTCGATGGTGATTACGGGAAGCGTTGTATCGCGGCGAAGTTTAAAAGGCTCCAGTCCCGAGGGAACCAGGACCATGGGCTCGTCCACGAGAGGTTCCGACTTGACATCGGCGCTGTATTCCCCCCGGTCGGCGCACAGCGCGAGCATGTATTCCCCCGAGCGAACGTGGTCGATGGCAACGGGGCTTCTGTGGGCGTTGATGACGAGTTCCAGCTGCGGGACGGCCTGCGCGACGCCGGCCAGAACGCGTGAACCCCATGAGGAAAGTATGGACTCGGAGATGCCGATCACAAGGCGGCTGGCCTGAACGGGGGACTCGTCCGCAACCGCTTCCTTCAGGGCGGCCATGAACGGCGCCGTCTTTTCCAGCAACTGGATACCCGCGGCCGTGAGCCGGACGCGCCGGCCAACGGGTTCGATGAGTTTCCGCCCGAGCGCGCTTTCGAGTGCGTCGATGCGTTTGCTGACGGCCGACTGCGAGATGCGCAGCCGGGTGCCCGCCTTTGTCATGGTGCCGGTTTCGGAAAGCGCGGCCAGGGTTTCGATGTTCTCGATCATTTGTCAACGTCCTCGGTATGAGGTTCCCGTCATTCGCCCGCCCCGCCAGGCAGCACACCCGCTTTCTCTCCAGCTCCAACCTATTCCTATTAGGAATATAATCTATAACAATGATTCGCTTTTGTATGGTATTGAATTTAGCTAAATTCGATACGCATGTAAAGTGGGAACCTCGTAATTTCAGAAGCGGACGACGCCTTCCGTTTTCCACTCCGACAGCCTCATCCACCGGTTCAATTCCCACTTGTGGACTTAAGAACATATAATATATTATTTAAGCATCCCTTTGATTCCGGGAGAGGGTAGACGGGAGAGGGTAGACGGTAGAAGAAGCCCTTGCCGATATGTTCCTCCGTCTTGCCTGCGGCATGAGAGGAATCCCTTTACGGCATTCGATCTCTACCCTCTCCCGGCTTACGTCTACCCGCTTTTTGCTGATCGCTGACAGCTTCTATAAGGGTTTTAATAATGAGCAACGCCAAGGATCCCTTCGGACTGCGCGACCGGTTGCCCACGGCCGGCGGCGACGTGTGGATCTATCGTCTGGATCGCCTGGAAGCGGACGGCGTCGGCGCGGTTTCGCGATTGCCCTTCACCATAAAGGTGCTGCTGGAGGCCGCGTTGCGGAATCTGGACGGATATCTCGTGTCCGAAGACGATGCGGCGGGGTTGGCCGGATGGAATGCGGCGGCGCCCACGCAGGCTGAGGTCCCTTTCATGCCGGCGAGGGTGGTATTGCAGGACTTTACCGGCGTGCCCTCCCTGGTCGATCTGGCCGCGCTGCGTTCCGCCATGGCGCGGATGGGAAAGGACCCGAGGCGGATCGAACCGCGGATTCCGGCCGACCTGGTGATCGACCATTCCGTCCAGGTCGACCGTTTCGCCCGCCACGACGCGCTGCGCATCAACGCGGAAATCGAATTCGAACGGAACCGTGAACGGTATGAGTTCCTGCGGTGGGGGGCCAATGCATTCGAGAAGTTCAAGGTCGTGCCGCCCGCCACGGGAATCGTACACCAGGTGAACCTGGAATACCTGGCGAAGGGGGTTGTGCGCCAGCGAGGCGTCGCGTTTCCGGACAGCCTGGTGGGAACGGACTCGCATACCACAATGATCAACGGCCTGGGCGTACTGGGTTGGGGCGTTGGCGGGATCGAGGCCGAGGCGGTCATGTTGGGGCAGCCCATCTACATGGCCACGCCCGAGGTCGTGGGCTTCAAGCTGTACGGCAGCCTGCCCGACGGCGCGACCGCGACGGACCTCGCGTTGACGGTCACCCAGATGCTGCGCGCAAAAGGCGTGGTGGGCAAATTCGTCGAGTTCTACGGAACGGGACTGTCCGGCATCAGCCTCGCCGACCGCGCAACCATCGCCAATATGGCGCCGGAATACGGCGCGACCGTGGGTTTCTTTCCTGTAGACGCGGAAACGCTGCGGTACCTGGAACGAACCGCGAGATCGACTGAGGAGGTGGACCTTGTGGCGCGGTATACCCGGGCGCAGGGTCTGTTCCGCACGGACGAAACGCCGGAACCGGCCTTCACGGAAACGCTTGAGATGGACCTGGGCGCCGTGGAGCCGAGTCTGGCCGGGCCGAAGAGGCCGCAGGACCGCGTGCCGCTGGACACCATGAAACGGGGTTTCGAGAACGCGTTGACGTCACCCGTCGGCCACAACGGTTTCGGTGTGGACGAGGCGGGTCGAGGGAAGAAACTGACCGTGGCGGCGAACGGTCGGGCCGAGATCGGACACGGCGCGGTGGTGATCGCGGCCATTACCAGTTGCACGAACACGAGCAACCCCTCGGTGATGGTTGGCGCGGGGCTTCTCGCCAGGAAGGCCGTGGAACGAGGCCTGACGGTGCCCTCTTACGTAAAGACGAGCCTGGCGCCGGGGTCGCGCGTGGTCACGGAATATCTGAATGCGGCCGGGCTGACGCCCTACCTGGAACGACTCGGATTCCACACGGTTGGATACGGGTGCACCACCTGCATCGGCAACAGCGGTCCGCTGCCGGGTCCCGTGGTGGCTGCTATTGACGAAGGCGACCTGGTGGCCGCGTCGGTCCTCTCGGGCAACCGGAACTTCGAGGGCCGCGTGAACCCCCACGTAAAGGCCAACTATCTCGCGTCTCCGCCCCTGGTGGTGGCCTACGCCCTCGCCGGCCGGGTCGACGTGGACCTGGCCACCGAACCCCTGGGAGAGGATGCCGATGGAAATCCGGTTACCCTGAGGGACATCTGGCCCACACAGGAGGAAATCTCGGATACCATTGCGCACGCGCTGAAGCCGGAGATGTTCGAAACGCAGTACAGCAACGTATTCGACGGCAACGAGACCTGGAACGCCATCGCGGGGCAGGAAGCGGCGCTGTATTCATGGAATGCGGACAGCACCTACGTGCAGGAGCCGCCGTTCTTCACGGAACTGACCGAAGAACCGGCGCCCGTTAGGGTGATTCGCGGCGCGCGGGTGCTGGTGATGCTGGGAGATTCGGTAACGACCGACCACATTTCACCCGCGGGCAGTTTTGCGGTGGACAGTCCGGCGGGAAGGTACCTCATCGAAAGCGGCGTGGCGCCGAAGGACTTCAACTCGTACGGGTCCCGGCGCGGCAACCACGAAGTGATGGTGCGCGGTACGTTCGCGAATATACGCATCCGTAATCACCTGGCGCCGGGGACCGAGGGCGGTGTCACCGTCCATCTGCCCGGCGGCGAGCAGATGCCGATCTACGACGCGGCGGTGAGATACGCGCAGGAGGGCGTGTCACTGGTCGTCCTGGCCGGCAAGGAGTACGGCGCAGGGTCGTCGCGGGACTGGGCGGCCAAAGGGCCGGCGCTTCAGGGGGTGCGGGCCGCGATCGCGGAAAGTTACGAACGGATTCATCGCAGCAATCTGGTGGGCATGGGGGTGCTGCCGCTGGAATACAAACCCGGAGAAAGCGCGGATTCGCTGGGGCTCACCGGCAGAGAGGTATTCGATATCGAGGGGATCGGCGACGACTTGCGCCCGCTGCAGGACGCGACCGTGACGGCGACGGCGGAAGACGGCGCCGTCACGACATTTACCGCCACGGTGCGCATCGACACCCCCGTGGAAATCGACTACTATCGGAACGGAGGCATTCTCCACACCGTTCTCAGGAATTTCCTGAAGGAATCCTGATCTGCGGGCTCGGACCGGAGAAAAACAGGCTCCCTGTCCGGCGGATCAAAAAAGAAACCGGGTCCTTTAGGTCCCCGGCCGTAATTGAATCCTGATGATCGGTACAACAAAGGCTGACTTCAGTAATCGAGTTTCCGGACGCTGGACCGAACGGCCTCCGCGGATGAATGGAACGCATTCTGTTCGTCCGGCGTGAGGCCGATTTCGATGATTTCCTCGACGCCGGAAGCGCCCAGCTTGACCGGGACGCCCATATAAAGATCGCGGACGCCGTACTGGCCGGTTAGCCAGGCGGCGCAGGGAAGGATGCGTTTCTTGTCCCGTACAATGGCCGCGACCATTTCGGCAATGGCGGAAGCGGGCGCGTAGAAGGCGCTGCCCGTTTTAAGGTGTGCGACAATCTCGGCGCCGGCGTTCCGGGTGCGTCCCACCAGCCGTTCGATGACGGATTCGTCGAGCAGTTCGGAAAGCGGAATACCGGCCACGGACGAGTAGCGGGGCAGTGGCACCATGGAGTCGCCGTGGCCCCCCAGCACGAAGGCGGTCACGTCTTCCACGGAAACGTCCAGTTCATCCGCGATAAAATAACGAAAACGCGCGGAATCAAGAATGCCCGCCATGCCAACGACACGAGCGGGCGAGAACTCCGTAACTTTCAGCGCCACGTAAGCCATTGCGTCGAGGGGATTCGTCACCACGATGACAATGGCGTCGGGCGCTGTTTCTTTGACGCGTTCGCAGACCGAACCGACGATATCGGCGTTTGTCGCCAGCAGGTCGTCGCGGGTCATGCCCGGCTTGCGCGCCAACCCTGCGGTAACAACGACGATGTCGGATCCGGACAGGCTTCCGGAATCGCTTGTACCTGCAACCCGGGTATCGAAGCGGTCCACCGGCGCCGCCTCGGCCAGGTCCAGGGCTTTACCCTCTGGAATGCCCTCGGCGACGTCGAGCAGAATCAGTTCGCGGGCGAGCTCCCGTTCGGCGATATGCTGAGCGGCGGTCGCTCCCACGTTGCCGGCGCCAACCACTGAGATCTTCAATGCCGGGCTACTCCGCTATCAGTCCGTTGAAAAAGTCGCTCCTCGGGCGAGGCCGAGCCATTGTGGAAGAAGACAAGGCGCGCGACCGAGTCCC
>JAAXHE010000027.1:11734-57662 GCA_012271065.1 Candidatus Latescibacterota bacterium
TGGGCTTTTTCAACGGGCTGCTGAGGGGTAGACGCTGACCTTCTTTCGGCGTTTGTTCATGTTCTGGAAGGTCACGATGCCGTCGACCAGTGCAAAAAGCGAATCGTCTTTGGCTCGCTTTACCATGTCTCCCGGATGGATCCGCGTGCCGCGCTGCCGGATGATGATGCTGCCGGCGGTGACATACTGACCGCCGAAGACTTTGACGCCCAGGCGCTGTCCGCGGCTGTCGCGGCCGTTCCGGGAACTTCCGACCCCTTTTTTGTGGGCCATACGGATACCCTCCTCTCCTGCCCCGTGCGGGTCGGCGAGAATCGCGACGCCGCGGCAGAAGTGGGTTTATGCTGTGATTCCGTCGATCCGGAGTTCCGTAAAGGGCTGACGATGGCCGTTTTTCCGCCGGTAGCCCTTTCGGCGTTTCATTTTGAAAATCGTGATTTTATCGTGCTTTCCGTGCCCCAGGACGCTGGCCTCGACGGCGGCCCCGTCCACCTGCGGCCTGCCGATGCTGGTTTCGCCGTCTTTGGATACCAGCAGCACGCGATCCAGGGTGAGTGACGCTCCGGCTTCGGCCTTCAGGCGGGAGACACGAATGCGGTCTCCTTCCTGAACCTTGACCTGTTGACCGGCGATTTCCACAACGGCGTACATGAAAAAACCTCCGCAATTCGAATTGGCGCATCCGGCCGTTTCAAGCGTGAAACGGGCCGAAAACGGTAACAAAGACGGCAGGTTTTGTCAAGTCTTAAATTTGTCCGTAATGTCCAGGTTTCGCTTCCGTGAATACATCCGGTACGCGTCAACGGACAGGTCCGGGTCGTGCTCCACGTTCAGCCAGACCCGGGTGGACCTTCGGATCCTCTTGAGACGTTCGCGGCGGTTTTCGAGGATGAAATCTCCCACCGTGGGGTTGACGTGCACGGTCAGTCTTCGTTCCACCGATGCGGCCCTGGATCGCTTGAGCCAACGCTCGATGCGGGCGAGCGTAGACTCCCGGCTGGGCACGCGTCCGCTGCCGTGGCATTCGGGACAGGTCTCGCTGAAGGTGAACATGAGACTCGGGCGTACCCGCTGCCGCGTCATTTCCATGAGGCCGAACTCGCTGATCTCCGAGAAACGGGGCCTGGACCGGTCCCGGCGTACGGCCTGCCTGAATTCATTTTCGACCTTCTTGCGGTTCTGGGCGATGGCCATGTCGATGAAGTCGATCACGATGATGCCCCCGATATCGCGCAGGCGAAGCTGGCGCGCGATTTCCCGTGCGGCCTCGAGATTGATCTTCAACACGTTTTCCTCCTGGTTCGACCGGCCCACGAAGCGGCCGCTGTTCACATCGATTGCAAACAGCGCCTCAGTATGGTCCAGGACCAGGTATCCGCCGCCCTTCAGCCAGACCTTGCGGTCCGAACACTTCTCGATTTCGCTTTCGACACCGAAGGCGTCGAAGATGGGTGCGCTGTCCCTGTGGTATTCCACGCGTTCACGGAGATGTGGCGAAGTGGATTTGAGGTACGCCAGAATCTTCTTGTATTCCTGCTTGGCGTCCACCACCAGGCGGTCCACCTCGTCGGTAAACAGGTCGCGTATGATACTCGACGTCATCCCCATTTCTTTGTGCAGAATGCTGGCGGGGTCGGCGTTTCCGTACTGTTTCTGGATGCGCGACCATACATTCATCAATTGCTTGAGGTCCCGCATCATCTCCCGGTCGCCCTTGCCGGAGGCTTCGGTCCGCACGATGATGCCGTAGCCATCGGGTCGAATGTCGCGGCCAAGGTCCTTCAGCCTTCGTTTCTCGGGAATGTTCGTGATCTTCCGGGAAACGCCCACCTTCTCCCCGTTGGGCACCAGCACCATGAACCGGCCGGGTAGGGAGGGCACCGCCGTGACCCTGGGGCCCTTGGTGCCAATGGGTTCTTTCTTGACCTGAACAAGGACCTCCTGGCCTTTCTGGATAAGATCCTGTATGGGAATGACCGATTTGCCGTTTACATGGGTTCGCGCGTCGATTTCCTCAAGGGTTTCTTCATTCAGGCCCACCATTGAGCCGGGAGAACCGGGCATGTCGGAGGCGTGGAGAAAAGCGCTTTTTTCAAGGCCGATATCCACAAAGGCGGCCTGCATTCCAGGAAGCACCGCGGAAACGGTTCCCTTGTAGATATCGCCCACCATGCGCTCGTTCTCGGCGCATTCGACGAGAATTTCCACCAGCTTTCCATCTTCCAGAACGGCTATTCTAGATTCGTGCGACCCTACGTTGATTACGATTTCGTTCTTCACTCGTACCTGACCCTTCGTTACTTGTAAATATCTATTATATGTTACGCAAATGTAACAAAAACACGTACTACAGACAAGGAATTTGTCCCGGCGCAGCGGCCTGAACGCGTCATCCGGGCGTTCGGCTAGCGTTTATGGACCCTTACTTTTCAACGATCTGTCTCGGGAAGATCGTGATCTCCTCCACGATCGCGCGGTCGGGAAGCTGGGCGACCATCAGCGCTGCGGCGGCGACGTCTTCGGGCGGGAGCGCGGCCGCCCGTTTCTCGTCGGAGACAGGGTTGGGGCGAAGATCCAGGATGGGCGTGTCGACCTCTCCGGGAAAGATGCAACACGCCCGGATGCCGGTCTCTCGGAACTCCGCGTTGATGGACTGGTTCAGGGCGGCCATGCCGAACTTGGACGCGCAATAGGCAACGCCCGCAATTTTTCCGGACCGCTTGCCGGCCATGGAAGAGATGTTGATGACCAGCCCGTCGCCCTGTTTTTCCATGTGCGGCATGACGGCCCGGAATGCGTTGAAGGCGCCCGTGAGATTGATGTCGACAACGCGGTCCCAGTCCTCGTCGGATATGTCTCTGAGGCCACGCTGCAGGGTGTTGATGCCGGCGTTGTTTACCAGGACATCGATGCGCCCGAAATGCTCGACGGTCTGGTCCGAAAGGGCTTTGACAGAGTCCCTGCAGGTGACGTCGGCCGGCACGCAGAGCGTCTCTGCCGCGGCATTGCGCGCTGACCCGGCGGTTTCTTCCAGCACGTCGGCGCGTCGACCGGCGAGGACGCAATTCATGCCTGCATTGCAGAACGCGACGGCGATGGCGCGGCCGATGCCCGTGCCCGCGCCAGTGATTACGGCGGTTTTGACGTGAGTATCCGTCATTGGATGTTTATCTCCAAACGCGATAGAAGATGAAGCCACTGTAGCAGAGACGGGGTCGGAATCGGCTGCGTGTTCCACTGACCGGAGCGATTGCGTGGCGGTTGGGCGGCAACCCGGTGTTCTGCGCTTCCCGCCGATAATAATGTAGGCATTCCATGGGGTAATGTCAAATGAGGGCCCCGGAAGAACGGCATTGGCGTTGAACAGGTTGGCGAATTCCATTTGGAAGTGACAATTGTTCCTGGTTTGTATATATTTATTGCCTGACGTCTGGCGCAATTCGCGCATTGCAAGGGACCACCGATGGACATGATCACGATGGACGAGGCGATTGACCTCGTCCTGCAACATACGTCGCCGATCGACGAAACAAACGCCGGCCTGATGGACGCACTGGCGTGTACGCTTGCGGCCGATGTGCGATCGGATATCGACATGCCGCCGTTCGACAAAGCGACGATGGACGGGTACGCGGTGGTCGGGGAAGACGTCGCGGACGCACAACGGCAACGTCCCGCCGTTCTCGACGTGATCGAAGAGATTCCCGCCGGATCCGTTCCTCAAAAGAAGGTGGCGCCCGGTCAGGCCGCCCGAATTATGACCGGCGCGCCGATGCCCGATGGCGCGGATACGGTCGTGATGGTGGAAGATACCGTCCCGGAGCGGGACGGGGAAGGCGTGCGGGTGCTGGCGCCAACGGAGCCGGGTCGCAATGTCGCGCCGCTGGGTGAAGACGTGAGACGCAATCAGGTCGTACTGGAAGCCGGTACGTGGATCCGTCCACCGGAAATCGGAATCCTGGCGGCGGTGGGCGTGGTGAGCGTGCCGGTGTATCGCCGTCCCGTGGTGGGTGTGGTCGCCACCGGCAGCGAGATCGTGGAGCCCGGAAGCAACCCGGGGGCGGGGCAGATCCGGAACAGCAACGGATATTCGATGATGGCGCAGGCGCTCCGGTCCGGCGCGCAGACGCGGTATCTGGGCATCGTGGAAGATGACGAGGACGCCCTGAAGGCCGTGATTTCCCGCGGTCTGGACGAATGCGACGTCGTCCTTCTTTCCGGGGGCGTTTCGGCCGGAATATACGACCTGGTGCAGGGCGCGATGCGGGATTGCGGCGTGGAGATCCACTTCGATCGAATCCGGATGAAGCCGGGCAAACCCCTCACCTTTGGCGCGCGCGGCAACAAACTCGTGTTCGGGCTGCCTGGGAATCCGGTCTCGGCGGTCGTGGGCCTGGAACTGCTGGTCCGCCCGGCCGTTCGAAAGATGCAGAGGATGTCGGAGATCCACCGGCCGATGGTACGGGGAAGGCTGGCGCAGGGGTTCCGGCAGTCGCCCGGGCGCAAGCAGTTCGTGCCGGCCCGGTCCGGGGAAGTCAACGGACGCTGGGAGAGCAACTGGGTGGGCCACCATGGATCGGCGGACCTGTTTTCGCTAACGCGGGCGAACAGCCTCTTTGTGGTTGAGGCCGAAGTGGACACGCTCGACGCCGGCGCGGAAGTGGACATCGTGCTGTTGGAAGAGTGGTAGCGCGAAAAGGACCTCCTTTTGTTGGCGACCTGACTGAATTAACCGCGGTTTAAGGATCATTCGGACAATTGGCATGGCGAGTCTGACCCACATTGCCGACGATGGGACCGTAAGGATGGTGGACGTCACCGGGAAAGCCGCGACCGACCGCGTGGCGGTTGCGGGCGGTGAAATCGTCATGGCGCCGGAGACGGCGCGCCTGGTTACCGGTGGTGCGATGCCCAAGGGAAACGTGCTGGAAACCGCCAGGATCGCCGGGATCATGGCGGCGAAACGGACGTGGGAACTGATTCCACTCTGCCATCCGGTCGATCCCACGGGCATCGAACTCAGCTTTGAGGTGGGTCAGGATCGTATCGAGGCGGAAGCCAGCGTGCGCGTGACGGGCAAGACCGGCGTGGAAATGGAAGCGCTTTCGGCCGTGAGCGTGGCGCTGCTGACCGTCTACGACATGTGCAAGGCCGTGGACAAGGACATGGCGATCCGGAACATCCGCCTCCTGAGAAAAACCGGCGGCCGCAGCGGGGATTACGTTCGGACGTAGCGCAAACTGGCAATTTGCAGCGTCAACGCCCGCATTATCCTATACATTCAATGCCAATCGAAAGCCCGACGCCGACCCGTTAACGTAGCGCAAACTGGCAGTTTGCGGCTTGGTAATCCGCAGTTTAATCGCCTTTATCAGCTTGCACATAAACGATTTAACGTCCCCGAAAAACAACGAATCAAGGTTAAATGCGCCCATAGCTCAACAGGCAGAGCAGCTGACTCTTAATCAGAAGGTTCGGGGTTCGATTCCCTGTGGGCGCACCAATTTTCGGCCGTCTCATTCGGCGGCCTGACGAAGAAGACAAGACCCCGACGGAATGATGCCGCCGGGGTCTTGTCGTGCTGTACGGTATCGTGTTCCTGGATCACGTGCTCGTGTTCGTCCACGCAGCGTCATTCAATAATTCGGTAGTATTTCCATTGTTATTCGGACACAAATGTCCTATTTTTAGGACGTGAAAGGCAGTGACTTTGTAAAACGGGTTTTTGTACTCGGCGCCGAGCGCGGAGTTTTCGTCCGCATTGATTCCAAGCGCGGCAAGGGCAGTCACGTCACCCTGTATTACGGCTCTCGCAAGACCGTGGTTAAAGATCGCCGCAAAGAACTTGGACCCGGCCTTTTGTCTGCGATGATTTGTCAGCTTGGCCTGAACCCCGGTGAATTCCGCTAAGAGTACAACAATAAGGAAACCGCAATGCAATTTCGCTATCCCGCCCGGCTTCAACCCGATCTCTCGGGCGAGATCACCGTCTCGTTCCGGGACTTTCCGGAATGTCTCACCTCCGGCGCCGACGAGTCCGCGGCCCTCGTGGAAGCCCGCGACGCGCTCGAGGAAGCCGTCGCCGGACGCATTGACGATGACGATCCCATCCCGGCGCCCAGTCGCCGGCGCGCCGGCGAGCATTACGTTTCAGTTCCGCCCGATATGGCTGCGAAGGCCGCATTCGCCCTCGCGTTCCGGGACAGCGGCCTATCCCGTCTCGCCGTTGCTCGACGCCTCGGCGTCGACGAGAAAGTCGTGCGCCGCATGCTCGACCCGCGACACCACACCGCGGCCAACCGCATTCACAAGGCCCTGCGATCGCTCGGCCGGGAACTGGTCGTGGAGTTCCGCGCGGCGTGACGTCCGTGAGAGGAAAACCCATGGCTGATAACAACACGAAAAAGATTCAGCAGCGGCAGTCGATTGAAGAGCGGCTTGATTATCTTCGACGCCGAGGGATCCTGGTGCCACCTGAAGCGCCAGGTCAAGTCCTCGAGGCAGTGGCGCGACGGCCGGGCGCACTGGCACGATTCCTTGCACAGCGGGGCGAATAGCGTCACCGTTTAAGGACCACCTTCCAGCCACGCTATCTAACGAACTGGCTTGCAGAAGACAAGCCAGTTCTTTTCTTGTCCACGAGCGCTATATTATTGTCGATTTAAGCTGTTTTCGATAATAAGAGGTCTCCTTATCTTCAATGGAGAAAACAAGGGAAGACCCACGCGCCTGCCGACAACTTACCGATCGGGGCAGGTTTGAATCCTGCGCCGACATACGCATACCATGCACTGTTTACAATGCGAAAACCCATTCACTTCTTTATTGCCGTTTTGTGTTATATTGTTAGCGAACTGATCGAGAATCGCGTATAGGGGTCGTCGTTCTTCGCCCAATCGAAATCGTGGAGCGAATTGATGAACCACAGTGAGATCGTCAGTTTTATCTGGGGCGTTGCGGATCTGATCCGCGACAGCTTCAAGCGAGGCAAATACCAGGATGTCATTTTGCCCCTTACCGTACTGCGCCGTCTCGATTGCGTGCTTGCACCGACCCGGAAACAGGTGCTCAAACGCCAAGCTGAATTGCGAAATCTGGGCCTTGAAGACATGAAAAAGCAGCTTTGCGGAACATCCGGCTTCGCATTCTACAACACGTCGCGCTATGACTTCGACACGTTGCTCGCCGACGCCCCGCAGCTCGCTGCCAACTTGCGAAATTTCATCGCGGGCTTCAGCGACAACATGCGGGAGGTGTTGGAGCGCTTTGATTTCGACAACACGATCAGCAAGCTCGACGAAGCAGGCTTGCTGTTCCAGGTGCTGGAGCGATTCAAAATCGTTGACCTGCACCCGGATCGGATCGACAACGCGACGATGGGGACGATCTTCGAAGAGCTGATCCGGCGTTTCAACGAAGCCCTGGATGAGAATCCCGGCGAACACTTCACGCCGCGGGACGTCGTCCATCTGATGGTGGATCTCATGTTGGCCGGTGACGAGAATCGCATCGCCAGCCCCAGCGTCGTGCGCAGTGTCTACGACCCATGTTGCGGCTCCGGCGGTATGTTGATGATTGCAAAAGACCACATCACCAGCGGCAGGCGAAGCAACGGCGAAGTCCTTCGCCCCGCCATCAATCCTGAGGCTGAGATTCATCTCTTCGGCCAGGAAGTAAATCCGGAGACGTGGGCGGTCTCAAAATCGGACATGTACATAAAGGACCCGACGGGGCGGGACGCGGACAACATTGCTTTCGGCAGTACGCTTTCAAACGATCGCCATACCAGTCGCCATTTCGACTACCTGATCGCGAATCCACCTTACGGAAAGGACTGGAAGCGAGACAAGACGGCGGTCGAGTCCGAGCACGGAAGGGGAATTGCCGGGCGCTTCGGCCCCGGCCTGCCACGTATCAGCGACGGGCAGACGCTGTTCCTGCTGCACATGCTCGCTCACGCCCGGGCGCCTGAACATGGCGGCGCGCGTATCGCGATTATCATGAATGGCTCGCCGCTGTTTACCGGGGATGCAGGCAGCGGCGAAAGCGAGATTCGACGCCACATCCTCGAAAACGACCTCTTGGAGGCGTTGATCGCGCTTCCCGAACAACTCTTCTACAACACTGGAATTGCCACGTACGTATGGATCCTCGGCAATCGCAAAGCTCCAGAACGCAAGGGCAAGGTGCAGCTTATCGATGCGACGACCTTCTGGAAGCAGATGCGCCGGAGCCTGGGCGACAAGCGGCGCGAGATACCGCCGGACAAAGCCGACGAAATACTGAAACTTCTGCGGGGCTTTCAGGATGGCGAAACGCGAAATGGCTCCGAAGACGGAGAGGAAGAAGAAAAGATCGTCAGCCGCATCTTCCCGAACACGCAATTCGGGTATCGGCGGATCACAGTTGAGCGTCCACTAAGGCTCAATTTCCAGGCGAACGAGGAACGCATTGCCCGGTTGAGCGAACAGACAGCATTTCAGAACCTTGCCAAGTCAAAGAAACGAGGCGATGCAGGCGAACGGGAAGAAGCCGAAGGTCGCGCCCTGCAAAAGGACATTCTGTCCATGCTGGATACGCTGCCCGACACGCTTTATATGGACCGTGTCGAATTTCTGGATGCGCTCTCAGAGGGCGCTAAGAGATCTGACATCATACTTGCCGCGCCGATGCAGAAGGCTATCCTTACGGCTCTGGGGGAGCGTGATGAGACGGCCACGATCTGTCGGAGAAAGGACGGCGCGCCGGAAGCCGACCCGGAGTTGCGCGATTCCGAACGCGTGCCGCTTACTGACGGGGAGGATCCCGTGGACGACGACGGTGTTCCTGAAAGCGTCCGCGCCTTTTTCGAACGCGAGGTCAGGCCTCACGTGCCAGGCGCGTGGATTGACACGTCGAAACGCGATAAAAAGGACGGACACGTCGGCTTTGCGGGTTACGAAATCAACTTCAACCGGTATTTCTACCAGTATAAACCACCGCGACCGCTTGACGAAATCGAAGCCGATATTCAGGCCATCGAAAAAGACATACTGGATATGTTGAAGGATATGTCCGGCTCAACGGCCTGAGCCACCCGTTCCAGTACAGAGGAATCGGAGGCGCTTGCACCGTATGAGACAGGACCTCGAGTATCGCGAGGTTACGTGTAGCATTTGACGGATTTTCCATTGACAACCTGGCGATAGTACTGTATAATGTCGGCAATTCAATTTGAGTTGCCGACATTTTTTTGATATGCCGAACATTCAATTCGACATAGCCCGGCTTCAAAGTGCCGGTCTCGGCGTTTTTTTTCGTCCAAGCCAGATCGACGAGTTGGGAATTACCTACGACCAACTCCAGGGTCTGGTCTCAACAGGCGTCGTCGAGCGGGTCAACCGCGGCCTTTATCGGCTCGCCAGTGTAGAGCCGACTGAACATGAAACTCTGACTGCTGTATGCGCGCGCGTACCCAATGCCGTTATTTGCCTGCTTTCGGCGCTCAGCGTTCACGAAATTGGTACGCGGCTGCCGCACGAAGTCTGGATTGCGATACCCCATAAGGCGAGACCCCCCAGGCTTCGGCAATTCAGAACCCGACTTATCCGGTTCAGCGGCGCAGCCTGGACCTATGGTGTGTCTGACACCACATTCGACGGCGTTCCGGCGCGAATAACCTCGCCCGCCCGCACAATTGTAGATTGTTTCCGATTCGAACACCTGATCGGACGCGAAACCGCTATTGAGGCATTGCGGGACGGTCTCCAGCAAAAAAAGGTAACGACCGGCGCCCTGTTCCGAACACTTGAGGAATTGCCTTCGCGACGGCTGAGCGCTGCCCTGGAGATAGGAGTTATGTGATCGCCGACGTCGTGTCCATCAAAATAGATGTACGAAAAAATGCGTGTCTCAGCGCAATACAATTGTCGTTGGCGGATTCTCGCTCAAAGCATTGGGCCACGTCGCAAACGGCCTGGAAATCCTGATGGGCGGTGTTTGCGCTGCATCAGAAGCGCTACGCCTGGATGAGGAGGCGACATGTTGATACATAAGTTGAAAGTTGCTGGCCTGCTGTCGTTCGGTCCGCAAGGGATCGACTTGCCGATGGAACCGCTGAACGTCCTCATTGGCCCAAACGGATCTGGAAAGTCGAATTTCCTGGAGGCGATTGCGTTGCTCCAGGCCCTTCCACGAGATGTCTTCGCGCCACTTCAACCCAGAGGTGGCCTTCAAGGGTCACTTTGGAACGGACCAGAACCGCAGAAGTCGATCACAATGGAGGCCACGCTCCACTATCCCTATCCGCAGGGCAACCGTTTGCGGCACTCTTTCACTCTTGAGGAGAAAAACGGACGCCCGGAGTTTGCAAACGAACAGGTTCTACCGGTTGGAACGTATGGTGATTCCCGCGGCGGTCTCCAAAGCCTTGCGGAGGATAGCCGTACCGCCTGGTCCTATTATCGTCCACCCCTGGACAAGAATATTGAGCAACGTCTCCGGATGAGTTCTCCGAATCCGACCGACCCAAACTCCGCTGGAAGCCAGTTGGTGCATATTCTCAACGATAGCATCCACTTTAGAAGCGATTGGGTGCCGCAGGTCTCCCTGGTGGCGATAGCTAACCCGACGGACTATCCGGCCCTCTGGCACCTACATTTATCTTATCAGACGATTCAACTCTATAGGAATTGGTCTTTCGGGCCTTCGGCAGAATTGCGTATACCCGCCAGCGCGCACGACCGCTCAGATTTCCTCAATGAGAAGGGTACCAACTTAGCTACCGTGCTGTCCAACTTCGCAGGGCCGAATAAGAGGCGAATTGTCAATGCTTTGCAGAAGCTCTATGACGACATCGTTGACATCATCTGCCCGGTCGTTGGCGGTACGGGTCATGTGGCGCTGTTCCTGGAAGAAGCCGGCAATCGAACGATTCCCGCCACGCGCCTTTCAGACGGCACGTTGCATTATCTGTGTCTGCTGGCCATTCTGCTCCACCCTGAGCCAGCTCCCGTGGTTGTAATTGAGGAGCCGGAACTGGGGCTGCACCCGGACCTTTTGCCAATAGTGGCCGATTTGCTTGTTTCGGCGTCGCAACGCAGTCAATTGATCGTGACGACTCATTCCGACACGTTGGTGGACGCGCTGACCGACACCCCCGAGAGCGTGATAGTTTGCGAAAAGCACGACGGACAGACGGAGATGCGTCGGCTCGACAAAGGCGATCTCGCCAAGTGGCTGAAGGATTACACGTTGGGTAATCTGTGGAGTTCCGGACAGATCGGAGGAAATCGCTGGTGAGTGCGGTACTCTACATTGAGGGTGGCGGAGACAATCGGCGTCTAGGGGCGGAGTTTCGCCAGGGCTGGAAGGCATTTCTTACAAACGCCGGCCTGTCGGGACGCATGCCGAAAGTGGTGCGTGGAGGCACGCGTCAACAAACGTTTAATCGCTTTATCACAGCACTCGGCGATTCGAAAGATAGTACCGTCCCACTCCTCCTGGTAGATAGCGAAGGCCCGGTTACGACAGGTCACACAGTTTGGCAGCACCTGCGCACGCGCGACCGCTGGCATAAACCTGCTGCTGCTGGCGACGATCAGGCATTCCTGATGGTGCAGGTGATGGAATCGTGGTTACTGGCCGACCGAAATGCACTGCAGACGTACTTTGGCGAACGGTTCAAGGCAAACGTAATAAGGCAATGGCCGCAATTGGAAGAAGTGCCCGGGGAAACGGTTTTCGATGCGCTCGAGAAGGCTACCGCCGGGTGCTCAAAGCCTTATGCCAAGGGGAAAATCGCCTCTGAACTCCTGGCGAAAATCGACCCGCGTCTTGTCGAAGACGCCTGCCCGCACGCAAGGGATCTGCTGAACCGCCTGAGGGAGTTTTGAACTGCGCCCCTCTTTTTGAAGGGCGGTACCGGGTTGGAAGGCTTTTCTCACATAGGCTGGACTGTCAGGCCACATGCCGAAAGTGGTAGGGTAGGCCACCGGCGAGTTACCCTGGTGTTAACAGAGCACCTTTTCGTCGCCCCCCCTCCGAACCGGACGTGATACTTTCGTTCATGGTGTACCGCGTTGGCAAACGCGGTATCGATGCGTAAATTCCTGTTGAGATCATTGCAGGATGGCCAGTAAGAGAGCAGCGATTGCGACTCCCCCTGAGATGACCGATACGATTACCAGGATGGGTAGCCAGCGAACCAGGGCCGCGTTGTGATTGGTAAGCTGAACGATTAATTCGGCCTGGGATTCTGCATTGGCTTCTTGTGCGTCCAAGCGTTCTTGGATGTCCGTAATCGCAGTACGCAGGGTCGGCATGTCAACCGGGTCGGCAGTTCCTGAAGACGTTTGGGACCGTTTCCGGTTCCGAATGCGGTCCCATATCTACACACCTTCCCGAATCAGGGCGGGTGCTTCCTTGATTGCGGCTATAGCTGCCGCCGTGATAAACGGTATAAATGAATACCTCCGGAGATATCGGAGAGTCTACAGCGAATACTATCGGACACGCGGGGATTGCGCTGTTAAATCCCCTCCGAAAACTCGTGGTTTACGTTGAGAAGAATATGGTAATAGATTTTCGGTGTCAAAGGGAACGCTGCCCAGGCCGGGTGCCAGGCACGGAAAGACATAAGGTTGTCTAAGAAAAGCGCAACGTCGCGTCAGTCGGATATATTCCTGGATTTCGAATCTCGCATGAAGGTCTCCTGACAAAAACGGTTGAACGACCCTGGTCCTGGTCATATTCTGTTCTTTCGCCATAGCCAGGATCCCTGTTGCAAGACGGTTACGAAGCAAACTGATGACAACATATTCAGGAAAACCGAAATCATCCGAAAGCGGTATCCGGCAGTATAAACGCTATCCGGCCTACAAAGACTCCGGCGTTGAGTGGCTGTCAGAGATTCCGGCGCATTGGGCGGCGAAACGGCTTCGCTTTGTTGTGGAAACGAGCATCTCCAAGCAGGAAGTGCGGGATTTCGATCCCGAGACCGAGGTTTCGTTTGTTCCCATGGAAGCGGTTCAGGAATACGGTGGCATTGATCTCGATTCGACGAAGGCGCTTTCGGAAGTTGCTGAAGGCTATACATACTTCCGCAACGGGGATGTCATCGTCGCCAAGATCACACCGTGTTTTGAGAACGGTAAGGGTGCCATGGCCACCGGCCTGCGCAACGATGTCGGTTTCGGAACGACCGAGCTACACGTCCTTCGGACGTCATCCCATGTAGATCCTCGCTTCCTCCTCTACCTGACCTTCAGCGATCACTTTCGCCGCATCGGTACATCTTCGATGTACGGGGCGGGTGGTCAGAAACGTATTTCAGATGACTTCATTCGCGATTTCAGTCATCCTGTGCCCAGCCTCCCCGAACAACGCGTCATCGCTGCTTTCCTTGACCGCGAGACGGCCAGTGTCGACGCGCTTGTGGCGAAGAAGGAGCGACTTATTGAGTTGCTCCAGGAAAAGCGCACCGCGCTCATCAATCTCGCCGTGACACGAGGCCTCGACCCCAACGTGCCAATGAAGGACTCGGGCGTCGAGTGGCTGGGAAAAATCCCGGCGCATTGGGACGTTAAGCGGTTGAAATATCTTACAACAGTCAACGACGAAGCCCTGCCCGAAACCACCGATCCAGGTACGGAAATTGCATACGTTGACATTGGAAACGTCGATTCTATTCAAGGAATCACTGATGTCGAAGTGATGGTGTTTGAGGACGCACCTTCTCGAGCTCGCCGCGTTGTTCGCCAAGGTGACGTTATAGTCTCCACAGTTCGTACCTATCTACGGGCCATAGCCCAAATCGAGACCACCGATGCAAACCTAATCGTTTCAACCGGTTTTGCGGTACTTCGCCCTCACAAAATGGACTACGGATATGTTGCCTATGCTGCAACAGCTCCCTATTTTGTTGAAACTGTCGTTGCGCATTCTGTTGGGGTGAGTTATCCGGCAATAAACGCGAGCGAACTGGCCTGTTTAGATATAGTTTTCCCACCTATCGACGAGCAATGTGCTATTGCCGCCTTCCTCGACCGCGAGACAGCGCAAATCGAGGCCCTTGTAGACAGAGTGTCCGAGGCTATCGATCGTCTAAAGGAACTCCGACAGGCCCTGATTTCCGCGGCGGTGACGGGAAAGATCGACGTACGCCAGGAGGCTGCATGAATCGCGTAAACGTACAGCCGGCGCTTCTGCGCTGGGCGAGAGAGCGGTCCGGGCGCAGTATTCATGAATTACAGCGCCGATTTCCAAAGTTCAATGCCTGGGAACGGGGCGAAATCTTGCCCACACTGAAGCAATTGGAGACCTTCGCCAATACCACGTATACGCCTATCGGCTACCTGTTTCTCACGGAGCCGCCCGAGGAAAAACTACCTATCACCGATTTTCGGACCCTGGGAGATGTTCATGTCCGCAGGCCATCCCCGGATCTGCTGGATACGCTTTACCTGTGCCAACAGCGCCAGGACTGGTACCGGGATGAAGCCCGCAGCGCCGGCGAAGCGCCTCTGTCGTTCGTCGGCAGTTTAGACACAACCGTGGATTCCGTTACGGCTGCGAAAAGGATGCGCGACTCCCTCGGATTCAATGTCGATCAGCGAGCGCGACTACCGTCCTGGACTGAAGCACTGCGGCAATTCATCGACCAGGCAGACGCCCTGGGTATACTGGTAATGGTCAGTGGCGTTGTAGGTAGCAATACGCATCGTTCCCTCGATCCCGAAGAATTCCGCGGTTTCGCGCTTTCGCATCCCCTAGCGCCCCTTGTGTTTATAAACGGAGCGGATACGAAGGCCGCTCAGATGTTCACCCTGGCTCACGAGATAGCTCATCTCTGGCTCGGCGAGTCCGGCGTTTCCAACTCCGAGGCGGTATCGATGCCAGATCACGCGACTGAACGCTGGTGCAACCAGGTAGCTGCAGAGTTGCTCGTACCTGCTGAAATGATCCGGCAGGAGATGTACTCCAGTACCGATCTGGGTGTAGATATTAACCTCAATACGAAAAAACAGCAACGCGGCGACGCGATAAAACCCTCCGAAACGGGGCGTTATCGACGTATAGAAGGATGTTTTTCCCTTCACGTCCAGTGACCTGGTGTATCCTGGTAATCCGCCGTCTAATCGCCTTTATTTACAAACATATATTCGACTTAACGTCCCCGAAGACTTACGAATCAAGGTTAAGCGCCTGGCGCGTCGTTTCAAGGTCAGTACCCTGGTAATCCTCCGACGCGTCCGCGATATGGGAGGTATGGATGAGGATTCGTTCTGGTCGGCGTACTGGGATGAGTTGGACCGCCTGCGTGGAATCCCGCGCAGCAGTGGAGGCAACGCGATTCGAAACGTGGGTGCACGGGTCAGCAAACGATTAGCGCGGGCTCTCGTATTGAGCACACTGGAGGGCCGAACCTCCTATACCGAGTCCTTCAGAATGTTGGGAGTCAAAAAGCTATCCACGTTTGAGCGTGTCGCCGAAAGCCTTGGGGTGAGGCTCTGAATGGCCTATTTGCTCGACGCCGACGTGTTCATCCGTGCAAAAAACCTGCACTACGGATTTGACTTCTGCCCTGCCTTCTGGAACTGGTTGATACAACAGAACGACGAGAGTAACGTCTACAGCATCGAAAAGGTCTTTGACGAATTATTGGCGGTTGAGGATGAACTCGCCGAGTGGTCGGGGGACAGAGGCGACCTTTTCTTCCTCCGTCCGGACACATCGCTCTTGTCTGCGTTGGCAACCGTGAGCGACTGGGTTACGGGTCAATCGTATGACCAATCGGCAATTAGCACTTTCTTCCAGAAAGCGGATTATTATCTGGTTGCTCAGGCCTGTGCCGGAAAGCATACAGTTGTCACACATGAGTAAACATCCACGTCTCCGCGTAAAGTCAAGATTCCCGACGTATGTATCGGACTTGGAGTCAAGTGTATGACACCTTTCGAAATGCTGAGACGGGAACGGGCCCGGTTCGTTCTGGGACTTTGACACGCTACAAAACATGGAACAGTCAGATGGTGACTCTACCCTTGCCGATTTTATACAAATTGAATTAAAGTATTGTCGCAGCAGAAAACAACGAGCGTCGTACCATCCAGTACTAAGTCAAACTCAAAAAAGTAAGGGATCTACAGCATTGGTAAGCCCCTGAGCTTTGCGGTTTGTGGGGCATCTCTTCGGCTACACCATCTACCCTCAACTGGCTCGGATAATGGAAGCCAGTTCTTTTCTTGTCCGTGCTCTTGATGTATATTATTTGCGAATTGAAACAATAACGCTAATAACGCTCGCTTCTGTTTTCACAGTCGAAATCAAGGAGAGATTTTGGCATCCGGAAACAATCGTCGACGTCGGCCCAGCGGTCGCACGGTCCAATGTCCGCGAGGCTATAACGCACACGTTCCGGCCCCGCTTCCGCCGAATATAGCCTGGGACGGAGAACTGGCCCTCGCGTTATCTCGTGCCGACCACGCGATGGGCCGACTCGCGGCGGAAGGCAGGCTGATGCCGGTTCCGCATCTCTATATCAGGGCGTTCCTGTATAAGGAAGCGGAACTCTCCAGCCGCATCGAGGGTACGCAGGTTTCCCTGGGCGAATTGCTTGCGTCAAATGCCGGGGCGAAAGTCGAGAAGAGCTCCGAAGAACTCCAGGAGGTCGAGAACTATATTGTCGCGTTAGACTACGGCATCGATCGCTTGGAGACGCTGCCGCTATCGTTGCGCCTCGTCCGTGAAATCCACGAACGGCTGATGCAGGGTGCACGCAGCGATCACGCGAAACCCGGGGAGTTCCGCCGCAGCCAGAATTGGATCGGCGCACCGGGTAGCGTGATAAACAACGCCACTTACATCCCACCGCCGCCGGATGAGCTGATGAACTGCCTCGGGGAGTGGGAGCAATTCCTGCACGACGAATCTCTGCCTCCACTTATACACGCCGCCCTGATGCACGCGCAGTTCGAGGCCATTCATCCGTTCCTGGATGGAAATGGACGCGTCGGCCGGCTGCTGATTCCGCTGCTGTTGATTGCACGTGGCGTTATGCCAACGCCGCTTCTTTACTTAAGCGCCTATTTCGAAACTTCGCGTCAGGAGTACTACACACACCTGCTTGCGGTGACACAAGATGGAGATTGGGAGTCGTGGTTGGTGTACTTTCTGCAAGGTGTTGGCGAGCAGGCAGAGGACGCCATAAGGCGGATTCGCCGCATCGACGAATTATTCCATCTCTGGTCGGATCAACTGGCCGGAGCCAGATCGGCCAATTTGGAGAAGGTCCTGGAACTGTTCGTCGAATTCCCGTTCTGGAACGTTCCCTTCCTCGCGTCGAAGCTGGGGGTCGCTTATACCACGGCTCGTCGTGCCGTCGACCGGCTGGAATCGGCTGGTATTGTCACACCGTTTGGCGCTGCAAAGCGAAATCGTGTATATTGTGCGGACGCGGTACTCCAGGTGCTTGATGCGCCATATATCGAGAATACAGACGAACGAGGAACCAACACAACCGCGAGTGCACAAATATGAATCCCGTTGTATCTGAAAAAGCCTTCGAAGACGCCATTGAATCGGCCTTGCTCGGCCAGGGGAAGGATGAGTCGGGTGGTCTTCCAACCGGGGTGCGCGAGGGTGCACTGCCTTTTGCCGGCCAGGGGATGGAACCGGGCGGTTATTTCAAACGCAAACCGGAAGTTTACGACCGCGCGCTCTGTCTTCTACCGAGAGACGTTCTGGATTTCATCATAGCGACGCAGCCGAAGGAATGGAAGAAGCTGTCCCAGCACTACGGCGCTCAGGTCAAAGAGCGATTTTTGCGGCGTCTATCCTCTGAAATCGCACGACGCGGTGTCCTCCACGTCCTTCGTAACGGAATCAAGGACATGGGTTGCACGTTCCGCTTGGCATATTTCCGGCCGGCCAGCGGGCTCAACGAGGAGACGCGCCGCCTGCACATGGCCAACTTCTTCGCGGTCGGGCGCCAGATCCGCTACAGCACGAAGAACGAGAAGAGCCTCGATCTGGTTCTGTTTCTGAACGGCATCCCCATTTTCACGGCCGAGCTCAAGAACCTGCTCAGCGGTCAGTCCGTGGAGGATGCGATCCGCCAGTACAAGACGGACCGCGACCCACGCGAGTCGCTGCTGGCCTACGGCCGCTGCCTGGCCCATTTCGCGGTCGACCCGGACCTGGTCTACGTGACCACCCGCCTCGCCGGTCCGAACACCCGCTTCCTTCCCTTTAACCAGGGCAACAACCGCGGCGCGGGCAACCCGCCGGTGCCGCCCACGCTTGCCTGCGCGCCTGCAAACAGGCTGCGCGCAAGCAGGCAGTCCGGCTATGCCACTTCGTATCTCTGGGAGGAGACCTGGTCCCGAGACAGCGTGCTCGACCTGGTGCGCCAGTTCATACACGAAGTCGAGGAGGAAGACGAGAACGGTAGGAAGACCGGCAGAAAGTCATTGGTCTTTCCGCGTTACCAGCAACTCGACTGCGTGCGAAAGCTCATTTCCCATGCCCGAAAGACCGGCGCCGGACAGCGTTATCTCATCCAGCACTCGGCCGGAAGCGGAAAGACGTTTAGCATCGCATGGCTCGCACATCAGTTATCCACGCTGCACGACGGCGAAGACCGACGCGTTTTCGATTCGATCGTGGTAATCACGGACCGGCGCGTGTTGGACCGCGCCCTCCAGGGCGCCATGCGGCAGTTCGAGCAGACCCTGGGTGTTGTGGAAAACATCGACACGACCTCGCGCCAACTCAAAGAGGCGCTCGAATCCGGCAAGACAATCATCGTCACCACGCTGCAGAAATTTCCCGTAATTGCCGAGGAAATCGGTCAGTTACCTGGCAAGCGTTTCGCCCTGATCGTCGACGAAGCACACTCTTCGCAATCCGGAGAGAGCACCAAGAGCCTCAAGGCGGTGCTCGCTTCCGGAACGCTCGAGGAGGCGGAGAGCGAGGAGTCCGAAGCCGCGACGCCAGAAGAGGAACTTGAAAACACGATCCTCGCAGAGATGGAGAAGCGCGGGCGCCTGCCCAATCTCTCGACCTTCGCCTTTACGGCGACCCCAAAGCCCAGGACGCTGGAGCTTTTCGGCGCCCGCCGACCGGACGGTTCGTTCGAACCGTTTCACCTGTACAGTATGCGGCAGGCCATCGAAGAAGGGTTCATACTCGACGTCCTTGAAAATTATACCACCTACAAAGCCTATTGGCGGTTGCTGAAGACCGTAGAGGAGGACCCGCGTTACGAGAGGCGCAAAGCTACGTTCCTGCTCAAATCGTTTGTCGACCTGCACCCGCACGCCATCGACCGGAAGGTCCGCATTATGGTCGAGCATTTTGCCGAGCACGTGCAACACCAGGTCGGCGGGAAGGCAAAGGCCATGATCGTCACCCGCTCGCGCCTGCACGCCGTGCGCTTCAAGCTGGCGGTGGACGGATTTCTCGCCGAGCAGGGGCACCCGTTCAAGGCGCTGGTTGCGTTCTCCGGTACCGTCGAGGATGGCGGCCGGTCCTATACCGAGCCCGGCATGAACGGAGTCTCGGAGGCACAGACCGCCAGGACGTTCAAAGGACCGGAATATCGATTCCTGATATGCGCGAACAAATTTCAGACCGGGTTCGACCAGCCGCTTCTGCACACGATGTACGTCGACAAGAAGCTGGGCGGCGTGAACGCGGTGCAGACGCTTTCACGGATTAACCGCACGGAGCCGGGAAAAGATGGCACGATGGTGCTCGATTTCGCCAACGATGCCGATGAGATCAAGAAGGCCTTCGAGCCCTATTACGAAACAACACTGCTGTCGGAAGCGACCGATCCCAACCTGCTCTACGAGATCCAGACGCGTCTGTCCGGCTTCCCGGTATTCGATCAGTCCGATGTGGATGAATTCGCAAAGATCTACTTCGACGGCGACACGACGCAGGACCGGCTTCACGCGGTGCTCAATCCGGTCGTCCAGCGTTTTCAGGCGTTGGACGAAGGTGAGCAGCAGGAATTCCGGGGACAACTCATCGACTACGTTCGGCTCTACGCGTTTCTCTCTCAGATCCTTCCGTTCACCGACACCGACCTGGAAAAACTGTACGTGTTCTCGCGGCATTTACGTCGTCTGTTGCCAATGGAAAGGGCCGAGCTGCCTCTCGAAGTCCAACAAAATATCGACATGGAGTCGTATCGAATTCAGGAAGCCCGGAAGGGCAAAATCAACTTCGAACGCGGGACGACGACGCTCGAGCCCGTCGGCGCAAAGGACACGTACTGGCTGCAACCGGAAGAAATGGAAGCCCTTTCACGGATCATCGCCGAACTGAACGAGCGTTTCGGTGTCGAACTCGGGCAGGAGCACCGCGCCACCCTGGGCCAGATGATGGACAGGCTCACGGACGACGCCGCACTCGGCGCCGCGGCGCGTGTGAATACGCGTGAAAACGTGCGATTGACCTTCGATCACAAGGTCGAGGAGGTCATCCAGGGGATCGTGGATTCCAATTTCGATCTATATAAACGCATCACCGATGACCGCGCCTTTGGAGATGTAATCAAGGACCTTCTGTTCGATCAATATCTGCGCACCAATCGCAGTGCGGAGGACCTCATCAAACAGGGCGAGTCGAAAACACTGGAGTTCAAGTCAACCCTGCGATGGAACCTTAAAGAAAACCGCAAGGACGATAAACATATCACCCATGCGGCGCTCAAGACTATTGCGGCTTTCTTTAACACGGAGGGCGGAGACCTTCTCCTCGGCGTTGCCGACGATGGCGCTGCCGTCGGCATAGAACACGACCGTCTCGACACGCCTGACAAGTTCATGCTCCATCTCGCGCAGGTGGTGCGCAATGGTCTCGGCGACCGAGCCGGAACATGTATTAATCCAGGGATGCAGATCGTCGACGGCAAGGAAGTCTGCGTGGTGAGTTGCCAGCGCAGCCCGGAACCGGTGTTTCTTTCGTGGAAGGGAGTCGAGAAGGAGAGCGGAGGCGACTTTTTCGTGCGCAGCGGCCCGGGAACCGTTAAGCTCTCACTCGATAGCGCCAGGGAATACATCCGTACCCGGTTTCCGGGTTCAGATGCAGAATAAACATTGATTCTTACAGGGAGTTCTTTATTAGCGTATCCGACCTATTTCGCTAATAAGAATTCCCCTTGTTTTCAAAACCGCAAATGACGCGGAGTATCGACGGGAAAACCCAATCCGGGATACCGTCCGCAGGGGCAGGTTTCAAACCTGCCCCTACCCTCCATACATTACATCCGCGGACGCAGGTGAAGTCGACGGGGTGGGAATGAAGGGTTGACATCTCTGATGAGGATGTGTATCATACATACACATCCTAACGCGAACGAGGAGGCGCCCAAATGGCCAGAGTTCAATTGGTATTATCCGACGAGGATCGCGACCGCTTCGTTCATCAGGCGCAAAGAGAGGGTAAGACATTGAGCGCATGGCTGAGAACCGCAGCCCACCAGCGACTCGAGGAACAGCAGCGGTCCCGACCCTTCGAGTCGACGTCCGACGTGGAGGCGTTCTTTCGCGCGTGCGACGCGCTGGAGGGTCCCGCGCGGGAACCTGACTGGAATGAGCACCTTGCAGTTATCGAAGAATCCCGTAGAAGGGGTATATCCAACACGTGATCTTTGTGGACACAAACGTCTTTATGTACGCCGTGGGCAGGCCGCATCCGCTCCGGGATACTGCCCGGGGCTTTTTCACTGATTGCACCCGAAATCGCACGCCTCTGTGCACGTCGGCGGAAGTGCTGCAGGAGTTGTTGCACGCTTACCTGCCGGTGGCGAGGCTGCAGACGCTCAATGCGGCGCTGTCGCTGATCGCCAGATTCCGCGTGGATGTATGGCCCCTCGAAGAGGCGGATGTCATCCTCGCGTGTCAGCTCTGCGAGCAACATCCCACCCTGGACGCAAGGGACCTCTGCCACCTGGCCAGTTGCCGGCGACGGGGCCTTAGTGAGGTTCGGACCTTTGATCAAGCCCTCGGCGCCGTTATCGGCGGATCGGCGGGATGATCGCCCGGTGCGCGAAGTATCCTAGTCCCCATCTATTCCGACATAACCTGAACCGGAGATTGCAAGGGCAGCGATGTCAAATCCAAAGCGAATCGAATCGTGTTCCCTCGACCGCATCAAGAGCATGAGAGACGTGGTCGCGAGGGAAATTGAGAGCGTTAACGAGCAATTGGCCGAGGAAGAAGAGAAAATCAGCCGCCTGGCCGAAAGTGCAGACACGGTTGCCATGAAAAAGAAGCACGGCCGCTACGAACTGGATCTGGATGCGGCCGATTCGCGAATCTCGACGTTGAACGAGGAAAAACAGGAACTGGAGGACAAGGCCAGGGTCATCAACCAGGCCTTCCAGAAGAAACATCTGCTGGACCGGCAGGCCGACAAGCTGGGCGGCATCCGGAACGTCCACGTGAAGGACATCATCATCTTCTTTCTCATTCTGTTTCTGATCTCGATCCTTGTCGTGGACCTGCTCGGTATCGGCGCGAACGGCGGCGGCGCGGCTGCCAGGGCGGAAGTCAAAGAGGGGAAGATCAGCAATATCGTCATACAAAAACAGGGCGCCGGGTATGAACGCGTGAACATACACATCGTGGATCTGGCCGGGTCAGGCGCGCTCGTTTCCGGAAAGGTGGCCCATGGAAAGTTGACAGGGGTGGACATTTTGGATCGTGGGAAGAATTATAAGAACCCCGTTGTGGAAGTACACCCCCACTTCTCGGTAGGTACGTTGTGGATCTTCTGGATCATCGATGTGGTATGCTGCGCTATTTTCATGGCCAACTTTATCTTCGAACACAGGCTCGCCGCTTCCAAAAGATGGTACTGGAAGAACAACTGGATCGACTTCATCACGTCCATTCCGCTTCCTCCTGTGCAGGTTATCGCGGCCTCCGGCGACCTCGGCGTGGTGCGTCTGGGGCGTCTGCTGCGGGCCGTGCGGATCTTACGCGCGCTGCGGCTGATGCGCATCGGCCTGTTCTTCTGGCGAGGCATGGACCACCTCAGCACCACGCTGGACGTACGTCTGCTCAAAAGGTCCCTGCTTTACGGCCTCCTGTCCCTCGTGTTCGGCGCCGTCGTTTTCATGTTTCTGGAGCACATGGAGTCGGGCTCAGGATTCTGGCAGAGCCTCTGGTGGAGCTTTACAACGCTTGTCACGGGCGGGTACGCCGACATCCACAACCCCGAAACCGCTTCCGGCAGAATCCTCACGGTTTTTCTGGTGATCACCGGAATGGTTCTGGTGGGCGTCTTCACCGCGACGCTGACGAGCATTCTGGTCAAGGAAGAGGAATCCATTCAAGCCGAGGAACTCGACGAGCAGACCGCGATCGTCACGAAGATCCGGAAAGACGTCGAGGCGACAAACCAGCGCTTGGACCGGCTGGAAGGAAGCGTTCAGGAGATCCGGGACGCCGTCACGGGACGGGAGGAATAGCCGATCCCCGAACCCAGGAAGCAAGAACCCTACGCGGCGTTCCGCGCTTTACATCGATGCGGCCTGCACCGGGATTCGAGTCAGTGATCAGGCGTCAGAGTCAGGGTATCACGATTATCGCCGAATGCATCGCGGAACATCGCGCATCACTCCCCCTTGAGGGGGAGTCGGCAAGTCAAGGGCGCCAGCCCGCGGGCGCGCCGGTGAGGGGGTGATCGAGCTATTGAACCGGATTTGCCTTGTCCGGGACCTGTTATTCTGCCACTGAGCAAATCGAAACCGCGACAGGGCGCCGAATCTACACCTGAAAACGGATCTCAATGGCACGAATTTCATCCCCACTGAATGTGATACCCGTTCTGTTTGCGCTCGTCGCGATCTCCGCACCGGCGTCGGCCCAGCGGGTGCCGCCGGACGAATCGTGGCGCACGCTCGATACGGAACACTTCCACGTTACCTACCCTGGGCGACTGGAAGACCTGGCGCGCCGGGCAGCCGATCGCGCGGAGTGGGCCCACGCCCGGCTTTCCGAAAGGTTCATACGCGGACCGGGCGGAATGATCGATATCGTCGTCACCGATCATATCGATGCCGCCAACGGTTACGCGACCCCGTTTCCGTCGAACCGCATCGTCCTGTACGCACGGCCGCCTGTCGACAGCTTCCTGCTCGGCCACTTCGACGACTGGATGGAACTTCTGATCGTTCACGAACTGACGCATATCTTTCACCTCGACCGTCGCGGCCGGTACAGCGTTCGGGGGTTGTTTGGACGGATCCCGGTCCCCGTTTTCGGCTTCCCGGCCATTGCAACGCCGCTGTGGGTCATCGAAGGCATCGCCACCTGGTACGAATCCGCGATGACCGGCCAGGGCCGCGTCCTGGGAACCTACCACAACATGGTGCTTCGAACGGCAGCGCTGGAGGGCCGCTTCGAGTCCATCGGACAGGCGGGGGGATGGTCGCCGCAATGGCCTGGCGGACTCCGCGCATACGTTTACGGATCTATGTTCTTCGAGCACCTCATGCGCAAGTACGGCCGGGACCGCATGTCCGCGTTCGTCGAAGCCGTCGAGCGGCAGTGGATACCCTATCGACTCGACGCCGCGGGAAGGAGCGCATTCGGCGCCAGCCTGTCGAGCGAGTGGACCGAATGGTCGAAGGCGTGGCGTGATTCGGTTGCGGGCCTCGACGCCCGCCTCTCCAGGTTTGGCGCGATTTCCAATCCCGAAAGGCTGACTAGCGGCGCCCGCTACGCGCTCTACCCGCGGGTGTCTCCCGATGGGTCGACGCTGGTCTACCGTCGATGGGATGGCCGTTCGGATCCCAGGCTGATTTCGAGGGGGCTGGACGGCGGCGGCGAAACGACTGTCACGCGGATCCGTGGGGGCAGGTTCGCGTTCACGCCCGGCGGCGACGTCCTCACCGGGCAGTTGGAATTCTCAGGGCGATACCGGCTGTTCAGCGATATCTATCGGGTGTCCCGGGACGGCGCGATGGACCGGTTGACGCATGGCGCGCGACTGACTGCGCCGTCGGCCGGACCCGGCGATCGGGCCGTCGCGGTATTGGAAGGAAACGGCGCGACGGGACTGGCTCGAGTCGATACCCGCACGGGGGCCGTCGAGCCGCTGTTGCACCCTGAAGCCGGCGTCCAGTGGGCGTTCCCGGCGGTGTCCCCCAACGGAAAATGGATCGCGGCGACACGTTGGGTTGGCGGGAATCATGACGTCGTCATCCTCGACGCTGAAGGTGGCCTCGTCAGCCATGTCACCGATGACCGTGCGATGGACTTCGCCCCCGCATGGAGCGCCGACGGCCGGTGGCTGGTATGGTCGTCCGATCGGACCGGCATCCTCAATGTCTTCGCGGCACGGGTCGACAGTGGGCGGGCCGCGCCTCCGGTCATGCTTACGAACGTCAGAACCGGCGCGGCGTGGCCCAGCGTGGATCCGTCGGGACAATGGCTCTATTTTTCGGGGTATCACGTGGACGGCTGGGAGATCGAACGCATGCCGTTCAATCCGAATGCCGCGCCACGATATACCGCCGATTCAACGCGCACCGCGGCGGGGATGGCGGCCGCATCGATCGCATCCGAGGCGGATGAGCGGGGCGCACGTGCCGGCGGGCAGGCGCGCGACTATTCGCCGTCGTCCACGCTCCGGCCCCGATACTGGGTGCCGTACGCGACGCTGACCCTCTCCGGCGCCGGAAATGGCCCGACGCTCCAGACGAAGGCGCTTGGCACAACGGTCGGGGCCTTTACCTCGGGGATCGACCTGGTGGGCCGGCACGCTTACAGCGTCGGAACCAGAATCTTTCTGCCGGCAGGAGGATATTCGGGAGGAAGGGGCGCGGGCGTTCTGTCGTATCGGTACGCCGGACTCGGCAACCCCACGCTGGGCTTATTGATGTCGCAGAACTGGGACGAGGAACGCGTCAGGGCCGATTCCACGTTCATTCTGGAACGAACGCGCCGCGCAGTCGTGTCGATGAACCTTGCGCGCCCCAGGATGTGGAGGACGGTTTCATTCACGCTTTCAGGCGGCCTGTTGCGGGAGGACCGGGAGGCCCTGGATTCTGAGCTTCAGCCGGCGGACCTGTCGAAATACGACAGCCCCCACAGCACCCTGGGAGAAGTCGCGGCGGATTTCTCGGCTACCACCGCCAGGTCGCACGCGTTTCAGATGGGCAGGGCCGGCGGCGCGACATTCTTCGTTCGCGCGACGCGGCGATTCGACCTGGCCAGTGACTCATTGGACGACCGCTCCGTCGACGCCGTCTCCGGCGCCTTCAGGACCTACGCGAAACTGCCGGGAGGCGGATTCGCGGCGCCCGTTCTGGCGCTCAGGGCGAGCGCGGGCGCGGCGGGGGGGCCGGATAGCGGGAGGGGATACTACAAGGTTGGCGGCGTGTCGCGGCGCCTGTTTCCCGTGCGTGGCTACAAGAGCACGCAAAGATCAGGACGGCGCGCCTGGTCGGCGTCGCTGGAGTTACGCCTGCCGGCCGCGCTGGTCAACCGCGCCATCCGAACGCCGCTGCTGCACTTCGACCGGGCCTTCCTCACACTCTTCGCCGACGCGGGCAACGCCTGGGGGCGGGGTAATTCCGCACCGGAAACGCCCGAACCGCTCCTTTCCACGGGCGCCGAGTTCGTCTACGACTTCGGTATCCTCTACGTTCCATTCCGCTTCCGCGCCGGCGCGGGATACGGGTTCAGCCACCCAAAAGGCGCCGTGCCTTACTTCCTCCTCGGATGTTCGTTTTGACCTGGTTGTAACAAATCTGCAGGCCGGACTGAAGACTGTACGTAGGCAACAGGCCCAGGGAAGTCCGTACTCGGGGCCTGTCACTTCCGAGGTGTTCCCGGACTTTTTCGGCTAGCAGCTTGCCGTTGCAAAACGGGAGGGCGACCACATTGAATCCTCCTGTGCTCTCCGCATACGATCAACCCTCAGACACTTTGTATCAGACGGCAGCTAAGTCTTTTCGGGACCCTTTCATGCTTGCCCAGCCAGGAAGCTTCGGCTATCTTAGGAAGAAAAAGCCCCAGTCGCTGCCACGCCAGTGATAGGACACCTCAGATCCTTTGAGGATACGGAGGCGGTGAGTGAACACCGACGACCCAATTAGCAGGGCGCTTGCGCTGACTTCCGGCGCGGATTTTCACCGTTGCGCACTTCAGGTCAACCCCCCTGACTATAGCGGTACCTTCCGCGGGCAGGATAGCCCGATTGATCCGCAGAGCCACGCGAAAGCCATCGTCAAAAAAGCCGCGGAGATGGACGTTTCTGTCCTGGCTATCACCAACCACAATGATGCCAGTGGTGTTTCTGTGTTTCGAAACGCTGCCTTGTGCCACGGTATTCACGTCTTCCCGGGATTCGAACTTTCTTCGAGTGAGGGTGTGCACATCCTGTGTATTTATCCCCAAGAGACCGAAGATCAACAGTTGCAACGGTTCCTTGGCGAGTTCGGGATTACGCTCACCAGGCCATCTCCAATCTCTTCGGACAAGAGCTTCAATGAAATCTTGCGTATGGTTCGACATCAAGGCGGCGTATCCGTCGCTGCCCATGTTACAAATGACGGTGGTCTTTTCAAGGTTCTCAAGGGGCAAGCTCGGATTCGGGCGTGGCTGAATGAAACTCTGTTGGCGGTCCAGATTCCTGAGTCAGTGCAGGGGCTACCACAAGATGTGCGTTTAATCATTGAGAACAAGAACGCCGAATATAAACGCACTCGCACTGTGAGCCAAGAACTGGCGACCGCTGCAATAAACGCCAGGGACGTCGTCAAGCCCGAGGATCTGGCTGATCCTTCAGCCACCTGCTTGATCAAAATGTCCGAGGTTTCAATCGAAGGGCTACGTCAGGCATTCCTGGATCCGTCCTCGCGAATCCGGCTGAACAGTGATCCAACGCCGGACGAACATGTAGAGCTTGTAGCAATGGCATGGGATGGCGGATTCTTGGATGGTGCCGCTGTTCACTTAAATTCCAATCTAAACGTCTTGGTTGGCGGCCGAGGAACAGGTAAATCAACGGTAGTCGAAAGCCTGCGATATGTCCTTGGCCTCGACCCCATTGGTGAAGACGCCCATGTTGCTCACGAAGGGATTATCCGTCAGGTCCTGCGAAGTGGAACAAAGGTTTCATTGCTCGTACGTTCCTACCGACCGGTACAACGCGAATACCGAATCGAGCGTACCGTCCCAAACCCGCCTGTGATTCGCAATCATGAAACCGGCGAAGTCTTGAATCTGCGGCCCGAAGACATTGTCCCTCGGATCGAAGTGTATGGGCAGCACGAGATCTCCGAGCTAGCCAGGAACAGCGAGAAACGCACCCGTCTACTTGACCGTTTCGTCGAGCGCGACCCATCACTTCTCCAACAGAAAACCAACCTGCGCCGCAACTTGAAGAAGACCCGGAGGTCCATTCTAGACGTTCGGATGGAATTGCGCCAAATCGAAGAACGCTTGGCCACGCTTCCTGGTCTCGAAGAGACGTTGAACCAATTCCAGGAGGCCGGTCTTGAAGACCGTCTTCGCGACCGAAGCCTGCTCGTTCGCGAAGAGCGAGTGCTCGATTCGATTCCCCAGCGTTTAGAGACGATTCGCGAACTCTTAGTCAGTCTCCGAAATGAGATCCCTATAGACCGTGTGTTCCTTTCCCCGAAGGCACTTGAGGACCTTCCCGGCCGGCGGATCCTCGCGGAAGCAGACGAATTCTTAGAACGCTTTAGCCGGGAAATTGAAGAGTTAGTGCGTCGAATTGAGGAGGCATTTTCGCGAGTTGACGATGGAATCGCCCGTATTCGGTCCCGTTGGAACGAGCGAAAGCACGATGTCCAAACCGCTTACGAGGAAATTCTGCGCGAACTACAACAAACTGCCGTCGACGGCGAGGAGTTCATACGCCTGAGACGGGAGATTGAGGCTCTACGACCGCTGCGCGAACGCCAAACGTTGCTGACAAAACTAAAGAACGAGCACCTCACGCAGCGGCGCTCACTGTTGGCCGACTGGGAAGACATAAAAGCCGAAGAATTTCGTCGCCTAGATCGGGCCGCAAAAAATGTTAGCAAGCAACTCAGTGGTAGGGTCCAAGTGAACGTCACCGCCGCTGGAGACCGAGAGCCGCTTTACGCGCTGCTCCGTACCGAGGTGGGAGGACAACTCGCGAACACGATGGAGCGGCTTGAGAGCTTGCCTTCGATATCGCTTATCGACTTTGCGAGCGCCTGCCGCGAAGGAGCCGATGAACTGCGCGGAAGATACGGCCTTACTCCCGCGCAAGCCCGTAACATTGCCGACGCGGCGCCCGAGGTGCCATTGCGCATCGAAGAACTCGATCTGCCTCCCACGACCTCTATCCAACTTAACACGGCGCCGGTGGATGAGGCGCCGTCGTGGCAAGCGCTCGAATCCGTGTCAGCCGGCCAAAAGGCGACAGCCGTCTTGCTTCTTCTGTTGTTGGAGTCCGACGCTCCGCTAATTGTAGATCAACCAGAAGACGATCTCGATAACCGGTTTATCACCGAAGGCGTGGTTCCCAGAATGCGTGAAGAGAAACGCCGTCGACAGTTTGTTTTCTCAACCCACAATGCAAACATTCCAGTACTCGGCGACGCCGAATTGATCATCGGGCTTACCGCCTCCGGAGAGGCGGAAGGCGGTAACGCGAACGTTGCATCCGAACATATGGGTTCAATAGACGTACAACCCGTGCGAGAACTAGTCGAAGAGATCCTCGAAGGTGGCAGGGATGCCTTCGAAACTCGACGGTTAAAGTACGGGTTCTGAGGAGATTCAGTGAACAGAACCGAACTTCAGTCCTTAATCGCCAGCGGCGAAGATTCGGGCGTCGAGTTCAAGCGCGACGACCTGGCAAATCACGACGTCGCCAAAGGGCTAGTTGCCTTACTTAACTTGGACGGCGGGGTTGTCCTGCTAGGGGTGGAGGACGACGGAACGATCACGGGGGCTACCCGTGATAACCTCGAAGAGTGGGTTGTGGAACTTTGCAGAGTGAAAATCGCTCCTCCGGTAACCCCGTTTCTTTCCTGGGTGAGAGACGCAGGATCGGGGCGAGACGTTCTTGCGGTTCGAGTCACGACTGGACCGGACAAGCCGTATGCGCGTGTTCATAACAGACGCAAGACCTATTTCATCCGCGTCGGTAACACCTCACAAGAAGCCAGCCAAGACGAACTTGAGCGGATGTTCCAGGCATCCGGGCGGCTGCACTACGGCTTGAAACCGGTACCTGGTGCCGGATTCGACGCTTTCGATCATCGCCGACTACGGGATTACCTGATTCGCGTTCTCAGCGGGACGCACCCTGCTGAGGACGATCGTGAGGATTGGGAGACATTGCTACGGAATATCGACCTTATGACTGTTTCCGCGGGCCACCAAGTCGCCACGATCGACGGTGTCCTGCTTTTTGGGAGAGCGCCTAGTCGCTACCTACCGCAATCTGGAATCCGTGCGCTGTGTTACCCGGGAAATGAACCTGACTACGCAACCCGCGCCGACGAGAACCTCCGCGGCCCTATGGTTCCGTTAGGCCAGCACGAGAACGTCGTAGAGTCCGGACTCGTTGAGCAGGCGTGGGACTTTGTCCGGCGCAACACAATACCGAGAGCCCGATTGGAGAACGCCCGGAGGATCGACCATTGGGACTACCCGGAGAGTGTCGTTCGTGAAGCCATTGTGAACGCACTCGTTCACCGGGACTATAGTATCGTTGGTACCGATATTATGCTCTCGATCTTTTCTGATCGTCTGGAGATTACGAGCCCTGGCCGTCTGCCCAACACTGTGACTACCGAGGGGATGAAAGTTGGCGCACGCTATGCTCGCAACCAAACGCTGGTAAACATAATGCGTGACTACGGTTACGCGGATGCCCGAGGAATGGGCGTTCGGAACAAGATCATTCCCGGTATGCGTGCCCACAACGGTACAGAGCCCGATCTCATAGAGGAACAGAGTCGATTCATCGTGCGGTTGTGGAAGTAACCAAGTCGCGGATTTTTCTCGTGCGGCGCTAAGTGAGCCCCGAGACATCGGGTATGCACGTCTGGTTCGCCTCGCAGCAGTTCAGTTTACATGCCCGTGCTGGTCAACCACACCATCCGAACGCCGCTGCTGAACTTCGAACGCGCCTTTCTCACGCTCTTCGCCGACGCGGGCAACTCCTGGGGGCGGGATTACTCATCGAAGAACATACCCGAACCGCTCCTGTCCGCCGGCGCCGAGTTCGTCTACGATTTCGGCATCCTCTACGTTCCATTCCGCTTCCGCGCCGGCGCGGGATACGGGTTCAGCCACCCAAAAGGCACCGTTCCCTACCTCCAGCTCGGTACGTCGTTTTGACCTGGCGGGAACAGATAGGCAGCCACGTTGAAGACTAACCGCACGAAAGAACCCCGGGAGGTTACTCTCTCGGGGTGTTGTTTTGTTTGATAGGTTCTCTCAAAACGCATTGGACGATGGCCAGCAGTAACTCGACCGCTATTGCAGCACAAGCAGATTCGTTCCGATATCGTTGTAAACCGGCAAGTTCGAGACATCGACATGACCTTAGCTAAACGTGGCATCGACGTAACCAATCAGCCTCCTCGTTATATTGGTTGGGCGCGTCGAAGTGCAATCTCGGATATTTCTTGTTTCATGACTTTGTCAGGGAAGAAGTATGCTACCCAGTTGACAAACGCAAGCCATAGGTCCTGGGTGGTAATCTCCTCTCCTGAAATCTCGTCAAGATATGCGTAGGCGTCTGCTCTCGTAATTGTCACATCTTTCTGGGAGTCGAGTAGCTCTTTACAGATCGGTATGTCCGACAGCATAGTGCGGACCGCAGTACGGAATCCATTTTCGTCGAGTCCCGGCTGGAGATTGGAATATGCCAAGTCCCTCAATAAAACGCGGTCGGCGGTCTTTATGGAGTCGTCCGGCGGCTGCTCGTAGAACTCAAATGCATATTCGGGCCGGCGGCTAATCGGAAACCAAGGGACACCAAGATCAAACGTAGATGTCATTGTGCTTGGAAGATTGTCTGCCAGGCTACGAACATTCTGCGCCATGTGCGAAGTTGCCGGACGTTCCGTCTGCGAGATTTCTTCGAGGGTTGCCGCGATTCCAGGATCCTCAATTGTCGTCTCCACGAGAACCTCGATATTTCTATCATCCACTTCTCCGAGCCCCGCAAGAGTCACGTTGGCTGAACCAGCGAGGCATCGTGGACCTGCAATGTAGAGCTTGGCATGCAGCCTGTCGACAAGGCTAAGCGTAAAATCCCCGCGATTATTGAGCAACCCCAAGATTTCAGGATCGGATACACCCGCCGCCACTTCCCGTGGAAGCCAACGCGTAACACATCGAAGATGCACATCCGCAGGAATAACCTCAAGCAATGACTTCAGGGCATCGACCTTAATGAACGGTGCGACGACTGACACCTGGTGGACGGCGCTTTTGAATAGATCACGAATTCGACCGCCTTGGGTTTCATTTCCTATTGCCATATTCCACTATACCAAATCGGTTGGCACGATCGAACCATCGTCTTCATCAAAGAACTCCTCTGCGTACTTTCCCCACTGAAAACGCGCATCTCGAACCTGACGCTGTGCGCGGTCGGTTTGCTCCTCCTCATAGCGAGCCCAGGAGTATACCAGAATGCGGAAAGCCGCAGAAGCTCTAGCAAGCCGTTCCCGAACTTCATCCTCGGTTAGTTCGTCTGTATCTGGGTTCATGATGTCGAAAAGGTGCGAATGTACGGGATGATTCGTGTTGAGCGCGACTTGAATCACGTTCGGCAGTGGCTCAACATCAAAAAAAGCCGGGCTAGATTGGGCAGACTGGATCCAACGTACCCGACTCCCCGCCTCAATTGTCTCATCTACTCGTTGTCGCGCATCACTCCGGTCATGGCGATGTTTCTCAACGAGAGATTTGACTTGTACCCTTTTGTGTTCCTCCTCGGTACCGGTCTCACCGGCTCGATCCGATTCTCCTTGGTGGCCTTCCTCCATGCGGCGTTTAATCGCGGCAGTTGCCTTTGCATCAGCCTTTTGGTCCTCATCAAGACTGTGGCGGCGACCACGAGCCTGCTTCGCCTTCTTGACTCTGTCGCGCATTGCAGCGATTGCCCTGATAATCTGCCTGCGAAGATCCAGAAGGTGCATTCGGTGATCCCCGTCCTGTTCCATCCGTCGACGCACATCACCTTCTGAAACTTCGCCAGGAAGCAGTTCCCTCTTGTAGTCGTATCGAGCAAGGCGTTGGAAGGTCATCGTCCCCTGCTTGTTATTTGTAACTCCGAACACTTCGTCAAGCGCGGTGGGGAAGTCCACTTCTACGGTCCACCATCGCTCTCTAGGATCATCGCCGCTTACCCAAGAGTCATCCAGTTGGATTTCGCGGTGAGCCCGCATCAACGAAATTCCCATATTCTGATCGGCGTGTTTTCCCCACGGCGTATGGCCGGCATCCCTCCCCTTCCACTCTTCGGGCCACATAGCACATAGGGATAGCGGGTCCCGAACATACGCATGGGCATAGGCCGCCCTTACACGAACGTCGTAGACCCGTTCCTTGTATCTAACTTGTACGACAAAGGGACTCCCATCCAACTTTCTAAACATTGGACCAAGACCAAAATCCTCGGGACACGATGTCCCGCTCATGAGGTAGAGAGGATCGTTCGGTCTCACTTCTACAACACCGTCCTGTTGTATTTCAATCAAACCGTCGTTATCGTGGATGGGTATGCAGGTAATGGTTCGCTGAGGCCCGATTTCATCGGTTCTGGGGTCTTGGCAATCAAGCCTCTCCGTTGGTTCGGCCAAGAATCGGCGATATATGCGGCCAAGCAGGGTCTCAGTGTGCTTGAAAGTCGTCGATGCCTGCTTCCATTCGACTCGATCTAGCTCGCTCCAAACCACTAGAGTCCCGGTATCGCCGAATACAATTCGGCTCGCCGAGAGGAAAACCTGTGGTATAGACTCGAGCGTAGGTTCGAGGATTTCACGAGCGCCTTGCTCCACATCGTCAATGGAAAGCTGCGCATGTAACGCATTTGTAGCTCCTGCTTGCCATGACCAGACATCTACCCGTCTTGCTTGGGACATCGATGAATTGGGAAGACCAAGTCCAAAGCGGCCAATACCATGTCTTTGTTGTCGAGTTCCGTGACCATAACGCAGGCTTCCCCTAAGTGTACCCTTGTCCATTCCCTCCCCATTATCAAGGACAGCCAATTCCCTTAAAGTGAACCTTCCCGTGCGGTCATCACGTCGACTAACTCCGAATATTTCGATCGCTGTTGCTCCGCTCTCTATTGAATTGTCAATTAGCTCTGCAAGCGCATGCGTGGTAGATTTATACCCGCTGTCTCGCATCGCCTCGACTGTCATTCTTGTGTCAACGATCGAAAATTCTAGTTGTGTACCAGATTCGGTTACTGCCATACGTCCTCCCAATTCAAAAACGCCATCGCCACGTCACCGAACCCGGGAAGGTTTGGATCAACAACGGTAACGATTTCGCATGCTTCCGTGCCTCCTGCCTTTGGGCCACGGATCGCGCGTCCAACCATTTGGCTGTATAGCACAAGCGACTTTGTCGGGCGGGCAATGACGGCGGCACTCGCCTCTGGTGCGTCAAAGCCAGTGGTTAAGACACCAAAATTGACTAGGACCATTGGAACCTCGTCATCTGATTTGAAAGTTCGGATAGCGCGATCCCTCACACGCGCGGGCGTCGTGCCGGTCACTACCTCACTCCGAACTCCCCGAGCGACAAGTATCGCAGTAAGGAGTTGCCCTTGTGTGACTGAGGCTGCAAATACCAACACGCGCCGATGTCCACCCCCTACTAATCCGTCAATCGCTGCTAGTATAGCCGTCACGTATTGTTCGCTTATCGACATATTGGATACGATGTATTCAGGTATATCAAGAGCCTCTGCGATTCGATCCAATTCTGATTCGTCGATACTGAGCCCAGGCTCTGCAAAAAGCGTTCGAAAGGTCGGTCGAGCAAGAAACCCGTTGTCTATAAGGAATTCAATTGGATTATCGCCGGGAACGTCGAGAGTGACCTTATTTCCGGAAAAGTATTCGGCAAGTTCTCCATCCTTGTCGATGTCAGACCAAGTTCGCCCGGGTGTGGCAGTCAGCCCCAATAGGGCACATCGGTAATCGAGCGTAAGGTCGTCGGCGATCCGCCTGTAGGTCCTCGCAATAATCTGGTGGGCTTCGTCAAAGACCACTAGCCGAACCCTTGAGGAGAGACGGGCTGCCCATTCAGGGTCGGTCCGCGAGATCACAGCCCAACCTTTTGCCAGCCCGACGGCAAGAAATCCGTCCGAGAAGCTGTGAAGATCTGGCGTTCTGTCGCCCCACATGGTCCCGATCTCGAGTGGTCTATTGCCCAGGTGTTTCCAAGCTTCCTTAAAAGCGACCACCGCCTGCTCAAGCAGTTCTCTTCCCGACGCAAGCCAAACTACTACTGACGGGTCATACCTGCATAACGAATCCGCTACAACGTGCATTGAGGTGCGAGTCTTACCCACTCCAGTCGGTAGGTGCAGAACCGCACGGCGTTCACCTTCGCTCAACAATGGTGTCAACTTATGAACTGCATTCCTTTGATGATCGAACAACCCATATTCCGGCGTAATCGACTCTGTCGGTGGCACCTCGGGTGTAATGATTCGCTCTTCGACCAGCCCCAAAAAGTCACGCATTCGCCGCACTTCCGCGTCAGCCCAATCATCAGCGTTAGCCGGACTAATGCTGCGCTGGACACGCTCTTCCAGCTCGGCCTGCTTCTCCTGAGGGATCAAGCTGAGCACAAGCTTCCGACCCTTTGCCTCGCCGATTAATACATCTAGATCGATGAGCGTCCGAGCAACCCGCTGCAAATCGTCACTGGTTATTTTCCCCCCGAAAAGCGCATCCAGGACCGATAGGACACTTGGATCCAAAAATCGCCGAAGCTGTTGTTCCGAAAGCGAGTTGAGAAATCGAGAGACCGTTAGGCCCGGTCCGTCGTATTTAAATTCAGGCATTTCTGCTACTTCCGAATGTAGGTATGGATATCCTCACACGCTTCAGCCAGATGACGGCCCCCTTTGGATTGTGCAAGAGCACCCGCCGCTATCGTCGCAACCTCCGAATCCGGTCTCGTGTGGACAATTAGAAGACCTCTACATTGCTTTCCTAAGCCATCAACTATGGGATTGACACGAACAACCCCGAACAAAGCTCCAAGTTCTTCGTTGACTTTACTGTCCATCTCGTGCCACCGATTGTCCTTTTCTATCGACAATTTGACCAGTCTGTCATCCCACCAGATTCCAGGCTGCACACTAGAAAAACATGAACCGAAAAAAACGTGGTTCAATTCGATCTCAGCAGGTAAAACACGATCATCCGTAAGTGCTGATGTAAGCTCCCGCACGAGTTTTTTCTTGGGGACAAATGGCGGTCTGCTTGACCATCCTCTGCGCCTGCGTGGTACGTACAAATCAACCATCCAAAGATCAAACTTACTTGCGGTCAATTCCGATAGATCTGCAATCAGACGCAATACTCGTCGCTGAAGGAATTCATAGTTGCGCCCGATACCAGCCGAGATACTCCTTTCACACAGCCAATTCACAATTGAGTGAAGAATTACAAAACTGGCAATTACAAGAATCCATGCCCATTGCCGATCAGGGTTTCCGCGTATTCCAAAGAGCGTTAGACCAATGGTCGCAATTACGAATGTGGGTCTACCCCATAGAAGATCAGACCATTTCATTTACCTACAGCCCTTCAAATAGTCTACGAGCTTCTGGTACAGAATCTCTGATCGCGTCGCTATATTTTCTTCCGTTGCTCCTTCACGAGAAAAAGCAAGGTAATAGCTCAACATATCCGACGGAATTTGTGACAGTTCGATTTCATCTGGAGGAGGACTATCATCCGCTGAAAGTTCCACAAGTTTAGTTTGAAGCTCGCTGATGGTAGCCCCAACTGAGCGCCGCTCTTGTTCAAACTCCCTAAAGAAATCCATCATTTGTGTTGGCTCCAGTTTAGTTTTGTTGTCCTCGAGCCGCATCAAGACGAGTGTTAAATCTACCAACCCCCACCGTGTACGGATAGCTCCCCGTTCAAGGGCAGCTATTTCTCTAAGAGCGTCGAGAATTCGCAGTGTTCGGTTTGTTACCTGTCCACTAGGATCGAAGTCGTTCTCTTCGTAGAGTCGATAAAGATCAGCACCTTTTAGTGCTGTTGGTCCACCCTTCATCACTAGTGCCAGAATTAGAGCAGCGTGTTCATGTATTCCATACCGAGCGCTCCGCAGACCAGTCTCCACCCACAAGGAATGTGCGGCTAATTTATCGGCGACAAAATTCCTCACTGGTCCAGACATCGCGTTTCGTCGCTCGGCGGCATTTAGTGGTTCGCCACGTTGAAGTCTGAGAAACAGTTCGTGAATTTCGTCCTCTGTGGCCTCCTCGATCTTCGACACTGTAATATTGGCAAACTGCAACCGATCCTTCGCGTCATCTGGAAGTTCCGACCAACATTTTCCGCCAAGATCTCCCAGGTCCTCGTACGCCCCAATATTCCGGAGTAGACGCAAATCGTCAGAGATAAAATGCCAGATCGCAGTCAACCGCTGTTTCCCGTCGATTACATCGAATAAATGTTCGCTTCCATCAGGAAGTTTACGAAGGAAAATCTTCGGAATGTCGAATCCGCGCAAAATTGAATCGATTAAAAGCGCCTGCTGCGCTTTCGACCATACTTTGCCACGTTGATATTCAGCTTCTACGTTGATGCGGCCTTGGAAATCGGCCAGCATTCGAATGCTCCATTCGCTAGTTTCTTTGCGCATTCAATGCTCCATCGACGAAAAAATAAATGAACAGCTAACGCACAATGAGTTGTGGCCTTCGTCATCATTTGTGACATGCAAGGCACACCTTGGCTTTACCATAAAGGTCGTCTATGTCGATAGGCTCCGCGTCTGGACGAAGCGGGTTGATCTTACGCTTGTTACTCAATCTTTCGAGCCGTCTAGTATGTTCGGCCTTGATTTGCGCAATGCGCTCGGGTTTCGCGAGATCGTTGAGAGATTCACCCTGGCTCCAGGTGAAGGGTGATCCGTGATCGATGGCGTTCTTTTCGTAGCGCTTGGCCTCCTCGAAGTACTCTGGGTGACGATCCATCAACCGAACCCATTCGATCTTCTGTTGGAAGAAACAGAAGGTGCATCCACTGCGCGTCCGCCACTCGTAGTATTTCGGCAACCCGAGTCCCGCTCCTTCCAGAATCTCCAGTACACCGCCCTTGTCAATACCGTCGTCCTTTAGTGGCAGCCTCACCACTAAGTTATCGCGCTTCGAGGTGTAGCCTTCCCGGTACTCCTCGTCGGCACGGATCGCCACGTAGCTATATACGGTTACGCCACGATCCAGGATTGGACGAATCCATCGCTCGAATGGGCGGAGCTTAAGTTGCCGCGTACACCAGCGGCTTTGTGCAGACGGTAGAAAGTGGTTGTATTGTTTCAGCCAGAAGTCGAAATCACGATCGGGATTCAGACGTTCGATCGACTTACCCAAAAACCCCTCAAGCTTTACTAGAAACTCGTAGACTTCCGGTAATTCTTTGCCAGTATCGGTAAAGAAGTAGTCAATGTCAAGTTCCGGGCGGTTTTGACGCATGTATGCGGCGAGCGCGGCGCTGTCTCGGCCGCCTGACAGGCCCAGAACGTGTTTTTCGTTACCGTTGTCGTTCACGTGTCGGATCTCCTCTGACTCGACTGTGTCGGATTTCCGGAATCCAGGTATCGAGCGCTCACCTCCGCGAGTGCGGCGAGAATGATGTTACGTCGCTTCTGGCCATTACCCCTTAGTGTCACGTCGACGCTGTCAATCAACTCTTTTACTTCGTGTTGATCGCGGTCGGTGATCTCGAATTCGTCATGCATCAGCTTGGGCTGTCCACCCATCCCGACAATCACCGCCATCGCATTTCTTTTGTCCATGCGACCCTTAACACGTGCAAATGCTTCGGCGCGGATAAACCGTTGTGCCATCGTGGCAAGTTCTATCGTCGCTCGATCGATATCCGGGTCCACCCAATCCCGTGGGGGTTTATTGAGGGTCATACCGGCAAGTCCTTCCATGTCCTCGTCGCATCCATGGAATTCAGTTAGGCGAACGATAAAGGCCTCCTGCCGGTGGTCGCCGCCAAGCTCGCGGACGTTTTCAGCGCGAACTCGTAGCTCGGCAAGCATTGAAGGTGACGCATTGGGCACCTGAAGCTCTGAAAGCAGGGTCTCGCGCATGCGATTAAGCATTGAGGGATATGCTTGCCGCAACTCCATCAACCCGTCGCGAACCCAAGCTGCAACATCCAACGGCGCGTCGACTGTTTTAATGTCATGAGTTTCAGCCAGAACGCTCGGTATGTCATCAAAGATCAGCTTGTTCGGGTCGTTTGCCAGCTTGAACAACTGCCGAATTCGCCTCGCGTTGCGTGATAGGCGTTGCGTTCGACCGACCCAAGGAGGCAACCTGTCGAAAATCGCGACCAGCCCCTTGGCGACGTCGATGGGTTCAAGATGAGTAAGTGTGTTCTCTTCGTCCAGTTCACGTACGATATCTGCCATTTCGGACAATAGTCGCCGCGACATCTCGGAAAGATCCATCCACCGCAGTTGAATATCCGAAGGATCCCTAATAAGGAAATCCATGTCGAGTTCAGTAACCCGGGCCTGAAAGATCCCTTCACGATAACATGCCAGTGTTGTTCGCTGAGATAGCAGGAACGCTGCCGCCAAGATTGGAAGCAGGCCGTCCTTTATGCCATATGGCGCTTTGCGCCATAGGTCGTATATCTCGCCAACCGATACCGAGCGGTTCGCATTTGACCTCAGATGTTCCTTGGCCGCTTCCCATGATGGCCCCAGATTGTGTGGGTCCTCGGTACCAGACCCTGGCTCGACAAAGCGCCAACCGTTGGCTGTTTCGGCATGGAGCCCGGTTCGCTCGAGAAGAGAAGCAAATAAACCTCGCTCTGCTGGAAACCCTTTGATACCTAGTTGATGCTCGCCTTCGTGCAACGCCATCCGTCTGAGGAGAGTATTTCGAGCGGCAACAGCGTTGCTCGACGGCTTCGTGCGCCCCAACAGTTCATTGTGTATTCGGAGAGCGCTACAGAAACGGACGTCGGCAAGATCGGAGGCCAAACTGTTGACTTCGGCATAACGGAGAAGTTTGGGCTCGCCTCGTTTATGGTACCACGACACGCTATCGAATGCCTGGGAAAGCTCACTCTCCAGGTGGCCCTGTATCGCGCTGATCCGGGCTTCAACTTCAATACGCGCGACCCTATCGCCCAATAATTCCGCGGTCTCATCGCGCACACGCTCTAAAGCTAGCAAATCAGCAGCCAAAGCGGGAATCCCCCACGCCCGCTGAGACAAGCCGACCACGACGTCGCATTCAGATGAATCTCTCGAAGCCCTGCGACAAATCTCCCAGGCCGTCAATTCAGTCTCGTTTTGGGTCGGAATCGTCAAAATAAAGACTCCAATTGCACCTTGTTGGGGTGAGAAATTGGCGGCAGCCTGTTCTACCTCGGCAAGAGGAACTACAAGGACATCGAACCAGCGCAGCGCTCCAGTTTCGTGGTAGTGGCGTTTTGCGATAATCGGCTGCAGCCCGGCAAGCGCATTGAGAGCGGTGAAGTCGACTTCTCCGAGCCCTTCCATTGCCTGCCCGGCAGCTTCATCAACATCGAAATCGCTACCTTCGAATATGGAGTACGCACTCTCGAATTTTCGATAAACGACCATTGACCAGTGCTTCAGATCTTGAAGGGCGTTTCCGATATCCTCAGAGTCATATTCCAATAGCGCATGTTCCAACAAACGCTGGCTCGCTCCAAGTCCTGAACGGTCACTGAACATGTTGACGACTGCTATTGCCTTGAGTAGCCGGAGATGAAGTTGGCCGCCGCCGAAGGCCTCACAGCGCTCTAAAGCGTCGATCGCCAGCGCTAAGCGGTGCCCGTCAGGGGAGGCCAGAATGGATGGTTCAAGGTTGATTCGCAGGTAGTCCCAGAGGCGGTCGGGACAGTAGAGGTCGTCTTCGTTGCCGACATTGCGGAGAAAATCTTGGAACCCTTGCGTCTCTGCGGAATTTAGAAAGCCGAATATGCTCCGCTGATTCTGCCCAAACCGACGCCGGGAAATGGGACCAAGCAAACAGGCGACAATGGGATGGAGCGGCCAGCAGTCTACCAGCATTTCCACAAAATAAGGAGGGGTCTGCCGTTGAATCTGTGACGCCACGTTCGCGGCTAGCGGACGCGCTGTCTTCGGGGAATGGTCGCTCTCGATTGCGCGACCGAGGAGGTCAATCTGTTCATCTCCGTGAGTATTGACGACGAGATCTACGAAACGGCCCTGTATCTTCGACCATTCGTCACGCATCTCACGCGATAGACGGTGGGCGTATTCATCGAATGCTTGATGAAGAATACCAACGACGATAAGCCGTTTCCTGCTTCGCGAAGCCCGCTCAGCGAGTTCCTGAAACAGGTAGATATCCGACCTGTCGTTGGCTGCCGCCTCCAGAAACTTGCCCAATTCGTCAATAAAGACAACCAAACCGCCGTGGGACCGCGGATTTCGTGCCGCGATTTCATCGATTTGATCAAGGACTCGTTTGTCGGTCCAAGGCTCCCGCGGATGACCGGGCACGTAGTCGTTCTCGGCAATTGCTTCGCCGATGACCTGCGCCGGACTATCGCGACGTCCGACCACGGGCAGGATGCGCCAACCCTTCGTGCGAGGGGGCATCGCCTCCCAGATAATCGACGCGGTTTTCCGACCCAGTATTGACTGTGCATTGCGTGCTAGTGTACCCCTATTGTTCAACGCGGCGCTGAGGGCAACCACCAGACTAGATTTCCCACTGCCGTACGGACCCGTCCACGTAAACGCGCCTTGTCCGGTCTCCATCACATGTCGGGCCATTGTTTCGAGTACCTCGGCGGATGATCTAGGACAGATAAATCCATCCAATGCAGCAGGATCGCAGAGGTCGGTATCAATACGTATCGCGCGCTGAAATCGCCGTGCGATCCGAATTCGATCAACAAGCGCCATCAGAACGTGTCCCCGTGTTCACGCACTGCTATAGTCTGCCTTGATGAATTCGACCTCTTCGCCAATATCCGACACACGATTCCTAACAAGCTGCTTTAGTCCCGTCGTTTCAGACCACTGATAGAGGCCATTACTCACGTCTTCAAGAGCATTTAGACGATCTACAAGGTCATTTTCGTCCAATAGAAAGACCCTTCCCGGTGATCCGGGTTCATGCGCAAGCACTTCGAACGAGAGGGTCCGGGCATTCTGAGGTCGGTCCCGCCAGAATTCCGTTACCGCATAGCAGAACACACCCTGTCCCAGCGATGGCTTGCGCCCTCTTACAAAGCGGAACCCGTCGCGTTTTCCTATGGGCCTGATCAATCCGAGTTCCGTGAGGGGGGATTCCAACGTATCCTCGCGGCTTGACTTACCCGACGGAGGCAGCGACACGTACGTGCGAACGAAACATGCGACATCCTTCCGGATCGTAGCAGGAGACGCCTTCGTCCAACCCTGTTCGTCCGCGAGCTTCTCCAGGCTCCGTATGAGCATCTCCCGCTCGAAGAACGGTGCCGAAAAATGATTGAACGCCCAGAACCATGTGGTTTTTTTAGGTTTACCGCAGAGCTGCCAATGAATAAGCCACGCCGTAGCCGGATTCTCCATGTACCAGTCAAGTCCGTCGGTGGCGAATATTCGCCGACCAAGTGGCGTGGTTCTTATCTTGGGTGAATCGTCTCTTATAACACCTGCGGCGGTCGCCCAATGCCGAATTGAGGCAACCATATTCTTGCCAACCCCAAATCGTGCGATGGCGTCGTCCGCCAAGAAAACCGATCTGTTATCTTCGCAGCCTTCCGTACTCCGTACGGCATCGAAAGCCTTCTTGAGCCACCCGTATCTGAGCGGAAAGGTCTCGTGACCGGACAGTTGCGGTTGGTAGCCGTCTTCGTATAAGGGACCTCGACCCATTGCAGCTCCCACCGGATGGAACGTCCAGCTTGACAATAGTAACAAAACGGAGTATTGTCAATTGCAAAAGGCGTTCAGATTGGCCTTTGGGACATTTCAGCCAAGAAACGAACCATATATTTTGAAATATCGTCTTAACTATTTGTTTTTATTACATAAAGAACCTATCTTGATTTATGTTCGGCCCGAACTGCCATTACGTTACTTCCATGAACCCAATGAAATGAGCAAACTGTGAGCCAATCTGTCACAATCTACGCGGATTATCAGGCGACAACGCCGGTCGATTCTCGAGTACTGGAGAAAATGGCGCCGTACTGGGGCGAGTCGTTCGGCAACCCGCACTCAAGCGACCATATCGTGGGCTGGCGCGCTAGTGAAGCCGTTCGTGAGGCTGCGGATTCGGTCGCGGATCTGATTGGCGCAGACGTCGATGAAGTGGTTTTCACGTCAGGGGCTACAGAGGCGAACAACCTCGCCCTTCAGGGTCTCGCACGGCGTTTCCCGGAGGGTCGAGATCGCATTCTGGTCAGTGCGATCGAGCACAAGTGTGTTTTGGCGTCGGCCAGGGCGCTTGCAGAGAATCATGGTGTCTCCATTGAGACCATTCCGGTCGACCGCGACGGGTTTGTGGAATTCGATGCCTTGGAGAAGCTCGTCGACGAACGCGTCCTCTTGGCTTCAGTGATGGTTGTCAATAATGAAGTAGGAACAATTCAGGACATACCGTGGATTGCCAAACTACTCGCATCACACGGCATTCTGTTTCATTGTGACGCGGCGCAGGCGCCGTGCGCGATGGACGTGAGTGAGCTTGCCGCGCACGCCGACCTGATCAGCCTATCGGCACATAAATTTCACGGCCCACAGGGTATAGGAGCATTGTATATCCGGCGCGATCTCAAGGACTCTGTCGAGCCGATGATATATGGGGGCGGACAGCAGGAGGGCCTTCGTTCAGGTACGGTCCCAATGCCGCTTTGCGTTGGGATGGGAGTCGCAGCGAAGATTGTTGGCAGCGAAGAAGAGAAGAAGGAACGTGAACGGGTCGGCGGCCTGCGGAATTCGTTCCTTCGCCTGCTCGAAAATGGGGAATTCCCCATCACCATCAACGGACCCGTCGGCCAAAGCCGCCATCCTGGGAACGCCAACATCTCATTCGAAGGTTGCGATGCGCAAGATATCCTCGGCGTCCTTCAACCGCGACTCGCGGCATCTTCCGGCGCGGCATGTACGACCGGCATTCCCGAACCGTCGCACGTGCTCCGAGCCCTCGGGTTGTCGGACGCACAAAGCGACGCTTCCATCCGCTTCAGCTTTGGCCGGTTCACGACCTACGAAGAAATCGAAACAGCATCTCGGCTGGTACGTGAGGCTCTTGCGACCATTTCGGCAGAAGCTACTATATCATAAATAGTATTTACCCGCGTAATTAAACGGCGATGCGTAGAGCTTGGAACGGCTTGCTGTCTAAAGTCTGTGCGAAAAGAGAGCCCCCGGAGAATCATCTCTTGGGGGCTTGTTGCATCTGTCGAGGTTTTTATTGTCGCCAGCGACACGAAAGTACAGCGCACTGATTATGTACGCGCTACAGCGTATTCGGCTTCCTCTTCAAACCGATATGCGGTGCGCAGAACCTCCGATTACCCATGCCGGGTCTTGAGCGGCCGTAGATTGACATATTCGTTAAGGCCCTCACCTGTCTCCGCTTGCCGCATTGCCTCTTTGGTCTCTTTATTGGGAATCCTCACCGAGAAGGGCAAACCATCGTGCAGGATGACCTGAACGTAAAACAGCGTGATCGCGTCGGTTGGCGATAATCCAAACTTCGAAAATATCTCTTCGGCTTTGTCCTTCAACTCAGGTTCAACGCGGGCGCGGATGAATTCGGTCTTTGCCATGGACACCTCCGTCTTTTTTAAAGCGTATCCCAAATGAAACACATATACGTTCCAATCGTGACACGGCCGAAATACCATGGACGAGTTTCGGTCGGACGTTTTGACTTTATCTGGCTTGCGACAGCTCAAATAGCTATATTTACTACAAATACAACAGGTAGACGCGGTATAGTAATTCCGGATCGCGCTGCTGAAGAAGGAATAAGCAGGAGATAAAACCTTGGCGCATTGCGCCTACATCTTTCTCGACGAGTCAGGCAATTTCGACTTCAGCGTCAATAGGTACACGCTACTTCGTGCTAACGAGTGTCGCTATGCGACGTCCAATGCCGGGTTATGTGGCTCTGGACGCGTACAAATACGATTGCGTCGAATCTGGTCTGGACATCGAATATTTCCATTGCGCAAATGACAGCGTTCCGATTCGAAACAGGGTGTTTGATACGATCGCAGACCATCTTGATGGGATGTGCATAGACAGCTTGGTCGTCGAGAAGAGAAAAGCGGCGCCGCCGGTGAGGGAAGACAGGCGTTTCTACCCGGCAATGCTGGTCCGCCTGTTGCAGGATGTGCTACCCAAGGAGTTGGAAGCCGGCGCTGACGAGTTCATCGTGATTACGGATACCATTCCGGTAAACAAGAAGCGAAGAGCAGTCGAAAAAGGCATTCAACTTGCGTTGGCCGAGTTGCGACCGAAAGGAATGAAGTACCGCATACTACACCACGAATCACGCTCACATTATGGTCTGCAGATTGCGGACTATGGATGCTGGGCGATATTCCGAAAATGGCAGAAGGACGACACGTCCTACTATGATCGTATCGGGCGCGCTGTACGTAGCGAGGTGGACATTTTTCAAAATCGTTCCGAGTACTATTATTGAACCTGAATAATTCATAAAAAAGGTA
>JAAXHE010000161.1 GCA_012271065.1 Candidatus Latescibacterota bacterium
CGTGCCCGCGCAGACCCGCGAGTTCGTGCCATGTCTGGCCCCCGTCCGTGGTTCGAAACAAGGCGGCGTCTTCAACGCCCGCGTAGACCGCATCGGGATCGGTCAACGAGGGTTCCAGGTGCCAGACGCGCGCGAATTCCCACGGATGCTGGGTGCCGTCATACCACTGGTGGGTGGTCAGGGGTTTGCCGGTTTCCGCGGAGGTGTCGTAGACGAACATATTGCTCTTGCCCTGGGGGGGCATCGCTTCGCCGTCCTCCGAGCCAGGGGGCGTTTCCGGCAACTTAGGGCCCGATCCGGGCTGCTCCCACGTGACTCCACCGTCGTTCGAGCGCTGAATGACCTGGCCGAACCACTCGCTGGTCTGGGAAGCGTAAATGCGATCGGGGTCCACCGGTGAGCCCTTGACGTGGTAGATCTCCCAGCCGGCGAAATGCGGGCCGGATACGGACCAGTCTTCGCGCGCACCGTCCGCTGTGAGAATAAAGGCGCCCTTCTTGGTACCCACGAGGACTCGGATTGTTGACATGTTGGTCTCCGTCAATGCGGTTCGATTCAGATACCGACGTATTTCGCGTACACGCTGCGCGCCACGTTCGGTTCCGCCGTGCCATGAACGATGGCGCGGCCGTCCGGGAACAGGCTCAGGGAATAGGCGTTGCCGCCGTCGCTGATGTTGGCGCGGAGCATATACCGGTTGGCGACCACATTGCCATGCTCGCGCAAGCGTGCCGAAACACGGTCGAGGTCAAGCCCTCCCGGGCTTTGCCTGTGCGTGAGTTGCACGGCGTCCCGGCCGCAGAGTGTCGTCGCCCCGGATCCCAATCTGCCGTCCAGGTAGTCGAAGCGGCCATGTTTGCAGCACGGACAGGCATCGCGTTCGTACGCGCTGGCGACCTTGAGTTGCATGACGGTATTCGTCCACAGGTCGATGTGGAGCAAGGTCGGGCAGACTCGGTCGAAGTTGCCCGTGAGCACCTTGAGCGTCTCGGCAACCTGGAAACTCGCGACGGTCGTTACGGCGGAAGCCAGCACGCCCACGGTGTCGCAGGTGGGCGTGGCGCCAGGTGGCGGCGCTTCCTCGAAGAGGCAGCGCAGGCACGGTGTCGCCCGGTTGCCCGCGGCACCCTGTTCCCAGGGCGCATCTCCTGCCGGGGTGTGGGGCAGGATCGCGAACGCCGCGCCGATCGTGCCGACGGCACCGCCATACATATAGGGAACGCCATGCTTTACCGCGTAATCGTTAACAAGATAGCGAGTTTCGAAGTTGTCCAGTCCGTCCACGAAAATGTCGGCTCCGGACGCGTGGCGGGCAATATTGCCATGATTGAGATCGTCCACGATCGCCGTAACGCGGACGCGGGAGTTGATCTTCACGAGTCGGCGTCGAGCGGCTTGCGCCTTGGGGATGGCGTCCGCAACGTCCCGCTCATCGAACAGCACCTGTCGCTGCAGATTAGTGATCTCGACGAAGTCGCGGTCCAGGATCATCAGATGACCGACGCCGGATCGGGCGAGGAGTTCCGCGGCCATGCTGCCAAGCGCGCCACACCCCAGAATGAATGCGGTCGAATTGCCCAGACGCCGCTGACCGTCCTCGCCGAAGCCGGGAAGCAGCGCTTGGCGGTGGTAACGGGAAAGGTGGTCACTCATGTCTGGACAAATCTGTTGGCGCACCCGGATTCCTGTCCAACGCGTTCACCGGAGATCGACGGGTGACGGGCGCGGACGGTCCGGTTGATCCGGTGGGCGGTTTCGCTCAGTTGTCCGCGCAGTTGAACGGCAGCACCGCATCGCCCGGGATCCAGCGCCACGACTTTCCGAGCGTCACCGGTTCCGTGAACAGCCATGGGTCGGTGACGACCAATTCGTAGTCCAGCCGGCTGCCTTCCTCGTTCACCGTGAAGCGCTCCACAGTTTCCATGGCCTCGCTCTGAGGCAGGCCGTTCTGGTCGAAATAAGGCCAATTGATTCGGCCGGTGCGCACCACGAGCGTGCCGCCCTCCCAATGGCCGGTGGAGTGTCCCATCCGGGAGGGCGGCGCATCCTGGCCGTCGGCGTCGCCGCTCATGTGGATGATGCGCATCGCATCGAATTCCTCCATGAGAAAGACGATGCGATTTCCTTCGTCGATGAATTCGACGGGATTGGGCTGCTGCATGATGGTGGGCATCCCCTTGGGAATGCAGGTGAGGAAGGGGTTGGCCGGGTCGAGCGGGTCCCAGGCCGCCTGCGCGGCGCGGGCAGCCTCCGTCAGCGGGTAGTCCAGCGTTCCGCCCTCGGTGAGAAAACGCGTTTCCGTGCGCAGGAACGAACCGTCGGTGCTCCAGACGCGGAAGATTCCCAGGGACGGATCGGCGCCGGGCGTTCCGGGCGTCTCGTCGAGGCCGGTGCCCACGGTGTTGTCCGACCAGCGGGGGACGGGCGTATCCAGCAACGCCTCGCGTCCATCGGCCAGCAGCATGTTGATGGCGTAGGCGTTGCGCACGGGGCGCCTGGCGGGGTATACGGCCACCGTGACGGTGTCGCCGACGCCAAGCATTTCCCGCGTGATGCCGACCCGATTCAGACGCGTGACCGGGATGCTTTCGACGTTCCATGTCACCGACTCGTTGTCTTCGCCCGTGCTGCTCAGGGTGAAGCGCACGTGAGGGTTGCGCCAGGTCACACCCGTAATCTCGCCCTGGATCTCGATGACGGTGTCCATGTCGTAGGTAATGCGTGCGGAGTGATGCGCGACCGCAACGCTGCCTGTCGCCGTCATCACCAATACCAGCACTGGACGGATCACAAGTACTCTCGTAGGCGTGGTCATTGAAAATCTCCGCTGCCCGTGCGGTCACTCAGGGTCCACACAGTGAAAACTGGCTGCCTCGTTCGGGTCCAGGTCCGGTGCCACCAGTCTTGCAACCTGTGGATAGGGGCACAAGGGGCGTGACAGCCCGCGCCCCCCGTCGTGGGTCGCCAGTATCGAGTCCGGTGCCCGGTCGTGGGTGACCCAGTCGTCGAGGGCCACAAGCACGGGGTGAAAGTCGATGGAAGGGCCATAGCCGCCGCCGCAATGGGCCATACCGGGGGCCATGAACAAGCGTACATGGTCGCGGAAGTCGGACTTCCCCCGCTTGCGGGAGACGGTTGACTCCATGGCTTCATACAGCTCGACCGTAGGTGTCGCGGTGACAACGGTGTCGCTCCAGCCGTGATAAAGGATGGCCTTGCCGCCGCGTTGCACGAAGGGCGTCACGTCGGGATTGTCGGCACGCGTCACTCCCGAGTAATAGGAAGAGTCGGCTGCGACGACATCGTCGGGGTTATCGATGCTGAAGTCGTTCAGCAGATCCCTGTCCGGATCCTGGTACCAGACTTGGGCGAGATAGTCGAGATAGTCGCATTGTCCCGATTCTTCCGGAGTTGCACATGCGCCCGCGGTAAAGCGCGCCCAGCCGCCCATGCCCATGCCGGCGCCATACTCGCCGCCGTGAAGGAGCCCGGGGTAGATGCGCTCGCCGGACGTGGTTACCGGGCCATCGTAGATCGTGCGGACGAATTCGACCTGGCTGTCCGTCAGGCACTGGGGCGGAGATTCGGACTCGCTGCACTGCAGAATGCCGGGATCGACGCGACATTGCCGGGGGTCGTCGATGATTTGGTCCTCGATCCCGTCGATGGCATCACAAGCGTCGAGCACGGCATCCTTCAGCAAGTTAAGCTGCTCGCCCGCGAGCGGCTGGTCTTCGGCATTGAGCCGGGCGACCTGTTGGGTCGTCCAGAGACCGGACACGATCATGCGAGCCGGCGAGAAGACCGGGGCGCCCACAATGATGCCGTCGAAATCTCCGGGATAGCGCTGCATGGCCATCAGCCCCTGGCGCCCGCCGGTGGAACAACCGCGAAAATAGGAGTGATCGGGTGCCCGCGCGTAGTACCCCTCGGCAAATTGCTTGCCGACAACCGTGGTCAGATGGACCGAACGATGCCCGAAATCTTCGATGGCGACATGGTTCGGCACGACTGTGCCGTCTGCCAGTTCCTTCATCACCCAATCTTCGGATGAACTCTGGACGTGACCGGTGTCCGTCTGACCGGTTGCGTATCCCAGTTCCAGCGCAAGCAGGGATAGATGATCTCTCTGAAACCTGCCGGCCGAGCCGCCGTTTCCGCCCATCAGAAACCGACCGTTCCACGCGGCGGCATCGGGAAACCGGAATCTGAACCGGATCCGGCTCTCGCCGTCGTCGGCGTTGGCGATGACGCCCTCGAGCTGACAGTAGCCGCCAGCATCGTCAACCCGTTCAGCGCTGGCAAGCGTTACGCCGTGCGGTGACACCTCGGCGAAGCTCTGGAAGTCGGTGAGTTCGCACGGCACGGCCGGCGCGCAGACTGCCAGGGTCATTGAAAGAAAGAGCCACGTTGAATGGATTGGAAGCTTCATATGCGATCCCGTGCGTTTCAGAGCGCAATACCATAGTTTACGAATGCTGCTGAAACACTACCGCCTCTGCAGGCCGTCGATCAAGAGAATTCCATTCCGGAACAGGTCCCGTCGGCACGACTCTTCGGGGGCAATATGGCTACGTTGCCCCAAATACGGGATAATTCCGTGAGCACAAGGCTGTGGGGCCGTAGCTCAGTTGGGAGAGCGCTGCGTTCGCAATGCAGAGGTCGGGAGTTCGAATCTCCTCGGCTCCACCACTTTCCAAAAAAGGGGGGATCCTGAACCGACGGTTCCACTTCTCGGTTGAAACTTGGGGATCATTTCAATGAATAAATTCAAACTACTGGCTCTCGCCGGATTGTTCCTGCTCAGTCAACAAGCTTACTCCCAGTACGAAACGAGCTGGGACAATGCCGAGCGCAGTATCAACCAGATATCCGAGCATGTGTATCGTTGGGGCGGCGGCGCCATGGGAGGGATCAGCGGATTGTTCGTTCCCACATCGGAAGGCATTATCGTGATCGACGGCCCCGGCACGCCGTGCGAGCCGGACGCCGGTCAGTGGTTCAAGGACGAGCTCGAACAACGCTACGACGTCCCGGTGCGCTATGTCGTGTTGAGCCATGACCACCAGAGCCACATCTGCGGCACGACGGTGTTTGCGGACACAGCAGTGGCGATCGGTCACAAGAAGCTCCGGCCGCACCTGATCAGGGAGGGGCGCGTCGCGCCGATCCCGACGGTCTCGTTCGAGGAGTCGCTGGATATCGACCTGGGCGGCGTGAAGGTCGTGTTGCACTACTTCGGCCCGACCCACAGCGACAACCTGATCGTCACCCACATACCCCAGGATGGCGTGTTGTTCGTGCCGGATCTGTCGCGCCCGGACGGCCAGCTGCCCAATCCGGATTTTCGCGACATGGACGTGGACAACACCATCGAGGTGCTGGGCATACTGGCACGTATGGACGACGTGGACATCGTCATGCCGGGACATAACTCGCCTGTCGCGGACCAGTCCTACTTCCGCCGCTACCGGAACTACCTGTCGAGCATGAGGGAACAGGTCTTGGCCTACATGGTGGAGGGCCGCTCGCTGGAGGAGATTCTCGGGCTCGTGACGATGGACGACTTCGGGGACTACACCAACCTCGGGCAGGTTCTCGAGCGCAACGTCACCACCATGTATGACTACCTGTACCGATACCGGGAACCCAACTCACCGGGAGACTTGCCGATCAGGGCGGTGCAATAGCCCCGGCACGCCCATCAGAACAAGTGCACACCGGGCGATGTACGAAGATGCGCCCGGTTCGGGGCGCGTCAGTCGAAGACGCTTGAATACACGTCTACGTTGAATCCCACCAGCACCGTTTCGCCGACTCGGGCCGTCGGCGCCCGCAGATTGCCCGTCCTTCCGAGCATGGCCTTGACGGCGTCATCCGAAGACAGGGTGTCGCCGGAGAACTCGCTGACCTTTCTGCCCATGGAAACGATCAGGCGCGATGCGCTCTCAAGCATGGCTGCCGCATCCGCTGCCTGCAGCTTCCTGCTCGCGGGTACCCGCTCGCCGATCTCAATGTGATTGGCCTCCAGAAACTTGGAAGCCCGGGTACAACCGGTTCACCCGGGGCGGTGGTAGTACCAGTCAACCTTGGCGGTCATCCTTGAATCTCTCCGTCTTGCCTAATCCCACTCTTTCACAACACCGTCAGGGGTTGTAATGAATCCCAGGAGGCACCCGGGGGAGCCATCCCTCAGTGCGTGGCATTTCACGTGAATCTCGTCGCCGGGCTTGAGTTCATCTTCTGTGATTCCGGCCCTGGTAAGCGTTGATGCGCCGGCGGCTTCCATGGCCCACGTCACGATTTCCCCGCCATCTTGTTCCACGTCCATGTAGAGCCAGGCGTGGGGGTTGATGAAGTAGAGATCCGTCACCGTCCCATCGAGCTCGATGTACTGCGTCATCTCGTAGTTGCCGTGGGAGTGGTGCGCCCAACCGGTCAGTGTCACTGCCAGGGACGCGATGAAGACAAGGGCTGGTCGCTTTGGTTGCATTGCTGGCTCCCGAAGTCTTTGTTCCTGAATTCCAGACTGCTAGCGGCGATATTCGCTGCCGGGCTTGATTTTCCGTACCTCGTGGAAGGTCGGATACATGATCCTGTTCCCGTTCTCGTCCAGGAACTCGAACGACTGCTGGAACATGCCGCCGGTCGGTGCCATGGGCGCGATAGTCGCCTCTATCGCGTAGAGCTTGCTCTGGAGCAGGTACAGGGCCGCAAATGTCCGCGTGCCGTCGGGATTGGTCGTATGAAGCTGGTGGCCATCGACCCGGCCGATGTAGTGGTAGTTGTCATACTCCACCGTTTCGGCTCTCTCGCGGATCATTCTGGCGAAATACGCCACGGACCCGCGTGGGTCCACTTCGCCGTAGACATCGAGATAGATGCCATCGAGCTCGGCGATTCGTTCCCTGTGCAGCGCCATGGAATCGGTATAGTCGACCACGGTCAGGGTGTAGGTCCCGTACGAGTCTTCCGCTGTGTGAATCTGTGCCGGCACGATGATCCCGTATTCGGTTTCGAAGTCGACGGTTTCGACTTCGAATTGGCCACCGGGCACCATGATCCGGAATTCGCCGTTCTCGCTTGTATATGGCGCCCAGCGCTGGGCGAAAGCTGAACTGCTGAAGATCAGCATCGTCGCAATTGAGATCAATCGCAGAGTGAACATGCCGAATCGCCTCGGATATCGGGATCAGTGTGTATTCTGCCAAAAACAACCGCCCGCCGCATGGCGCGCGACCGATATCTGCGGAATTCTTGCTTAAACCACCTGACAATTGCGAGTCGGCGCCGGCGGAAACGTATCGCACGAAACGCGGCAGCGGCGTCGGCCGGCATCAGCGTTATTCAGACCCCTTTGTGAGTGCCGCGCTCACCGGCGTGAACGTGGCCACGTCGCCGTTGGGGAACTCCATGCTCTTCAACCGCGAGGTGTTTTCCCTTGCCAGGCCGGGAATGCCGGGCCAGCCCACAACAATGGGCAAGAGGTCGCCCGGGCTGAGCATGGAGGCACTGATGCCTCCGCGCGTGGAAAATGTCGGGAGAAGTATTCGATTTCCGGTTCATCAGGTGTCCCGGACCATTATGAGTCGTCCCGGTTTGTGGCGCCGGAGAATGCGCAACCCGTCCGATTGCCGCGATCGTTTCGAGTTATGGCCCCGCTGTCCGTGCGTCGGGCTCATTGTGTCGCGGAAGCCAATCCTTCAGTCCGGCCTTGACAGCCGAAAGGGCGGGGTCCGCGGCGCGGTTCGTCCACTCGTGCGGGTCGGTGTCAAGGTCGTAGAGTTCTTCCGAACCGTCCGAGTAGACAATGTAACGGTGGCGCTCACTGCTGACCGCATGGTTGCGGTATCCAAACGTGGTCACCACGCCCGCTCGCTCCAGGGTAGCTTCCGGATCCTCAAGCAAGGGCAGCAGACTCAGCCCCTCAACGTGATTCGGCGTAGGCAACCCGGCCAGTTCGGTGAGCGTGGAGTACAGATCCAGCAGCGACACGGGCGCGTTCGAGCGGCTCCCTGGCTGTGTGACACCCGGGGCCACCACAATCAATAGAACGCGCGTGGATTCCCGCCACAGGGTCTGCTTGCGCCAGCGGGCCTTTTCGCCCAGGTGAAATCCGTGATCCGACCACATGACGATGATTGTCTCGGCTGCCCGACCGCTTTGCTCCAGCGCGTCGAGCACGTGACCCAGCATGGCATCGGCGAAGCTGATGCTGGCGAGATACGCCTGCACGCCGTCCTTCCAGACGCCCGCCTCCTGCGCCCACTGGTGTACTTCCATCGGTGACCCGAAGTTCGTACCCTGCATTCTGGCGATCTCGGAAATGTCGTCGAGATCGTTTTCCAGGACGGGTGGAAGTTCCACGGTGTCCAGCGGGTACAGATCGAAATACTTCTGCGGCAGGTACCAGGGCAGATGGGGACGATAGATGCCCACTGCATCGAATCGGGGACCGTCGGTTTCGGTCAGGAGCTGACGCGCCGACCAGGCAGCGACCTGACCGTCACCCATGGCGCGGTCGTCGGCGAAAATCGGCGCCCAGTCGAACCTCGCGTCGTGGGGGTTGTCGTTGGCCGGGAGAACGTGGGGCCTGATTTCGTCGGGGATCTGCCGATCCAGGGACGGATAGTAGGCATCCCAGGCGGTGGTGTCATTGTAGCCGTAATAGGCCCAGGCACTGAAGGTGCTGGAGTGGAACAGCTTGCCGGCGCCATAGGTTGTGTAGCCGGCATCCTGGAAGTACCCGGGTATCGTCCGAATGTCCTGGAAGATTTCCATCGTACGCCAGTCCGGCTGGTTCACGTAAACGCCGGTCGTCGCGGCGCTCAGACCGGTCATGAGAGCCGTCCGGGCGGGATTGCACAGTACGGAGGTTGAATGCGCGTTGGTGAAGACCATGCCTCGTTCGGCGAGGCGGTCCATGTTCGGCGTCTTCGCCTGCGGGTGCCCGTCGAGCGGTCCGACCCAGTCGTTCAGGTCGTCGATGGAAATGAACAGGATGTCGGGAGGGGTAGCCGGTTGTGCGTGCAGGCACGCTGCCGGCAGAGCCAGTATGAACAGAAGTACAACGATAGGGTGCGGCGACCTCACGGAGCGCATTATACGTGTGGCGAGTTTATATTGGCTCGATAGAGGTTGCTTTGGCTCAGGAGAGGATGAGTGTCATAATCGTTCCGCGTTTGCCGATCACAGTGAGGCGAGACGAGGTGGAAATGAATTGCCGGTCCACAATCTCTGCCGTGTCCGGGCTGGCCGCCGCGGCGCTGGCCACTTGCCTGTGGATCGAAACAGCCGCGGGGCAGGGAGGGGACGCCCGACTCGAGGGAGATCCCACCGCAGAATTCCACTTTGCCAGGCTTGTATACAGAAACTCCCCCTCCAGCCGCCGCGGCCGTGGCTGGGGAGGCGGAGGCGCCTGGAGCACGGACTACGCCGACGCCGAATACCACCTCATGCAGGGCGTGAATCGCCTTACACGTGTCGATGGGCAGGCCGTCGACTACTACGGGGACGGCGGCCGACTGATCACCCTGGACGACGACCGGCTGTTCGATTACCCGTGGCTCTATGCCGTCGAGGTCGGTCAGTGGGAACTCAACGCTTCGGAAGCCGCGCTGCTGAGAGAGTATCTCGACCGCGGCGGGTTCCTGATGGTGGACGATTTCTGGGGGGAATACGAGTGGTACATATTCAACGAGTCCATGCGGCTGGTCTTTCCAGACCGACCGATTCTCGAACTCGGCGAAGATCATCCCTTGCTCCACGTGCTGTACGACCTTGACCAACGTACCCAGATACCCGGCCGGGGAGGCAACAGGGCCGGCACGGTGCCCCATTGGCGAGGCATCTTCGACGATGACGGACGGCTCATGGTGGCCATCAACTTCAATATGGACATGGGCGATGCCTGGGAACACGCCGACGACCCTTGGTACCCGGAGCCCATGACCGCGCTGGCCTACCGGTTCGCCGTCAATTACCTGATCTACTCGATGACGCACTGACGCGCTCTGAAAGGCGCCAATCGGCAAGATGCGGATATGGCGTGAATCGCACTGAGGGATTGGGGGATCAGGGAATTTCGGACCAAACCGCATGACAACAAAAACAAACGTCCGGACGCCCGCGCTCATTCTGGTTCCGGCCCTGGTCCTGTCCGGTACGCTGAATGCGGCCCCGAATATCCTGCTTATCATCGGCGACGACATGGGTGTGGAGACGCTGGCCTCCTACGAGGTGGGAGAGAACCCTCCGGCGACCGGCGCCCTGGATGAACTGGCCCGTCAGGGTGTGCGTTTCACGAGTTTCTGGTCCCAGCCGATCTGTTCGCCCACCCGCGCGACCCTGCTCACGGGCCGCTACGGATTCCGAACCGGCGTCGGCCGGCCCATCGCGCACGGGCCGCCCATGCCCGAACCCCCCGCGAGGCCCGAGTGGGCAACTTTCGAGGGTCCGGTGCCGGAAAGGCCCGCGTTCGATGCGCCCCTGTACCTTCGGCCCGAAGAGTTCACCCTGCCCATGGCATTCAAGGCCAACGCCGACCCCGGGTACGCGACTGCGGCCATCGGCAAGTGGCATCTGGCCAATGCCGCGAATGGTTGGATCGACCACCCCAATCTCGCGGGCTTCGATCACTTTTCGGGGCTGATCGAGGGGGAATTCGTTTCCTACTTCAGCTGGAACAAGGTCGTCGACGGCGAGGTCGCGGGAACCAGCGGCTATGCGCCCGTCGACAAGGCGGAAGACGCCATCCGGTGGATCGATGAGCGGAGCGATGAACCGTGGTTCATGTGGTTTGCATTCAATCTTCCGCATATTCCGATGCATCTGCCGCCCGAAGACACCTGGCAGTCGGACTACTCGCACCTGGACCCCGCATCCATACCCGAAGGGATGTCCGGCGCCTATTTCGCGGCCATGATCGAGGCCATGGACACGCAGATCGACCGAATTCTGTCGTCGCTGGATCCCGACGTTCGCGAAAACACCTACGTGATTTTCATGGGGGACAACGGCACTGCGGGTATCAACGCGAGTCCGCCATTCCGGCGGGGACGGGGAAAGAACTCCGTCTACGAGGGCGGCGTCAACGTGCCGTTGATC
>JAAXHE010000153.1 GCA_012271065.1 Candidatus Latescibacterota bacterium
CAGAATGACAGTTGAGTACAGGAACGCGCTGCCCAGCCATCCCACCCGTGCGATACCGTAATTCTCATATTCACCGGCCCGTATCCAGTCGTTCAGGCCGGTGAGCGGAGCCGCTCGATTCCATTTCCGCCTAGAGTCTCGCCGCGCGGTCATTCGTGCCGTCTGGCGAGGTCCGAACGTGTACCGGTGGAACACCGGCATCGAGACGAGAGATTTGTCTCTGGTAACTCCGACAGCGAATATGCGTTTCAGGTAGAGTATCGCGACAAGCAGTGTGACAAGCATACATAGGACCGGTTGGGCTATGTAATAATCGGTGATTCGATTGATCGAGAGGACGCCGAATACAAGGATAAGAATCGTAATATACATGACGGCCGAACTGCGGTACCGGAGCGATCCGGCGTCAACGAATTCGTAGGTCCCGATCGTAAATGCCAGGCTGTACCACAGGAAACACGAGGCAAGAATCGGAACTGCGGGGGCAAAACCGCCCATCCAATGGTAGGCCCAAGTTGTCAGGATCGCAATGAAGGCTCCGGTTAAGCATACCGAACCGACGAGCCGCCGGCGCATACGGGGTAACGACCAGGAAAGGGGCGTGTGCTGGATCTCACCCACACTCTGGCCGATAAAGAATCCGGTGAGTGCAGGAAGAGCCATCGTGAGCAGAATGAGGCGTCCCGGTTCAGACAGGCTGGGAAGTTTCGTGCCCGCGGCCCAGAGCAACCCAACAATCAGCCCGGCGAATATCACGTAGAATGCAAGAATCAACGGACGCCAGAGCAAACGGTACAGCGCGTAGATTCCGATCACGGGGTTTCCTCAAGCAGGAGCGGGAACATCTGCTCCAGGTTCAGCGGGCGGCTGGCAACGTCCACGCTGTATTTCATCTTGAACGCGTCCAGGTTGTCAGAAGCGCCGTTCACGAGCAGGCGGGCCTGGCGGCTGTCACCCTCCCGGGATATGACGAAGTTCTCTTCAAATTGCGTGGGGAGCCTGCCGTCCCTGGCGGTCACCCGCCATTCGGCGAAGCGTTCCTGGAGGTCGTCCAGCGAGGCGTCCGCCCTGATCCGGCCCCGGTCGAGGCAGATCACGCGGTCGATGACCTTTTCGATGTCGTGCAGGACGTGTGACGAAATGACGATCGTGTTGGCGGCCTGATGAAGGAGTTCAAGGAGGAATTTCAAGAACTGCTCGCGCGTGATGGGGTCCAGGCCGCTGACGGGCTCGTCCAGCATCAGCAGGTCGGGCCGGTGACAGACGGCCAGAATGATGCCAAGCTTCTGGGCGTTCCCGGGAGAGAGGGTCCCGACTCGGGCCGAGGACTCCAGTTCCAATTCCTCCAGCAGGCGTTTCTCGAGGTCCCGGTCCCAGTGTTTGTAGAAGGTGGAGACATAGCGCAGTTGCTGCTCCACCTTCATCCATTCCAGGAACCGGTTCTCCTGGTGCACCACGCCGATCCGCGAGAGTTCGTCCGGGCCAAGCTTGTCGCTGGAGCATCCGAGGGTGGTGCATTGCCCGCTGGTCGGCAGGTAGAGTCCGATGACGTGGCGGAGAAGGGTGGTCTTCCCGCTTCCGTTTCTGCCGATGAGACCCACGACAGCCGGCTTCGGAACGGACACGCTCACGTTGTCCAATGCGGTGACGTCGCCGAAGGACTTGGTGAGATTCTTGACTTCGAACGCGGATTCCATATTATGACTCCTCCTGATTCCCGGCGTCGTCTATCATCCGGCCGAAGATTTCCAGGGCCCGGGACTTTTCGACGCCAAGCTGTCTTGCGATGGCCGCGACGGGCGCTAGGCTCTGCCGGAGCCGGTTGAGCTTGTGGACTTCGACCATTTCCGGCTCCAGGTCACTGACGGTCAACGGACGTCCGCGGCGCCGTTCCACCATGCCCTCGGCCTCCAGATACCCGTAGGCCTTGCTGACGGTCATCGGGTTGACGCCGAGTTGCGCGGAGAGAGCGCGCGTGGCCGGCAGCTTTTCTCCAGGCTTCAACAGGCCGCTGGCGATATGAAACTTGATCTGGTCCATCAACTGCCGGTAGACCGGCACGCCGCTGTGGTGATCGATCGCGATCAGCACTGAGGATTCTCCTGTGTGTATTAGTGTATTACTATAAATATATAGTATAGCAGTGCGACTGTCAAATGCTTTTCGTTGAAAACCAAAAACCGAGGAGCTTACGATGAGAATGACATCGATGGATCTGTGGACCGTGGTAGTGCCGAGTCGTCCGGGTCGCGTGAACAGCCCCGAATGGGTACCGGAAGTCGGATGGGACGTGGTACCCAAGCATATTCTCCGGATCAACACGGATACCGAGCACTACGGGCTGGGCGAGTCCGGCCGCGGCGTGCCCATCGAGGACGTGCGGGTCAGTGCGGGGCTGTTGCTGGGAAGGGACCCCGAGGCGGTAACGCTGCAGAATATTTACGAGCCTCGAAGCGACGGTACGGAGACGATGCCGGACGTGGGAACGGGTCCGGCGTATCACGCCCTGGAGATGGCGGTCTTCGACCTGATCGGCCGTGCGCGCGGGCTTCCCGTTCACGCACTGATGGGCGGTGCGGTGCGCGACCGGGTGCGGGCCGACTACTGGATGGGATCCCAGACACCCGAAGACGGAAAGCGCACCGTCGCGCGGGCGCTCGAGAACGGCTTTAAGGGCATCAAGATCAAGTGCAGGATCGAGGAACCGATGGTGGAACGGCTGCGGGCGATCCGGGACGTTGCGGGTCCGGATTTCAAGGTCACGGTGGACCCCAACGAGCGGTTTCGCACGGCGGAGCAGACGATCGAACTCGCCCGTGAACTCGAGGCCCTGGGCAACGTGGAGGTGTTCGAAGACCCGATTCCAAAGTCGGATCTGGAGGGCTACGCTGCAATTTACGAGGCCACCAGTATCCCGATTGCGATGCACCTCGGAAGCGGGTCGGACGTCATCCGCGCGGTGAGGGCCGGCGTGGTGGACTGCGTGAATCTGGGCGGGAGCATGTTGGGCTTCGCGAAAAGCGCCGCCGTCGCGGAGGCGGCCGGGATGCGATGCTGGCACGGCTCCGGAGTGGACCTCGGAATCCTGGAAGCCTCCTACGTGCACGCGGTGGCCGTGGTGCCCAACTGCACCATGGCGTCGGACATCGTCGGAAGCTGGGTGAGGGAGCACAGCCTGATCCGCGAGTCGAGAGAATTCGCCGACGGATTCACGCCGGTCCCCATGGCGCCCGGGCTGGGATGCGAACTGGATATGGCGGCGGTGGAACGGTACAGCCGAGCCTGCGAAACGGTTCAGGCGCCGTAGCATAATGTGGTTATCGGAGAAACAGAACAGAAAATCCGGCCGGGTTTTCGGAGAAACGGATGCTCCTTCTGACGGCACTATACTTGTGGTCATTGACGCTCCTGGCAGAAGCCTCGCCCGCCAATTCTGTGAAGGTGGACTCGCTGATTCAGGCATCCGCTGACACGTCCCTTGGGTTGAACGGACGCAAGGACCTCCTGAAGGAGGCAATAAAGCTCGACCGTACAGGAAAGGCCCTGCACGCGCTGGCGCGATTGAGGCTGGAAAAAGGCACGACGTACTCGCGTCAGCAGGCGCGGTCCCTGCTGACGCGGGCGATGGAACGGGAACCCGAGAATGGAGACTACGTCGCGACCTTCGCGGAACTGCTCTGGCGCACGGGGCCGAGGTCCGGCTCATACAAAAGAGCGCGTGAGGCCATCGCGCTGGACCCGAAGAACGTGCGCGCGTACTACTGGGCGGGGCGGTTCGTGGTCTGGTCCTGGGAAATGACGTTCTTCACGCGGGAAGACGTAGGAGATGCCATGCGCGTTGCCGGAGACGGTGACGTGACGACCGGGCGCACGTTCGCGCAGCGCGGGTACGCGGATATGGACGTGGACGCGGGGATCGAATACCTGGACCGCGCCCTGTGGCTGGATGCGGAACACTGGCCGTCCCGCGTGCATCTCGGCCTGGCATACTATATGGCGCGGATGCCGGACGAACTGATTTTCCTTTTTCAGGATGTTATCGAACGCAATCCGGGCCGTGCCGACGCCCACTTTTTCATGGGACTCGGTTATCAGGAAAAGGGAGACCCCGAAGCCGCCTACCGCGCGTACGTGGACGGCCTGGCGCGTCTTTCCGACCGGCAACGGCGCTTCATGCAATCGGTCTTCCTGATGCGTGACAAGAAATCGTGGAAGAACGAGGAACCCCCGCCGGACGTGGACGAGATCCGGAAATTCTGGTTCGGGAAGGACCCGTTGTATCTGAGCGAGATCAACGAGCGGATGCTGGAGCAGTGCAGGCGTGTGGCTTTCGCGAATCTGCGTTTCGGCGACCCCATCAACGGGTACGCCGGATGGGAGACCGACCGGGGACAGGCCTATATCCGATACGGCGACCCTGTGGCGCGGCACATGACGCCCGCGGACATTGATCTGGGCCTGACAAAGACCATTGAGGAAGAAGCGGAGATGAGGCGGCGGAACCGGCGGCCGTCCGGGGGAATATTCGAATTCCACCCTCGAAAGGATACATGGACGTACGACGGGTTCGAGGTTTCATTCCTGAATACGAATTCGTGGGACTCCTGGCGGTTCGGCGAGTCGAAGCTGGGGGGGCAGTCACTGAACTTCAGCGAACTGGTGGCGTTGGTCCCGGATTACTACCGCTATCCCTATCAGTACAGCGTGCCGTATCAGATCGCGCAGTTCCGGCGTAAAGAGGGAAAGACGAGCGTGGAAGTGTACTATGCGCTTTCCGGCGATCAGGTCACGCATAAGGAGGTTGGTCCCGGAGTCCGGGAGGTGGACGTAGTACAGGCGCTGTTTCTGTTCGACACGGTCTGGGATACGCTCCGGCGGGAGGTCGGCCGCGTGCGGCGGATGCCTTGGCTGCACTACGTCTCGACCAAACGCGGATACCTGATTGCGAGCGAGCAGTTGACGCTTGCGCCCGGGGATTATTACTTGGCGGGGGAGGCGGAGGACCAGCCGAGCAAGAAGGTGGGGACGTTCAGGGAACCGTTGGAGGTGAGGCGGTTCAACCGCGATTCGCTGGAGATCAGCAGCCTGCTGATGGCGCGCCGGATCGTGGAACGCGATGAATGGCCGGTGGAACGCGGCAGGTACATCGTGCTGCCCAACCCATTGCATGAGTGCTCGCGCGATGGAAGCGCGTGGTTTTATTTCGAGGTGTACAACCTGGCGCGCGACACCTTCGGCGCCACGCATTACAGGATTGGCTATCAGACGCAGGTGCTTCCGGAGAAGCGGCGGCTGGAGGACCCGGAGCCTGAGTGGACGACGGCGGTGTCCTACACGTACCGGGGCGTCCGGGACTGGGAACCCCGGTATCTGCGGGTGGACATGGACGGTACGTCGCCGGGTCTGCGCACGTTCCGGGTAGTCGTCGAGGACTTGCTGGCCGGCGCCAAAACCGAATCCACAACTCGTTTTCGCGTAAGGTGGTAGCCGGCGGAGAATCCGCCCTTCTGTCGACGTTACAACGTTCTTGCCAAGGGAACCCTTCGTTCCTCTATCGGGTCTACAATGTGACACGGGATCCGCTGAGAACTTCCCGGAACATGCCGCTGTTCGCGCTGTCATCCGGCGCTTTGACGGTTGACTCTCGTCGCCCGACCAATTGGAAATCCTGATGTTGCGACTCGCCCTGCTGTTCACGATCATCCTCTGCGTCTCCAGCCCATCGGCGGCCGCCAAGCGGGACGCGTACAAAGTGGCGGCCCTGCTGGCCTCCGCGGCTGATACCTCGCTGTCGCACATGAAGCGGGTGTCGCTGATGGAGCGGGCGGTCCGGTACGATCCATCGGGACGGGCGATGCACGCGCTGGCCAGGCACTATCTGAGCCGCGGCACGGTGTTGTCCAGGCGGTTCGCGAGGCAGTGGGTGCACAGGGCGATGAAACGCGAACCGGAGAACGCCGCCTACGTCAAGACGTACGCGGAGATCTACTGGCAGGCGGGGTCGCGCGATGAATTCTACGAGCAGATCCGCCGGGCGATCGCGCTGTCGCCGAATGACGCGGACGCCCTCTATCAGGCCGGAAGATACGCCGCCCGTGAAATGATGTACAATCTGGAACGGGAAACCCTGAAATCGGGCCCGGAACGAAAGCGAAGGTTCAATTACGGGAATTACGGCGAGGCAATGCGGAAGCAGGCAATCGGCTATCTGAGCCGCGTTCTGGAAGTGGACCCGAAACATCGTCCCGCCCGGATTCTGCTGGGTCAGGTCTACCTCGAGGGCCATATGGCCGTTCGGCTCGTGGAGCTGTTCGAGGACTACACGGAGCGCAACCCGGAAGACTGGGATGCATTTTTTTTCACCGGGCTGGGTTACCAGACACGAGAAAAACTTGACAAAGCCTTCGCCGCTTATTCGGAAGGCCTGAAACAGATGTCAGAATTGGAACAGCAGTTCATCCGGTCGGTGGTGGTTCTGACGGACCGGGAGGCGCTGAAGGACGGGGGTGAACTTCCGAATGAAGAGACCCTGCACCGGTACTGGACCGGCCGGGACCCGCTGTTCCTGACCACGGGAAACGAGCGGATGCTGGAACACTGCAGGCGGGTGGCGTATGCCAATCTGAGGTTTGCCGATCCGGACCGCGGCGTGGAGGGCTGGGAGACGGACCGCGGCCAGGTGTACATAAGGTATGGACAACCGGGCGCGCGAAACATCTATCTGGACCGGATGAATTACGTGCTGCTCCGCGAGACGTGGAGCTATCCGGGGTTCAGCATAACGTTCGAACGCCTGGGTGAAAACAACTGGGACGTGCTGCAAGTTTCGATTCGGGGATCGGTACGGAGCAAATACAAGGACCTCGTGGAGCGGGTTCCCGAGTACTACAGCGACCCGTACTGGCTGAAACGGTACGACGCGCCCTTTGAGATCGCGAGGTTTCGCGGCGAAAACGGCAAGACCCGGGTGGAGCTGTACTATGCGCTTTCCGGCGAACACGTCGCGCACCGTGAGGTCAGCTCGGGAATTCAGGCTGTGGATCTCAGGCAGGGCCTGTTCCTGTTTGACGAAGGATGGCAGGAAGTCAGGAAGACCATTTCACCCATTCACAGAATGCCGTGGATCGAAGGCAATGCCGTGCGGGATGGATACCTCTTCTGGGGCGAACGCCTTTCGATGGATCCGGGGACGTACCACCTGGCGGTCGAAACGGAGGACCTGAACAAACACAGCCTGGGGACCCTTCGCGATTCGTTGCAGATCAGGCGGTACGGCCGGGACAGACTGGCAATCAGCGATCTGCTCCTGGCTCAGCGGGTGGTCGAACAGGACGAACGACCGTTCGGCCGGGACAGGTTTATGGTGTTGCCCAACCCGTTGAAGCAGTGCCAGCGGGACGCCAGCATGTCGTTCTACTTCGAAGTCTACAATCTGAAGCGGGATGAGTTCGGCGCCACCAGTTACCGGATCACTTATCAGACCCGCCTGCTTCCGGAAAAGTGGAAGGAAAAGGACGTGGTCATTCCCGAGTGGACAACGGCCGTGACCAACTCGTACAGAGAGATGAGGGATTGGCAGCCGCATTATCTCACCTTGGATATGGAGGGGTCCACGCCGGGACCATGGGCATTCAGGGTGATCGTGGAGGACCAGCAGGCGGCGCGCAAGGCGGCAAGTTCAGCGGTGTTCCGCGTGATGCCCTGATCGACACGTTACCGTGCGCAGCGTGTTTCCACGGGGACTCCAGCAGCGCGGCACGAAGTTGAAACACCGCTTCGATACGTCAGGTTCCGGTGCCGCCCCGTGTACCGTAACCTGCAAACGGGTCCGACAAGTTACTCGTCGGACCTGTTTTTGAGACGTCGACAACGCTACCTGGCTGAGTTGACACACAAATACGAACGACTATCCGAATTATCTCCCAACTCTCTTTATCGCCTGTTGCGATTGCCAGCGGTCCTAACCTTGATTCAACATATTTGAGCAACGTTAACCTGGAAATATACGCAAGAACACAGGCATTTTGATGTCAAGAGTACAGGGTTCTTCAGCTCACTGGACGGGGACGGAATAACGGTGTATTTCAATAGTAGAAATATCTGTTTTCACGGCTTAACTATGCTCCAAATCGTATATTTCTGACGAATCAAGGCTAATGAATTGATCAAATCTTTACACTAATTCAGACGCTCCCAAAAGTGGCGACCGCACCTCTTTTTGTTGTTCAATGCCGACACCCAGAAACTCCAGTCAACAGCAGAAGAAAGAACGAAGAAAAATCTCCCTGGGCAATTAAGCCCAAGGAGATTTGTTTGGGTGTTTAATGACACTCAAATAATCAGAGGTCACATAACTTTTCGAATAAGGCTATTCTTATTCGTCCTCATCGGAAGTGAGTGCTTCTCGTAAAGGGGATTTTTTCATTTTGTAAGCCGGTTCTTTGGGCGGGCGATGGCTTACAAAATTGTGACAACTTGTACATCTGATGCCCATTGAAATGACGCTCACGCCTGCTGCCCTTGCCACTATCACTGGCGGTGGATTAAGGGTCAGTGACAGCCTATATCAAGGGAGGTGGTTCTTTTTAACTGGTTAATGCAATCCCCAATTATGGGTCATTTTCCAAGACCATCAAAATATCCTTTGCTTCATTATTTCGTCCCATTTTCTCAAGTATTTCTGCCTTAAGTATAAGAATTGCTTTACGTTCGTTTTGGTTTTTGACAATTTCAAGAGCAAAGTTAATTTCATCTAATGCATCATCGTATCGTTTCATTTTTACATATAGGCGCGCTAAATGGTATGAAGGTATGACGTCTGTTGTATCTAAAGTACAAGCTATGGCAAAAGCACTTGCGGCTCCTTTATCATCCCCTAGTCGTTCTCTTAATTCGCCCAGGGATAGCCAGGTGAAATAATGATTACCGCGATTCTTAAGTGAAGAATTGTACGCCTTAAGTGCATTTTCAAGATCTCCTTCATTAGCATATCGGTCGCCGCGTACCCTTAAGATTGCCGCATAATGGTGAGGGTTAATAACCAATAATTCAAGGGCAAGATACGCCCCACACCATAGCCAGGGTAGGAGAATAAAACATAATTTCCTCATGGCAGCACCGGGGGGTCAGTGGTGGCAATTGTTCCAAACAAAAGATAGCCGATCAAAGGGGCACTAAAGGAAGTTAAATTAACAACAGAATGAACAACCATACAAGCTAACAGGTTGCGGCGGGTTTCGTATAGATATGCAGTTAACAGGCCAAAGGAAATGTAGAAATAGATGAGTTTCAAAATCACTATCCATGATTGATCAATAAATCTCAAATGTGCAACAAAGAAAATCACAGCTGAGGCAAAAGCCGCAGGCCACCAACTGAGTTTAATTCTCAACAATCTGTAAATAACAAAGCGATGAGATAATTCTTCATAAATGGGAACCAGAATTGAGGATCTTAGTAGGCGTATAAATAAAAACCAAAGTTCGGAAACATACTGAGGTCCGAAGCCAAAGGGGACTTCCAGTATGAAATTAAAAGTCGTTGCCGCAAGACCAACATATGCCCATTTTAATAAATCTTTGGAATCAGTGACAGGGAGGCCCAAAATCTTCCTAAGTGATATCCCTGTAACAAGTGGAGTGGCTACACACATAATAAGCGTGATGAGCCCCACCACGCCTATTTCAATGGTCCAGTCTAGCATAACCGGGGAATCAATATATTTACTCAAAAATCTACGAGAGTAGTACCTATTGACTTCTAAGACT
>JAAXHE010000182.1 GCA_012271065.1 Candidatus Latescibacterota bacterium
CCCGTATAGACAAATATGGGCGGGTTTTCCCGCCTTGACCGCCGCTTTTTCGCTCGTGCTCGGGAACTCACCGGTAATTTTAAAACGGCTTCTTAGAACAGGGTCGCAGGATCCCGCATCCGGTCCGACGAGACCGAGACCGCGGAGAATGGCCAGGGATCCCGACATGCCGCGCTACAACACCAATCCGGACATCCTCCTCAAGGAAGTGCAATTCCATCCCTTTCGCGGCGGGGGACCGGGCGGCCAGAACCGCAATAAGGTTGAAAGCGCGGTCAGACTTGTACACCTTCCCTCCGGCATCGCGGTCGTTGCGTCCGAACATCGCCTCCAGGGACGCAACAGAGACCTTGCCCTCCAGCGTCTCCGGCGAAAACTCATCGGGCTGAATCACACGGCCAAACCCCGAATACCAACCCGGCCTTCGCGTACCTCCAGAGAAAAGCGCATGGAACAGAAACGCCGCCAGGCGCGAAAGAAAGCGCTGCGGCGCATCGCGGTCAGGTCTTAGCTGTAGTCCTCAGCGCGAGTGTCCCGTCGTCCCGCGCTTCCTGTTCCTTTTACCGGGGGCAAAGCAGCGGGCGGCTGCGCCTGTCGTCTCGCGGATCTCCGGCGCCATTTACCCCGGGAATGAATCATATCGAGGGTTCAAGCGTCTTACCATACGTGGAATGAAACGATTCTGCACTCATAGGCGGACCGGGAATATCCCCGAGACAAACGGATCATCGTCGCTATGAACAATCGATCTTCCCTTCTTACCCGTATCTCCGTCAATAGACCCGTGACGATAACGGTGTGCCTGCTGGCGCTGCTCGTGATGGGCGCAGTGGGCTGGTCCCGGATCGCGGTGAAGATGATGCCGGCGGGATTCGAGCCGCCATTTCTGTGGTTGAGCGTCAGGTATCCCGGTTCGACCGCCACGCCTCAGGAGGTCGAACAGCAGATCACGCGCCCACTCGAGGAGCGCCTGCGAACAATAAAGGGAATCGAACGGGTCCGGACGTACACGGACAGCCGGGGCGTCGGCGCGCCACTGCGGTTTCAGCAGGATGCCGACATGACCCTGGCGTACAACCAGTTGCGTGATCAACTGGATCGTCTCAAACCGGACCTGCCGGAGGAGGTCCGGGATCGGATATTCGTGTGGAAGTACAACGACGAAGGCTGGAATATCATGTGGGTAGGTGCGGCCCTCGACTCCTCGATCGTAGACGTGTACCGTTACCTGGAAACCCATGTGCAACGACCTCTGGAACGCATCGAAGGCGTGGCAAGGGTGGAACTCTGGGGTGCGGACCCGAAAGAGGTGATGATCGAAATAGACCGTGAAAAACTGGTCGCGAGGGGCGTGAACGTCTACGACATGGTTCAAAGGCTGCAAAGTGACAATTTCGCGCTCAAGAGCGGCTATGTGAACGAGGGGACGAAGAAATTCTACGTCCGTTCGCTCGCCCGGTACCGCAATCTCGAGGAGGTCGGCAATATTCCCGTCGGTACCCGGCAGGGCGGCGTCAGATTGCGGGAAGTCGCCGACGTGGTCTACGACATTCCGGCCCGGAGCTGGTATCAGAGAATCGACGGCCAGCCCGCTTCCTCCGTGGGGATCAAGGCCGAGTCCGGGGCGGACATCGCCACGGTATGCGACCGCGTTTCGGAGGCGCTCGTCGAGATCGAGAACGGGACTGCCCTGGACGGAAAAGTGCAATTCAACGTGTTCTTCAACCAGGGCGAACTCATCCGGGCGTCGGTCGCGACTCTGAGAAATACGGGCCTCTGGGGCGGGCTGTTTGCAGCGCTGGTCCTGCTGTTCTTCCTGCGTGTCATCCGAATGACAGCCATCATTACACTGTCGATTCCGTTGTGCGCGATGATGACGGTAACGGTGCTTTATTTTTCCGGTTGGTCCCTGAATCTCATGACCATGATGGGTCTGATGGTAGGCGTGGGGATGGTTGTCGACAATGCGGTCGTCATTCTGGAGAACATCTACCGCCGGAGGGAGAAGGGCGAGGCGCCGAATACGGCTGCCGTCTCGGGCGCCAGCGAGGTCGCCATGGCGATTACCATGGCAACGCTAACCACTGTCGTCGTCTTTCTGCCCCTGATGTTGATGACCGGCAACGTCGGTATGACGTTCTATCTTTCCCGGATGGGCGTTCCAGTGATCGTGATGCTGGTGGGGTCGCTGTTCGTCGCGCTGCTGATCATCCCGCTGGCCTCGGTGCGCTTCGGAGGAGGTCGCATCAAGCCGGATTCGAAGTCCATCGGCTGGGCCCGGATGCGTTACGGGCGCGTTCTGAAGTGGGCGTTGAGCCATCGCCGGGACGCCATATTGATCCTCCTTGCGGTATTTGCAACCATTGCGATACCGGCCGACAGAATAAAACGCTCGGACGCCTCCCGTGGAAATATCAACGACATCGATATCAATATTCGAACGCCCCGCGATTTCACGACGTATGAAACGTTCGAGTTAATGAACGAAGTGGAGGAATTCCTGGATTCCAAGCGGGAGGCGTACGGCATCAGGACCATCCGGTCGTGGTTCCGCAAGACCCGTGGGAATTTCGAGATCTTTCTGGATTCGGATCCAAATGAGGCGTGGTGGTACGTCGCGTACAAGAACCTGAGGTCGGGTCTGGGGGCGCCGGTCGACAATACGATGGAACGAACGGAAGTCATTAAGGACCTGAAACAGAAGATGCCCAAATACGTGGGGGTGCGCATAGGCGTGGAAAGCCGGGCCCGCGGGGGCGGTGACCCTTCAGTTTCCGTGTACCTCTACGGAGACGACACCGAGGCGCTGGCGGGTCTCGTAACCGAAGTCGAGCGCCGTCTCAGAGTTATACCTTCGGTCGTGAACGTGGACTCGGACCTGGAACGTTCCACGGACGAGGCGCAGGTCATCATCGACCGGGAGCGGGCAAGGCGCTACGGGATTTCTCCGCAGGTGGTGGCGCGGACGCTTGCCTTCACCATGCAGGGGGTGAGCCTGCCCCGGTTCCAGTCCGGGGAGCGGGAGGTGGAAACGCGCCTATATCTGGAAGAGGCGGACCGGCAGACGCTGCATCATCTCAAGAGTTTCATGTTCAGGTCCGCATCGGGGGAGATGATCCCGCTTTCCGAACTGGCCAGCTTCAAGGTAACGCCGGGGCGCGGGAGAATACGGCGGGAAGACGGAAAGACGCGTCTGGAGGTGAAAGCGTTTACGACAAAGGACGATCTTAAGAGTCTGTACGCCGAAGTCGACCGGGCGATGGACGGTTTCGAAATGCCCAGGGGATATTCGTGGAACAAGGGAGAACGGTTCACAAGGTTCCGGGAGTCCGATAATGATACGATATTCGCGGTGGTGATGGCCGTTACCTGTGTTTTTCTTCTGATGGGTGTGTTGTTCGAGTCCGTGGTCCTGCCTTTCTCGGTATTGTTTTCCATTCCGTTTTCATTCCTGGGGGTGTACTGGGCGCTCTATCTGACCGGCACGCCAATGGACATGATGGCCAGCATCGGAATGATCGTACTTATCGGCGTCGTCGTAAACAACGCCATCGTGCTGGTGGATATGATCAACCGGATGCGCCTGGAAGGCCTCAGCCGCACAGCCGCAATTCTGGAGGCCGGCCACAACCGGTTCCGTCCCATTCTGATGACGACGTTCACCACGGTGTTCGGCCTGTTGCCAATGGCATTGGGGAATAGCAATCTGATTGGGATTCCCTATGCCCCGCTGGGACGGACTATGATGGGCGGGTTGCTGGTTTCGACGTTTATGACCCTGCTGCTTGTGCCCATCTGCTATACGCTGCTGGACGACCTGCGGACATATCTGAAAGTAGTCGTTCGAGCCGCGTTTATCCGCCGGACCGTCAGCGAACAGCCGGCGGACGACTGATCGCACGGGCGGACGGGCCCGGGTTCCTTCCGCAGCAGGTGGCTGTTTATCCACGGTTGATGTATGTACCGGAGGTGCGATCCTCCGGTCTTTTTTTGTCCATGTTACGGATGGGCCGGGGTTGAAGTGGGGGGTATTGTACGTTATATTGTCCCGGCTGTTCATCCGATCTTTTCGGCGATTTCTGCGTGAACATGCTCGGGGCATGCGCAGTTTCGGCCGCGCGAAGCCTGCCGGGATTTCAAGCTGGTTTCTTAGGAGTATCCGTGAGATTCAGGCCCTGTATCGATCTGCGCGGCGGGCGCGTGGTTCAAATTGTGGGCGGGTCGTTGCACGACGCCGCAGCGCCGATGACGAACTTCGAGACAGGCCGGGAGGCGGCCGACTATGCGAGGATGTACAGGGCGGACAATCTACCGGGAGGTCACGTGATCATGCTCGGGCCGGGCAACGAGTCGGCCGCGCTATCCGCATTGGCCGCCTTTCCCGGCGGGCTCCAGGTGGGCGGGGGCATCCGTCCGCAAAACGCGCGCAGATATCTGGATGCCGGCGCCAGCCACGTCATCGTCACCTCGTATGTGTTTCGGGACGGGCGCGTAGACACCGATCGGCTGGACAGGATGGTACGCGCTGTCGGTCGGGACCGGCTGGTGCTGGACCTGAGTTGCCGGCGTCGAGGCGGTGCGTACCTGGTGGTGACCGATCTGTGGCAGCGGTTTACCTCCGTTCAGGTGGACGGAACCACGTTGAACCGGCTCTCGGAATTCTGCGACGGGTTCATAGTGCACGGGGTGGACGTCGAGGGCAAACGGGCGGGCATTGAGGATGTGCTGGTGGAACTGCTGGGGGCCGAGTCGCCGATTGACGTGACGTACGCGGGCGGCGCGCGGCGTTTGGAAGATCTGGACCGCGTCGAGAAGCTGGGGAGAGGGCGCGTGGGTCTGACGATCGGCAGTGCGCTGGATATATTCGGCGGCGACGTGCCATATGCGGATGTGGTGGCCTGGCAGCGGCGGCGGGAACGGCCGGCGTGAGGTGTGTCATCGGGTGTCCGGATGTTCCTGACCCGTTCACCGACTCGAGTGGGCTGCCTTTTCCGGTGGAGAGCCCTGTGGCGACATTTGGGGAGATAGGAGAGTTCGGTTTTATCGAACGGATCGGGGCAGCGGAATTGCCCCGGGCCGTCCGCGTGCATTGTGGAATCGGGGATGACTGCGCCGTTTTGGCGTGCGAAGACGACCGGGTGCGGCTCATCACGTCCGACCTGATGGTTGAAGGCGTGCATTTCGTGCTTGAGGTTTCCGATCCCCGCTGGTTGGGTCATAAGCTGCTTGCAGTGAACCTCTCGGATATCGCCGCGATGGGCGGGGAGCCTCGCGAGGCGCTGATTTCGTTGGCGATTCCCCCGCATTCGGACGTGTGCTATATGGAGCGCGTATATCGTGGATTGCGCGAACTGGCGTCCCGTTTTGGCGTCAACGTCGTTGGCGGTGACACAACGCGGAGTACAGGGCCGCTGGTCATGAATCTGACGCTCACGGGCGAAATGGATCAGGACCGGGTGTGCTACCGCTCGGGCGCCAGTCCCGGTGATCTGATCTACGTGTCGGGCACGCTCGGGGACTCCGCGGCGGGCATAAGACTGGCGCTGGGTGACGAAGTCGGGCTGTCTGACGAGGACCGCGAATTCCTTCTGTGCAGGCACCACCGTCCGGAGCCCAGGGTGGCGTTGGGGCAGGCGCTGGCGGCGTCGGGCGCAGTTACGTCCATGCTGGATCTCTCCGATGGGGTGGCTTCGGATCTGCGGCATATCTGCAGGCAGAGCGGGGTGTCCGCGGTGATCGATGGGACGGCGATTCCCGTTTCATCCGCGTTCAGGCGATTCCGAGGCCTTTCGGATGCGGGAACCCGGAACCTGGAGATATCGGGCGGAGAGGACTATGAGTTGCTGTGGACGGTGGCGCACGGGGCGAGAAACGACGTTGAGTCGCTCGCTGCCGAGTTGGAGATTTCGTGCATCGGGCGGATCGAAGCGGGCGACGGACGCATATATCTCGAGAACGCGCAGGGCGTGAGGACGGAGCTGGAAGCGCGCGGCTTCGAGCATTTTTCGGGCTCCCGGGCTCATTGAATTATTACCTGAATCCATTCGGTCGAGTCGCGGCACCGTGGAAGGAACAGGACCGATACGGCATGTCCGGAATTCCAGAGTCGAGTGGTAATGTCAGCCTGACCGTGCCCGTTACCGGGATGAGCTGCGCCGCCTGCGCCGCCCGCATCCAGGAAGAATTGCGACAGGACCGCGGCATAGAGGAAGCGGTCGTCAACTATGCGACGGCGGAGGCCAGTGTCCTGATCAGGTCCGATCGGGACGCGGTCAAGCGGCTTGTTGGAAAAATCGAGAGTCTCGGCTACGGGATCCGCACGGAAGAAACGAGACTTAGCGTCCGCGACATGCACTGCGCCGCCTGTGTCTCCCGGATTGAAAACACGTTGACGGCCACACCGGGTGTCCTGGATACCACGGTCGACCTTGCGACGCGTCGGGCTGCAGTGCGTCATTTCGGAGTCCCGGACTCCATCCTGGCACGAGCGGTAAACGATGCCGGGTACGGCGCGACCGTCGTTCAACAGGACACCGCCGCGGGCGACGGGGAGCGGGAGGAAGAACGGGCGGAGCGGCGCTCGGTCCGCGTACGATTCATCTTCGCGGCCGTACTGTCAATACTGATAATGAGCGCAGGTATGCTGAACGAATTCCTGGGAGCGCCGTACTCCATCCGGCAGGTCCACCTTCTGCTATTCCTCCTGGCAACTCCTGTACAATTCTGGTGCGGCTGGCGCTTTCTCAATGGGTTCTGGAGCGGCCTGCGGCACATGACGGCCGACATGAACAGCCTTATTGCCGTCGGAACGCTGGCGGCATACGGGTACAGCGTCGCCGGCGTTGCCGCGCCCCATGCCGTTGCCGGTCCGGGTGAGGCCGTCAGCGTATACTTCGACACCTCCGCCATGATCATCACTCTCATCCTCCTGGGCCGGCTGCTGGAAATCCGGTCCCGCGGCCGCGCTGCCGACGCCATCCGTGCGCTGATGGATCTCCGTCCCGAGACCGCATGTGTCCTCAGGAACGGCGAGGAGACGCTGGTTCCTGTTGAGGATGTCGCCGTGGGCGACCTCATTCGTATTCGGCCGGGCGACAGAATCCCTGTAGACGGTGTCGTGCAGGAGGGGCAATCTAGCGTCGACGAGTCCGTGATCACGGGTGAGAGCATGCCCGTTGAAAAAGGCAGGCAAAGCCGGGTTCTGGGGGCAACGCTCAACAAGACCGGGAGTTTCACCCTCCGAGCCACGCAGGTTGGCGCCGAAACTGTACACGCCCGGATCGTTCGGATGGTTCGCCGGGCCCAGGGCTCGCGTGCGCCCGTTCAGCGGATCGCAGATCGGGTTGCCGGGATCTTTGTGCCGGTCGTCTTCGGCATCGCCCTTCTCACGTTCACCCTGTGGTGGTTCGCCGGTTCCGGATCCGGCGCCTCCTACGCGCTGCTCAACGCCGTTGCCGTCCTCATTATCGCCTGTCCGTGCGCGCTGGGGCTGGCCACGCCCACGGCCATTCTGGTTGGCACCGGCCGGGCGGCGGAACTGGGTGTCCTCATCAAGGGCGGCCCGGTACTCGAAACCGCCCATCGCCTCGACACGATCGTCCTGGACAAGACCGGCACCCTCACAACCGGAAGGCCTGCCGTTACCGACTTCGTCACAACAGGTACAGGCTCGGAATCGGATCTGCTCAGGTTGGCAGCCTCCGTTGAACAGGGTTCCGAACACCCCCTCGGAGAAGCCATCCGGGACGCGGCGCGGAAACGGAAACTGTCAGTTGAAGAATCTCACGAATTCGAAGCCCTGCCCGGGCAGGGCGTGCGCGCAAAAAAGGCCGGCCGCACCGTTCTTCTGGGCAACCGGCGGTTGGTGGGAAGCCAAGCCATATTGACCGACGACCTGGATGCGAAGGCGGCTCGACTGGAAGCGGACGGTAAAACGGTCCTTTTCGTCGCCGTAGACGATCAGGTGGAAGGCCTCATCGGCGTGGCCGACGTCCTGAAGCCCGATGCCGTCCGCGCCGTCGCCAATCTCAAGTCATTGGATCTGAACGTCATCCTCCTGACGGGAGACAACGCAAGAACCGCCGTCGCCGTCGCGGAACACGCGGACATCCCTCGTGTCATTGCCGGGGTTATGCCCAATGAGAAAGCCGCCCGTATCTCTGAATTGCAGGACAGGCGGCATTGTGTGGCCATGGTTGGAGACGGCGTCAACGACGCGCCCGCCCTGGCGACCGCAGATGTCGGCATTGCCGTCGGCACCGGGACGGCCGTCGCCATGGAAAGCGCGGATATTACCCTCATGTCCGGCAGCCTCACCGGAATCGAGACGGCGATCCGCCTGTCCGGGCGGACCATGCGCACGATACGCCAGAATCTATTCTGGGCGTTCGCCTACAACGTCCTGCTGATACCGGTGGCGGCTCTCGGCCTTCTCAACCCGATCGGCGGGCCCATGGTTGCAGCCGCCGCCATGGCGCTGAGTTCCGTCTCGGTGATCGCGAATTCACTCCGGATCAGGGGACTAATGCGATAGGTGGGAGGTTGCGGTTCTCCTGGCTCCTGGCGTGGGCGCGGCAAGCTGCGTCAAGGTTGTTTTGCGGGAAACCGGCGAAGGCGGGTCTATCGCTGCATATCCGGAATCATCCGGAAAATCACCGCTTTTTTCGCGCGTACGCAAGTATGCCGCTAACAACCTTTTTTGCGTGGTGCTGCCGGTCCTTATGGTACCGGATCTGATAAGCCTCGTGCTGGTGGTGGACGTTGTGAACTTCAACGAGAATTTCGGCGTGAGCCAGGTTGTTCCGCAGGACCGCGAGGTTCCGCCCCCGTTCCTGCGCGGGCATGTCCGGCTGGTGCAGGGCCGAACGCATGACCCGCGCGAAAGACCTGGAACGCCTGTCAACCCTTCCCCGCCGCTTATGATAGATTACCAGCGGACCCATCGGGCGCCCGGGGGTGTTATCCGCGTGAAGCGAGACAAACAGACTCCTGCCCCGGCGCGCTCCTTTTACGAAGCGGTTCGCCACCCGGACTCGCTGTGAAAGATTGGCGCTCCTGGGCCGTACCTTTTCCGAATTTCTCCTGTTGTACCGCTCATCGTTGTAGACTTCGTTTTTTTCATGGACGAACGTAGTTTTGGCCGGCAGGTTATCCCGGATCAGGTGATTGGGGCTGATCACTGTCAATGTCACCTCCGCACCGAGCAGCCTGAGCTCCCTGTACACTCGCAACGCAATGTCGTACACGTATTCGTCTTCAACCACATAAACCCGCTGTTTCTGGCCCGTCATATTGGAGACGATAGCGCCCGGATCGATCCCGCCGTGCCCGGGGTCGAGCACAATCCGCCATCCCTTCAGCGGTTTCCTTCTCTTTCTGGGCGCCTTGGCGAGAATTTCGTTGTCGAAGGCGCGCAACAACATCCGAGCGCGTCGATAGTCCAGACCGGGGCTGGTTCGCGCCCTTTCGAAATAGTTGCGATGCCGCTGCCTGCTCGCCCTCGGCTTTTTAAAGTAGTACGGTCCGTTCGGCGCGTTGTATTTGGCAATCCGCGGTCCCAGCCGCAGGACCTGACCGGGATAGAGGTTATTTGTACGAAGCTTGTTAAGTCGTTTGATTTCCGGGATGCTTATCCCGTTCCGACGGGCAATCGACCAGAGAGAGTCGCCCTTTCGGACTTCGTAGAGCAGCGAAAGTCCGGCAAGCGGACTTACAAAAATCATGACCAGGCAAAGCCCGGCGCTCAGCACGCGCAATTGTCTGTATTTGTTCATATTGGCCGATTTACACGGAAGCTCGAAAAATCCCGCAGCTTCACCGATCGCTCAGGTTAGAGGACTCCAAACCTTACGCTATTTGTCCGAAAAAGACAAGTCGGCTATGGACGTGAACGAGCCTCTGGAGCTGATACAAGTCGGTCGTTTTCGCCTTGCGTCTGGTGTATTTCACCAACAAACGTCGACAACCGTACAAGGGGTTGAGAAATAAATCAATAAATAACATATATTTAAACAATTCGATGGTCTGATGTCAAACGGGCACGGTCCTTGCAATAAGTGGACGGTAGATCGGCGGATGTGTGACAGAATCGTGGATTTTTTTACCGTGGCGGGCTACGGACACCCGCAAGAGAAAGGAGTACAATCATGGCCAAAGGGATTTTCTCCAGAATGGCGGACATCATCAAGGCCAACATAAACGACCTTCTGAATCGTGCGGAAGATCCGGAAAAGATGATCCGACAGATGATTCTCGAAATGGAGGAGGCCGTTAACAAGGCGACGGCGTCCGTTGGGACCGCCGTGGCCAACGAGAAGCGCCTGGAGCGTCAACTGCTGGACAAGACGGACCAGATCGAGGCATGGCAGAAGAAGGCCGAACTCGCCGTGGTATCCGGTGAGGACGACCTCGCCCGGCGCGCGCTGGAACGAAAGGCCACGCTCGAGAAAGCCGCGAGCGATCTGGAAGTCGCGTTCGAAGAGAGCCACAAGACCTCCGATCAGCTCAAGAAACAACTGTCGCAGCTGAAGTCCAAACTGGACGAGGCACGCACCCGCCAGGGCGCCCTCATCGCACGGCGACGCGCCGCCCAGGCGCGAAAGCAGATCGCCCAGGGCCTCTCGGGCATCGGCGACGACGCCTTTTCCAGCTTCGAACGCTTTCGCAGCCGGGTTGAGAACGAAGAAGCCGAGGCTTCCGCTCACGCTGAAATCGCAGGCGAAGATCCCTCGCTTGACGACACGTTCGAAAAACTGGAACGACGGAACACGGTGGAAGAGGAACTCGAGGCCCTGAAGAACAAGATCCGGAAATCCGATGCGTGAATTACAGAAAATCCTGGACGGAGTCGCGTACGGGATCGAGAAAACCATGCGTGACGCAACAGATGCATGGCTTGATTTCCGGAAGACCCGCCCCGTGCGACAGAAGCCGGGGATGGTTCTTTACCCGGGATCGCGTCGGCTGTCCTTGCGATTCTCCGATCTGGCCACTGACGGGAGTTGTGCTATGCGAATCGCCTTCGCGTTCCTGCTGAAAGCCACAGCGATTCTATTTGTTTTCGGCGGTCTGATGGGCATGGTCTTTTCCGGATTCCAGTCGTCCGGCTTCACCCTGAGCCCCCTCGACTTCTTCATGGGCATCGCCGTTATCGCGCTCGCGCTGGTTTTCTGGCTGGTTGGCCGCAAGGTCCACTTGTCGGCCGAGCACAAGCGGTACGCGCAGTTTCAACACCGACTCCTCAGGCTCGCCCGCGAGAAAGGCGGTAGCCTCACCGTTCTGGAGGCGGCTACCGACGGGAGGATGACGGTAGGTAAAGCGGAAGAGATCCTCGGTGCGTTGGCCGTCGGCGGCAGCGCCGAGGTTCGTGTGTCAGAGTCCGGTCTCGTTGTGTATCACTTTCCCGAAATTGAACGCGGGTCCGAAAAACACCGGGCTAAGCCGGTGGATGAACTTTGATATCTTTAACAGTGTCCTGTCCCATAAATATCTCACCATTCGGCCGCCGATTCATCCCGTCTCGCGGCGTTGTCTTCGCTCGCCGACCTTACGCAGGTCGCCTGCACTCAGGCGCCTTGCGAGGCGGGCGACTCGACTGCCGAATTCAGGCAACCTATTTCTGAGACAGAACACCATTGACGGAGGGATGTCATGTTTGAAGTCGGTGTTGGAATCGCGTTGATAGTGCTCGCGGCCGCCGTACACAAATACGTAGACCGGCAGTCCAAGGGGGTTTTGCCGGGAAAGGTCGAGGAGCGTCTGAATGCCAGACTGGACGACCTCGACAGGAGATTGACCGATATCCAGGAAATCATGATCGCGATCGATGAAAAGCTGAATCGCCAGGTAACCGGAGGCGCATCTTGAGTGTGTGACATGGTCATTGGATAACGTCGAGAAGAGGGATCCGGCATCATCAGATTTGAACCTGACCACAATACGGAGCATTGAATCATGAATTCACAACGCATTCACGTAAGCGATCGGATTCAGGACGGGGCGGTCGTCGTCTCCGTAAGCGGCGACCCCGTCGCCAACCCGGACGCGGCGACCCTGGGACGCAAGATAACGAACCTGGTGGACAGCGGTGCTCGCACGGTCGTGGTCGACTTTTCGCACGTAAATCGTGTCGGCGCTGCCATGCTTGGTGAACTGGCAACGGGCCTGAAAACCACCCGAAACGCCGGTGGCGACCTGAGGCTGAGCGGCGTTTCCCGTCGGATCCGGAAAGCCCTTGAAGTGACGAGGCTCTCGCGCTTTTTCAAGTGTGCCGAGGCGGAAAGCTGTACGACGAATGCCGCCGATGGAAACGTGAAAAAGGTGGCTTGAAAATTCAGTTAGCCGGAAATCCGCCGCAGGATTATCGAAACGCAGGGATTTCAGAGGAGGGAAAAGGATGAGCTGGATACTGGAATTGGCGTTGGCTCTTTGCCTGCTGATAGTTGCGGGTGGATACTCCGTTTATCTGATGACTCCAGGCAACAAAAAGCCAAGCGGATCCACTGTTGGGATATTCCTGGCGGTGGCGGCCGTCGGGTTGGCAATCTGGGCGTTCACGTCGGAACGGTGGAACCTGCTGCCTGGCACCGATGACATTCCCGCAATTGCCCTGGCCGACAATACCGCCGGTCTGACGGGCGAAGGCGTGAGACTATTCCTGGACAACCAGAGACGTTTGGAGTCAACTGCCGAAAAACTCGAGGACGTTGCAAACCGGCTCGAGTCGGCTCAATCTGGAACGGGTCTGGGCATTGCCATGGAAATCGGCATCGGGATCTGTCTGATTATTTTCGCCGGGGGCCTCGTGAGCTATATACACCTTAGGAAAAAGAGAGAAGGTAAAGGAATGAGTCCCGAACGGGCAAAACGAATGGAGTCGCGGCTAGACGCCGTGGACCAGCGCCTGAACGACCTCCAGGAGGTGATCATCACCCTGGATGAAAGGCTCAGGCGAGACAAGACCAGCGTCTGAACAACGACTGCAAGCCGAAGGAGGAAGCCTGATGAACCGAGAGTTTGTTACCAAGGGCGCCGTCGTCTTTATCCTGTTTTTTATAGGTGCGGTAACTCTGAAATTCCTCTTCGGCGACCCTCTCGCACCGACGTACCATTTCGGCTTCAGGGGTTTCGTCATGGATATTGCGTTGGGAATTCTGACAATCTCCGTGATCCTTGCCGTTTCAATCCTTACGATTGGCAGCGTTGTGAAATTGCTGAGACGACGTACCGGCGGCCAGACCGGTGGAACTGGCGCCCGAGAGCCAGAATCGGTCAACGCCCGCCTGAACGAACTGGAACGGAGAATGACGGACGTTCAGGATGTACTGATTTCCATGGACGAAAAGCTCGGCAGAACGGAAGGCAAAGGCCCACGGAACTGACTGACATTGGGACCGGATCGCGCCTGCGCACACCAGGTGTGGAGTGGCAGCCGGGTGTATTCCGAATTCATGAAGGAATTCTTCATAAACAGCACCTCCACGAACGTGAAAGGATAACCCATGCTCGCAAAGATCCTCGGCATCATCCTCATTGCCATTGGCGCGTACCTAGGTATTTTCGAAGCAATCAGGCTCATCGGCATGTCTCTGGAAATCGTGTTTTTACTCCTTAAACTGCTTGTGTCGTTTGTCCTGATTTACGTGGGTTACCGGCTGCTGACCGGTGACTCCAGGTAATTCACCGTCCCTCAAAGAGGAAATCCAATAAATGGAAAACGAACAGTATCTGGTCCGAAGGGCAATCGATGGCGACGCGGCTGCCTTTGGTGTTCTTTACCGGGCCTGTCATGAACAGATCTACGCCACGATGGTGCGGCGGACGAGCGATCCTGAAACCGCGCAGGATCTTGTTCAAACCGCCTTTCTGAAGGCATATGGCGCCCTTGGCACGTACAGAGGCGAGGCCGCATTCGCCACCTGGCTTACCCAGATCGCGCTGAACGTACACAAATCCCACTTCCGCAAACAGCAGGTGAGCCGAAGGTGGATAAAGGTAACCGACGACCCCGCAGCCCTGGCGGATGCCACCCGCATGCCTGTTGCGGGCGAAAACCCGGAAGTCTCGGTGGCGCGAAGCCAGCAGCGCGAACTGGTCAGGAAGAGCATTCGCGCATTGCCGGCCAGGTACCGCAAGGTCGTCTGGATGCGTTATGTCCGGGACTGGTCCTACGAAGAGATTACGCTGGCGCTTCAGATTCCGATGGGGACGGTCAAGACCTGGCTCAACCGGGGACGTTACCAGTTGAAGGGAGAATTCAAGAAGCGGGGGCTGATGCCCTCCTGATGCCGCATAACGGCCGTTCCGGGATCAGGTCCGGAATCCAGGGTACCAGCCATTGAGCTTCAGCAGGGTTACCGGAAGATTTCACGGGTCAGTGAATGGCCCGGCATCTGCAGACACCGGCTGAAACCGTCACGATTTTGTATTGACGCAGAGAATATTCTATATCACATTTCGCGGCGCAGGGCGCTGCCGGACGCAGCTCGCGTTATGTCCACTTGCAGGAGATCGGCTGCGCAGCTTCAACGAGGTACGAAGAAGGGAGCCGGATATGGATAGCTGGTGGATGGAACTGACCGTACTCAACCAGATTTTCTACGTCATGGCGATTTTCTTCAGTGCGTTTTTCGTCTGGCAACTCCTGGCGGCTTTGCTCGGACTCGGAGGAGGTGCGGACGCGGCCGTCTCCGGAGATGCGAACTTCGGCGATTCCGGGCCGGAGTTCAACGACGGTACGGTTGCCTCTTTCAAGCTGCTTTCCATCAGGTCTCTCATTGCTTTTGGCATGCTGTTCGGGTGGGCGGGCGCTCTCTATCTGCAAAGAGGGTTGGAAGTTCGAACCGCCCTTGTCTATGCGCTCGTCTGGGGCAGCGCGGGCATGGCGGTCGTGGCCTATTTCTTCCACGGCATCCGGCAGCTCACCGAGACTGGAAATGCCAGCCTGGATACCTGCGTCGGCACGTCGGGAGAAGTGTATCTGGATATACCGGAGGGCGGCACAGGGCAGGTCCGGGTGATAGAGAGCGGGACGGTCGCCTACGTATCTGCCCGGGGAAAAAATGGCATGCCGGTCGCGGCCAAAACGCCTGTCCGCATTCTCAGGGTGGTTAGTCCAACCACGCTTGAGGTCGAGCCCATCACGTCCTGATTGACTTCCGGTTCAGAGTTCCTTGCTTGCAGTGTCCTGATTGCGGGCCCGCGACAACGCGGAAGAAGGATCGAGAATTGAAGCCGGTTGGAATCCTCCCCCGGGAGTGATCTCGTTCAATGGTGGAATATTCATTTGAGGAGGGATTGCGATGGCAACCGAGACGATTCTGACGATCATCTTGCTGCTGGTGGTGTTTCTTCTCTTCGTGACGTTCATTTCCAGGTACAAACGGTGTCCCTCCAACAAGATACTGGTCGTCTACGGAAAGACCGGAAAAGGGGCCGCTAAATGCGTTCACGGGGGCGCTGCCTTCGTCCTTCCGCTCCTTCAGGACTACGAGTACCTGGACCTGGAGCCATTCGTCGTTCCCATAGACCTGGACAACGCGCTTTCTCAGGAGAACATCCGTGTGTCGGTTCCCACAACCGTCACGGCAGCGGTTTCAAATCAGACCGGCGTGATGCAAAATGCGGCAATCCGACTGTTGGGTCTTTCGCGCGAACAGATCGAGAGTCAGGCGCAGGATATCATTCTAGGCCAGATGCGGGCGGTGATCGCCACAATGGAAATCGAAGAAATCAACCGGGACCGGCAGGCGTTTATGTCCAAGGTCAATGAAGCCGTGTCAACCGAAATGGAGAAAATCGGTCTCTCAGTGATCAATGTGAATATCAAGGATATCGAAGACGAGAGCGGCTATATCAAGGCCCTCGGTCAGAAAGCGGCTGCCGAAGCCATCAACCAGGCGGCCATCGACGTGGCCGAGCAGGAGAAAATGGGCAAGGTGGGTGTGGCCGAACGGGAGCGGGACCAGCGAACGGACGTGGCTGCAGCGAACGCGGCCGCCGAAATCGGCGAGGCGGAAGCCGCCAGGGACAGGCGACAGAGGGTTGCCGCGCTGGAATCCGAAGCCCAGATCGGGGAGGCGGAGGCCACCAGAAACAAACGCCAGATGGTCTCTGCTCTGGACGCGGAAGCGGTGCAGGCCGAGGCTGAGGCCGATTCAAAAAAGGCCGGTTACATGGCGCAGCAGACGGTAGCAGAAGAGGTCGCGCGCCAGACGGGACAGGAGGCGGCCAAGGCCGCCGACGGCGCCATCCGGGTCGCCCAGGAAAAGGCGGAGAGAGAGGCCGAGGAAGCCCGGTCGCTTCGCGAAGAAGCCCGACTTAGAGCCGAAATCGTCGTAGAGGCCGAGGCGCAGAAACAGAAGCTGGTTGTGCAGGCCGAGGCGGAGAAAACCCGGAAAACACTTGTGGCTGAAGGCGAGGCCGCCGCGATTCTGGCCGAGCGGAGGGCCGAAGCGGAGGGCACCCAGGCCATTCTGGATGCCAAGGCCGAAGGTTATAGGGAGTTGGTTGCCGCGTGCGGCGGAAAAGACCAGGCTGCCGCTGCCTTCCTCATCGTCGAGCGGCTGACCGAGGTCGCGGGCATACAGGCCGAAGCCATTCAGAATCTCCCGCTGGAGAAGATCGTGGTCTGGGACGGCGGCAACGGACAGGGAGGTATGACCAATCTCGGCCAGCGTCTGATGGGCGCCATTCCTCCGATGCACGAACTGGCAAAACTGGCGGGTCTGGAACTGCCGGAGTTTCTGGGCAGGATGACGGGCGGGACGAATCCGGCGGACGGCACTGAAGACAAAACCGAAAAAGCCTCTGAGTAAACCCGTTTGATCGAGGTGTAACCGATTGAATAAATCCGAATTACCGGACAACGCGCCGGCCCCGTCCGACCGTATCGGTATCGCCCGGACCCTGCCTGAATCCGGGAATGCCGACGCCCGGAGGCACTGCCGCGGCGGCGACTACGCGATGGAAACCGGCGACCTGGCGAGTGCCGAAGCCGCCTATCGGGCGGCATTGATGGAGGATGCCGGGAATGTGCGGGCGCGCCATAACCTGGGCGTTGTCTACTACAGACGGGGCAGTTGGGGAGACGCGCTGGACTGCTTTACCGTCTGCCTGGATCTTGTCCCGGACCGCGCCGCGGACATGCATTTCAAGATGGGCCTGTGCCGGATCAAGGGCGGCTTAAAAGGGGGACTGAAGGACCTCGAAGCCGTCATCAGGGTTGATCCTGACCATCTGGAGGCGCACTTTCAACTGGCGCTTTTGCGGGCAGAGGGCGCGGAATCGGGATCGAAGGGTCGGCAACAGGCGGTCGAAGCGCTTCGTTATATTCTGGATGCCGTGGACCGGGGGGTGCCCTTCGGCAACGTGGACGGCACCTGCTTCATGCTCGCCAGCTTCCTCGACGACCTGCCGGAAAACGTCGATGAAGCGATCACGGTTTACCGCCGTGGGCTGGAAGCGAATCCGCTCTTCGCACCGGGACACAACAACCTAGGCGTTCTGCTCATGCAATCGGGTCAGACCCTCCAGGCACTTGGCGCATTCAAGATAGCCATCCAGCTCGAGCCGGACTACGCGCTGCCCTACAGAAACCTGGCGCATCTCTTGTTCGATCACAAGAGTTCAGCGCAGATGGAGCAGGAATATACGACCATCATCGAAGAGTTCGGCGCAAAGGCAGCCTCGGTTCTGGCACGGTTATCGCTCGAACTCATCGACATGGGGCGTGTGCAGGTGGGTGAGAGCCTGTACACGCGGGGCCACCAGATAAAGAACCTGATGGGACTGGTCGGGAGCCGTACACGCCGGCTGATTCGAAGGGTCCCGCAGGAAGACAGGTTTCTCGATGATCTGAGAGGGATCGCCCGGGACCAGGAGCACATCTATGACCAATGGGTCGCCTATCTGCGCAGCATGAAGCAGGACCCGTTGAACCCCACACTGGTTGACGTTCCGCCATTGTTGGACAAAATCAGGGAAACAGTCTCTACCCGTACCGGCGGTGCGTTGCTCCGCTTCGTGTACGAGCCGCAGGTTCCGCAGGTCAAGGTCGACCCCGGCATGTTGCGGGAAGCCGTCACCAACCTGATTCTGAACGCACTGGACGCCGTAGACGAGGAGGGTGTGGTCACGGTACAGGCCGGCTACGACAATAAGCGGGCTTCGGTTTTCATCGAAGTGGAAGACGACGGGCCCGGCATATCGGAAGAGATCCAGGGCAGAATCTTCGATCCCGGATTCTCAACCAAAGAAAAGGGCAATGGATTCGGACTGAGCATCTGCTCGCGCATCGTGTCCGCCCACAGGGGAAACCTGCGCATGATCAGCCGACCGGGCGCCGGGGCCGTGTTTCGCATCGACATTCCGGTGGACTTCGAACTCGTTTCCGAAACAGACAGCATCGGCTGGAGCGGCGATCCGATATCTTCATCCAGGCTGCCGCTGGCCGAGGAATTCATCGAGTAAGTCATGAACCCGCAAATCGTCGTCGCAGACGACCAGTCCGAAATCCTGGGCATGCTCACGCGAAGCCTTCAGGTTGATGGCCGGATCGTGAGGGCTTTCCCAACAGGAAGAGCCGCCTTTGCGTACCTGCGAAAGCACGTTTCGGACGTTGACATGGCCATTCTGGATATCGACTTCGGACCGGCCGAGCCGGACGGTCTCGAAATCCTTCGCCAGATTCGCGATCTCGCACCCGATTTGCCGGTCATTATCCTCACGGGCAAGGGCACCGTGGAGAATGCCGTTGCGGCCCTGCGCATGGGTGCTTCCGACTTTATCGAGAAGGATTTCTATATAGAGGACAGGCTCGAACTCAGCCTCGAAAAACTCGACCGCGTACTTGCCGTACTCAAGGAGAACGCGCGCCTCCAGGCCAGGGTAAAGGATCTGGACCGGGAGAACCGATTCTACAGGGACGAATTCGGCAAGAAGTACCGGACGGTAAACGCCAGCTCCCAGATGCTGCGGATTATGCAACAGGCTGAGCGCATCGCTTCCATCCCCCGACCGGTCCTGGTTCTCGGCGAACCCGGAACCGGAAAGGAACTCGTAGCCGCGGCGATCCACTACGGCGGGGTAAGACGAAATCGTCCATTCGTCAAAGTCAACTGCGCCGCCCTTTCCGCCAACCTCCTGGAAAGCGAGCTCTTTGGCCATGAGAAAGGCGCCTTTACCGGAGCCACGGAAGCCCGGCCGGGCCGGTTTGAAGCGGCAAACGGCGGCACTCTGTTGCTGGACGAGATCGGCAACACCACGCCCGAGTTCCAGCAGAACGTCCTGCGCGCGATCGAGTACCAGGAGATTCAACGGGTGGGCGGCGCCGCGCCCACCAGCGTGGACGTACGTATCATTGCCGCCACGAATGCCGACCTCGAGCGCGAGATCGGCGAAGGCCGTTTCCGGCAGGATCTCTACGACCGCCTGCGCTTTGAAGTCATCCGCATTCCCCCGCTTCGGGAGCGTCGTGAAGACATCCAGCCGCTCGCCGGATTTTTCGTCGAACAGATCGTCCGTGAGGTGCCGGGCCTCGAGACCCGCCCGTTTTCGGAAAGCGCCCTGCGCCAGCTGTTGGGTTACGCGTGGCCAGGAAACGTGCGTGAGCTCAAATTCGCCGTCGAACGCGCAGCCTGCATGGCAACGGGCGCGTCCATCGAGCCGCGGGACCTGCCGCCGGAAATCACCAGCGAGGCCGTGGCCGCACCCGGAGACGGGTTTGACGATCAGGTCACGGCATTTGAACTCGGCCTGCTCAGAAGCGCGCTGAGCCGCGCAAACTGGAACCAGCGCAAGGCGGCCGAGTCGCTCAGCTTGAGCTACGATCAATTTCGTCACTATTACAGGAAATACGGACTTGCAGGTGAGAAGTCCTGACGCCTGTATTTTGCAAGGGGTGCCAGGAAGATGAACATTGTCTTATTCGGTGCGGCGGGCTGGCTGGGAAGGGCGGCGCTGGCCGCTTTGGACGGGAATCATCGAATCCGGGCTTTCGACTACGGCTCGCAGGCCTGGCAAGCCTGGAACGATACCGACGGCGAATGGACAGGCGGCGACGTCGTGCACGGTGATATCGTGGATTTCGATGCCGTTCATCGTGCCGTGGCGGGCATGGACGCGGTTCTGCACATGGCGGTGTACCACTCGGACGAACCCGGCGCCCATGGCACAGACGACGCAAAGCCCTTCCTTATCAACGTCAAGGGGCTCTGGAACGTGCTGGAATCCGCCCGGCGGCACGGCATCGGGAGAATCGTGCACATCGGTTCGTGCCAGACCGCCCATCCCGGGGGCATCTTCTTCACGGCCGACGTCAGGCGTCCCGACGGCGGCCTCTACGGCGTCACGAAACGCCTCCAGGAAGAAATGTGCCGGCAGTTTTACGACGCGTTCGGGCTGCGCATCATCGTACTCCGGCCTGATTACATCGTTGACAGCAGACTCGGGATCGGCCGCTACAGGGAAAAACTGGGTACGGAAGCGCGCCCCTACCGCCAGGGCTGGGTGTGCCGCCACGACCTCGCGGAAGCCTGCCGGCTGGGCCTGGAGTCCCAGGACATCGACTTCGACGTATTCCACGTCGTGGGAACGCCGGGTGCAGAAAAAACGTGCAATGTCGCACGGTCCCGTGAGGTTCTCGGTCTGCAATACAGGGGAAATCTCGAACAATACCGGATCGGCGCCGACGTGGAATAGAGAGCGGGCTACGATCCGAAATTGGAAGCTACGAAGGGAGACGCCAATGTCCGCAGAAAACAACGCTCGAATTGCACGGGAGTCCCTCGAAGCCGCCTTCGCCTGTGACTGGAAGCGACTTCGCGAAACCTACGCCGACGACGCGACGATGGTCGGCGGCGCACTGAACATCCGGGGTGCGGATAAGCTGGTGGCGCTCTGGCAGGGCTGTCACGAGGAAGAGCGGGACATGCGGCTCGAAATTCTCAATATCGTCGCTGACCACGACATGGCCGCTGTGGAGTTTCACTTCACGGGTATCGTAAACCAGCCCCTTCCCGGGCTGCCCGAAGCAATGTACGGCAAACAGCTGGATGCCACCGAAGTGCATATGTGCCGTATGCAGAACGGAAAAATCACCGCCGTTACGATCTACGGCGGAGTCCTGGAATCTCCCGACGTCCCACTCAAGCGGGGCTGGGTGGCCAAATAGGCAAGCAGGCTCATGCCGTATCAACAGATTGACCATCGGGATCTCGTCCTCAGATCTCTGTCGGAGAGGCGGAGCAAGTTCTCGATCGACGAGATCATGGTCGATCCCGACGCGCCCGCCGCCGCCGCCGTGCTGCTGGCAGACAGGCTGCGGCGCGTTGCCGAAGAAATCCGCGACGCCAGGAGGCGGGGCGCTTCCGTCATGCTGGCGTACGGCGCTCATCTGGTCAAGAACGGACTGGGGCCGCTCGTGACCCGGATGATGGAGGGCGGTTGGATCACCCATCTGGCCACCAACGGCGCCGGCACGATTCACGACTGGGAGTATGCCTTTCAGGGGCGTTCCGAAGAAGACGTGCGGGCAAACGTCGCGACGGGGTGTTTCGGTACATGGGAGGAAACCGGCCGATACATCCATCTGGCCGTTCTCGCCGGTGCGCTCGAAGGCAGGGGCTACGGCGAATCGCTGGGAAGGTTCATTTCGGAAGACGGCTGCGATATCCCCGGCCGCGACGACCTGGTATCCGCCCTGCGCGAATGGGCCGCAGTCCCCACGGACTCACCCGCTATGCCCGCGTACGCCGAACTGCTCCAGGTCGTCTCCCGTTTCGGCATTCCTTCCGGCCGCTGCCGCTTGGAACACCCTTTTAAGGATGCGTCCGTCACGGCCCAGGCATACCGTCTCGGCGTGCCACTTACGGTACATCCGGGCATCGGCTACGATATCATCCACAACCATCACCTGGCCAATGGCGCGGCAATCGGACGCGGCGCGGATATCGACTTCCGGGTGTTCGCGAGGGGCGTGGTGGATCTGGATGGGGGCGTTTTCCTCTCAATTGGCTCGGCTGTCATGGCGCCGCAGGTCTTTGAGAAAGCCCTCTCGCTGGCCAATAATCTACGAATTCAGGAAAACAAACGCGTTATACGCCCGTTCATAGCTGTCAACGATCTCGCGCCGATGACCTGGGATTGGTCCTGTGGCGAACCTCCCAAGGACAACCCGGCGTATTACCTCAGGTTCTGCAAGTCGTTCAGCCGAATGGGAGGCGAGATGATATACGTCGACGGCGACAACCGGAACATCCTTCATAATCTCTATTGGCTTCTAAGGGAGGTGTAATGTCGAATCCCCTGGAGCGCCGGACCTGCACCGCCGTACCGCAGGACGGGTCAACCGGCCCGCTTTCCCGCGATCGATTTCCCCGAGAGACGCCATGGACGCCGCGCACGAACGCGTTGTTCTCATCCATTACCACGAAATCGGCCTGAAGGGCAGGAACCGCGGACGCTTCGAACGGCAGCTGTGCACCAACGTCACTCGCGCGTTGAAAGGCCTGCCGCGCGGGGCCGTCCGGCGCCTTTCCGGTCGCATCATCCTGGAACTGCCCCCGGATGCGGGCATCGAGGGCATCCGTGAGCGCCTGGTTGACGTGTTCGGGATTGCGAATTTTTCCGAAGCCATTCGCGTCCCCAACGCCATCGAAGACCTGCGGGCGGGGGCGTGGGACGCCGTTCGAAAAGAGGACTTTCGCTCGTTCAAGATTGCCGCGCGTCGCGGCGACAGGAGTTTCCCGCTCACGTCCGAGGAGATCAACCGTGACGTGGGCGCCCATGTCCAGACGCTCTCCCGGGCGCGGGTCATGCTGGACGACCCGGACCTGACCTGTTTCATCGAAGTCGCCTACCAGGGCGCTTTCATCTATACCGGAAAAACATCCGGGCCCGGCGGTCTTCCCGTTGGCGCGAACGAGCGTGCGGTAAGTCTGTTGTCTTCGGGCATCGACTCGCCGGTCGCTTCTTACAAGACGATGAAACGCGGCGTGCGGCTCTCGTTCGTGCACTTTCACAGCCAGCCGTATACCAACCGAAGCTCGCAGCGCAATACCGAGGAGCTTGTACGGGTGCTGACGCGGTACCAGTACCGGTCGACGCTGTATCTGGTGCCGTTCGTGGAGATCCAGCGCCGCGTGATGACCCACGCGCCGCCGGGTTACCGGGTGGTCCTCTATCGAAGAGCCATGTTGCGGATCGCCGAAGCCATCGCCGAACGGGAAGGCGCGCAGGCCCTTGTCACCGGCGAAAGCGTCGGCCAGGTCGCCTCGCAGACCCTGTCGAATATGCGTGCAATCGAGGAAGCGACCCCGCTTCCCCTGCTTCGCCCGCTTTCGGGGGACAACAAGGAGGAAATCATCGATCTTGCCCGGCGTATCGGCACCTACGATGTTTCAATCGAGCCCTATGAAGATTGCTGTACGGTCTTCGTGCCCAAACATCCGGAAACCCGCGCCAATCTGAAGACGGTGCATGAGATTGAACCCGGACTCGACCTGCCTCCGCTGATCGAACAGGCGCTGAAGGCGACCGACGTGATGACCGTGAAATACTAGACGTGCTACCGGTCTGCGTGCGCGCCGTCGGCTGTGACTCCGAACCGCTCGAAGACGGCGTCCAGCAGGTGCCGGATCGCGGGTCCGAAATACCGCCCCTGCCGCCAGGCCACGCCAATCTCGCGGCCGAACCGCACCCCCTTCACCTCCACGGTCACCAGCGCCCCCGACGTCAGGGAATCCTGAACGGTCAGATGCGGCAGGAAGGAAATACCCACGCCCACCTCCACCAGCTTCCTCATGGCCTCCGGGCTCCGCATTTCCATAACCACGCCCGGTGATACTCCGGCTTCGGCAAACCGTTCGTCCACGATTTTTCGCGAAACGGAGTCGGCGTGAAACAGAATCAACGGCTCCTCAGCAATCTCTCCGAGGGCCACGGACGAACGCCTGGAAAACCGGTGCGATGCCCCCGCCACCAGGGGCATGGAGTCCCGGTGTATGGAAACAGTTTCCAGTTTCGGATGGGCGAACGGTAGCGAAATCACCGCGAATTCGGAGCGGTTAAGCAGAAGATCGTCCACGAGATATCGGGAGGGCGCTACCTGAACGGAAAGCGCCACGTTAGGAAAATCCCGCATGTACGCCTTCAGGATGTCAGGCAACAGATACGTAACGGCGGCGTCGATTGCCCCGAACTGAAATCCTTCGCCCGGCAGTACGTCCCTTCGTCTGAGCCGGTCTTCGGTCGATTCCACCAGGTCCTGGATCTGCATCCCGTAATTCGCAAGCGTCCTTCCTTCCATCGTCAGCCCCACATGCCGGTTGCCCCGGTTGAAGAGTCGCACGCCCAGCGCACGCTCCAGGTCGGCCACGCCGCTGCTTACAGTAGGCTGCGTCACGTGCAGTTCGCGTGCCGCCCGGCTGAAACTGCCCTCGCGTGCGACTGCAAGGAAGTACTTCAGGTGTTGCAGGTTCATTTACACCTCCCGTTGTGCTTTTTCGAGAGGCCGGGAGAGGGTAGAGGTGAGTCGGCTGAGGTCGGAGGCCGGGCGCCCGCAAGGGACGCCCCTATAAACCCAGACATCCGTGAATTGGAACGATCCGGGTTCCGTGCCGACGATGCACTTGTAGGGGCGTCCCTTGTGGGCGCCCGGATTCAAGTCACCCCTGAACAAGATGTCTTTTCTATAGATAAATCCTATAAATAATATAGTAATTATTCATTTGTCAAATATATAAATGTGCCTATCTTTTTCACCTGCAATTGTCCAGGAAGGCGGAACTTTACCTCTCGAAGGAGTGTTGAAATGGCCAGGAAAGTCCGCGTTGCCATCGTCGGTGTCGGCAACTGCGCATCTTCTCTCGTCCAGGGCGTCCAGTATTACGGGGATGCGCCTGAAGACAGCTTCATTCCCGGGCTGATGCATCCCGAACTGGGCGGGTATCACATCCGAGACATCGAGTTCTCGGCTGCGTTCGACATCGATACGAACAAGGTCGGCAGGGATCTCAGCGAGGCGATCTTCACTGAGCCCAACAATACCGTCAAGTTCGCGGAGGTTCCTCACCTCGACGTGCCCGTTCAGCGCGGCATGACCCACGACGGTCTGGGCCGGTATCTCAGCGAAGTCATAGAAAAGGCGGACGGCAGCACCGTGGACGTGGCGGAGGTCCTCAAAGCGACGGGGACCGACGTGGTTGTCAACTATCTGCCCGTAGGCAGCGAAGAAGCCACGAAGTGGTACGTGGAGCAGGTTCTTCAAGCCGGCTGCGGTTTCGTCAACTGCGTGCCCGTTTTCATTGCGAGCGCGGGACACTGGCCCGAGCGATTCGAAAAACGCGGCCTGCCCATCATTGGAGACGATATCAAATCGCAGGTAGGAGCAACCATCGCCCACCGGGTTCTCACCCGGCTCTTTCGTGAGCGAGGCGTCAAGCTTACCCGCACCTACCAGTTGAACTTTGGCGGGAACACCGACTTCTACAACATGCTGGAACGATCAAGGCTGGAATCCAAGAAAATCAGCAAAACCAACGCAGTGACTTCCCAACTTGACTACGATCTGGGTGAGGCGAACGTCCACGTCGGCCCCAGCGATCATGTGCCGTGGCTGGAAGACCGGAAGTGGTGCCACATCCGGATGGAAGGTGAAACCTTCGGCGGCGTGCCGCTCAACCTCGAGCTGAAGCTCGAAGTCTGGGATTCGCCCAATTCCGCCGGGGTGGTTATCGACGCGGTCCGTTGCTGCAAACTGGGTCTGGAACACGGCCTGAAAGGACCGTTATTGGGCCCCTCCTCCTACTTTATGAAGACCCCGCCCGAGCAGTTCAGCGACGACGAAGCCCGGGAGATGGTGGAAGATTTCATTCTTCAGTACGGGCGAAAATAACTGAACCTCAACGGGTGAACGCGCAGTTACGGGCGCCTGTCTTTCCGTTTAGAGGTCGTTCCGGAATGCTGGAACGAAAAAAGGGCCGACAAATTCACGTCGGCCCTCTTCATATCCGCATCGTCCACGCTAGGTCTTGTCAAGAATCACCACGGCCACGATTTCTGCGCCGTCCTGATCCACGGCCAGGCCCACGTGCTTCCATTCACGGTTCAGAATGCTCCGCCTCTGGGCGGCGCTGTGCATCAAATAGGTGAATACTTCCTCAAGGGAAGGACCCCGGGTAATACTCTCCGCGCCCCAGCGCGTCCGTTCGGTCGCAGGGCCGCCAGACGCCAGGACATCCCACAACCTCGCCCGGGCCGCATCCATCAGCGGTGGATGCGCCTTGAGCGCCGGCAGCCCCAGTCGGCTGCGCGTAGCGTTGATCATCCGCGAAAGCCGGCTTCGGGCGTCTTCCGCGCCTCGAAACGGCATGACCGCGAGTACAAATTTCCCGAGCGGCGGCGGATGCCCAACGACCAGGGGCCGGTCGGCGACCACGACGGCCCCTTCGGCGAGTTGCGCCAGGACCTGTACACGGTAATGTCCGGATTTCGTCAGGACACTTTCCGGGAACACACAGGAAAACCGCCCTTCCTCCCGCTCAACCGGCGACTCAAACACATTGCCGTCGGGCAGCCGGAAGACAGCCGCCAGCAGGTCGTCGAGATCGGAAATTAAAGCGCCCGACACCCGCAGGCGACCCCCTGGCGACAGTCGGCCCGGTGTTTCGTCGACGTCCGCGAGATCATTCCTTAACGGTCCCCAGTACCTGTAGGCATTCACAAAGGTCTTGATCCGCGTCCCATCCGGAAACTCCTCTACCTGGTTGCCCTTTGCGTCGCTCTGAAGACGCCGTCCGTCCGGAAACATCTCCAGCCGGTTGCCACCGGCGTCGGTCTGTACTTCCCGGCCGTCGGCAAACACCTCCAGTCGGACGCCGTCAGCGCCGGTCTGCACTTCGCGCCCGTCCGGGTACATCTCCACGGTCAAGCCATCCGCATGGCGCTCGACGCGGCCGCCTCCAGGCTTCTCAATAACCGAGGAGCCGTCCTTCATGAAGGTTCGCCTGGTCCCGTCTATAAATACCTCCACCCGCTCGCCGTCCGGACCCCGTTGTACCCGCCGCCCGTCCGCGAATTCCTCCAGCACCGTCCCGTCCCGTGTACGGGTAAGCCGCCGTCCGTTCGGGAACACGGTGACCCGGTGTCCTTCACCGGTTACGGCAACGATTCTACCGTCCGCATAACGGGTCTCCTTCATTCCCTCGGGAAAGGTCATCTCAACGGTCCCATTCCTGCGCTTCACGCGGAGGGTGCCGTCCTCAAATCGCGTCGTCTCGCTGCCGTCAGGAAAAATCGTCCGCTCTGTTCCGGTCTTGAAGTGCTGAACGATGCGCCCGTCGGCAAATCGTTCTTCCCGGTTGCCGTCCGCGAATGTGGCAGCGATACTTCCATCAGGATGGGTCACCCGAACGTTTCCCCGCGCGTCCGTTATTTCGATCCTGCCGTTGGCATGGCGATTTTCCCGCGCTCCGTCGGGCAATTCCACTTCCACCCGTCCGTCCGGGAAGACCACTCGCTGCCTGCCATCCGGAAACGTGGTCCACTCTCGTCCGTCCCTGTATTTCCGTCTGCGCATGCCCGAACCGGGCATCGTCTTGCTCTTGGGTTTTGGCCACACGCCCGCCAGTACCCGCAAATATCCGTCCGGCGGCATCTCGGCGCGTACTCCGGACCGGTGGCGGAGTCTGGGAAAAATGCTCTGATGGACACCAACGGCATCTTCCAGGATCATGTCGTTCTCAACCGGGCTTCGGGCAGGCAGCGCCAATTCGTCGTAGACATCGGGGTGGAGATGCAGGTACAGATACTGAAACCTGCCCAGCGATTCGCCTTTTTCGCTTCCAACGACCGTGCCGGTACCAATCACGGAAGCAACCATCACCCCCGAATCGGTCCGGCCTTCGGCCAGCCACGCGTCCGGAACCCGATACTCCCTGTCCTTCCATTGAATGGTCAGGTTTTCTACAGGCCGTACTAAATCCATTTGCACCGCGTACGTCCGAAACGGGACGAAGATCAGGTCCCCTGCGAAGACTGCGGGCGACGATACCAGAGGCCACCACGACCGTCTCGTCTCCTCGTTGGTCACGCTGTCCCGCTGTACCCGGATCAACCTTCCCTCAGTCACGACCGCTTCCGCTGTATATCCGCCGGCGCCCTCTACGTAATCGGCCACCGTCCATTCCGGCTTGTGGGCGTATGCACCCGGGCGCGCCACCGCTCCGGAAAGGGTAACCGCCGCCTCTTCCTCCGAACAGGCCGACAGAAGGAGAGCCAGAGCCAGCCGGATTGGCGGGTTGACATTCATGGATCGCTCCGTGACAAACGTGGTCGATGCCCGATATGTCCAAATGTCGTCTGCTGCTCCCGGTCCCCTCAGCCCCCATCCTCCATTTGAGGTCCGTCCTACCTGATCGTCAATCTTGTGGTTCCGGTCGTCGTCTGCCCCGACACCTGGTCCGTTACGGTTACCCTCAGGAACTTTTCTCCCGGATCGGAAGCCGCCATGTCCAGCTCCACGTATCCCTGGTCGTCTGCACGGTTCCCGATATGGGCGTATTCGATCGAAATCGACGCCTGATTGTGCTGCCGGACATTCAGCAGTCTGCCGATTCCACTTCGAATACGGGCGCCAATCGATTCGCTCAGCGCCGACTGCATTTCGTAGGACACCCGGTAGCGCGTGGCTCCAAACTCGTCCCGCTTCAGGTTGTAGACTTCGTAGTAGATGAAGACCGATTGCCCGCGTTCATACGTCCGCGTGGGATTGGGAACGACCCGGATGTCACCCTTTCGGAATCGATCGTCCTGTGCGGGTTGGATGGACGCAGCCAGCTGGATGCCGCTCAACCTCAGATAACCTCTGGCAAATGACGGCAACACGACTTGCTGTTCGTAGACCTGCGATCTGCCCGTACCGGTGTCAATTACCTGGACGGACATCCGGTATCTGCCGGGCGGAGCCGAAACCCGGAACATCTCCGGAACATAAGCCATCTGGGAAGTATCCGCAGGCATGTCGGAAAACAGTTCGAATTCCGCGTCTCTCCGCAGCACCCGCTCGTTCGCATCGTTGTAAAGCGCCACGCCGTTTTTCAGTCGGGCCGTTGGCTTTCCGTCTAACCCCGGGGAGAAGGACAGCTCCCAGAGCGGTATGCCATAGTACACTTCAAGATTTGAAGCGTCCTGCGCTCCCTTGAAGCCCGCGGAGTCGAAGAAATACGCAAGCGGACCCGTGGCGAATGTGGGCCTGTAGAGTGTGGGCACACGGCGACCTACATGGTCCAGTTTCAACTTGGGATTCATGCGCTGCCAGGTATACAGGTGGCGGGAGTGTCCGCCCTTCCCGCTGGGCATATCGGCGAATTTGAAAGACGTCTTTCCCAGCGTGCGGGTGAAGGTAATCTCCATCCCGGGCCCCACGTCCGTATAAATCCAGTATTCCCAGACTTTTCCGTAAACGGGGTACACCGGCCAGCCCAGAATGCTGGACGTCATCCGCAATTTACCGGAAAGATCCCCCGAGCCGTCGCTCAACGGGATCGCCTTGTATCCGCCGGTCGCTGTCCGCGTGACGCCCGCCTCCTCCATTTCACGAAGATTCTCGCTGACGGGCCCTAAAACACTCGCTTCGCCGAGATCTCCGTCCCTGCCTCCGTAGGAAGTCGTCTCGCTGTTTCGCACCCTGAGCATGTGGGATAGCGCGTCGCCGGCATGCAGTGCGATCCGTTCCTTGATCCTGATCGCTTTCGGGTTCGTTTCGAATCGGATATTCTCGGAACTGCTCACGTGGGCGGGACTGCCGTAGCGCACGTAGACGTCTCCGCGCACGTCCCAGGGGAACCGGTCCTTTCCGAAATGCTCCAGCGAGTATGCCACGCGGCGGTAATGTTCCAGCTTTCGCTCGTTCGCGGCCGTTGCGGGGGCAGGATCCCGGCCGGACCAGTATTTCTCGGAAAGTGCCTTCCACTTTGCCGGCGGCGCGGCTTCGAATTTTTCCCGCTCACCGTTTTCCGCCACTTCGCGCAGGTCGAAATATACGGTCTGCGTGTCCGCTCCCAGGCCCTCGAGATACCGGTCGAAGAGGACGTCGGCGCGGTCGAATTGGCGCTGTTTCATGCAGGCTTCTGCAATCGCCACGAGCGACCGCTGCTGGAGGGGATTGCCGGATTCCACAAGCGGCGTGAGAACCGGCAGGGCCTCATCAGCCCTTTCCAGTTCGGTCAACACCTCCCCCAGTTCCAGCCGGGCTTCCGCGTGATCCGGGTTGACCTCGAGTTGCCTTCGAAAGGCCATTTCCGCCTTTTCGCCCTGGACATACTCTCCCGCTTCGCCATTCTTGTAGATGCGACCGATGCGAAACCAGACATCCGGATGCTCCGGTGCGATTTTTGAAAGTCGCCTGTACGCGATCAACTCTTTGGTGTCGCCAATCTCACGGTAGGCCCTTGCAAGATTGTAGTAGGCCTCGGCATAGGCTCGGTCCACCGAAATCGCATCCTGGAAGTATTTGATCGCCCACTGCAACCCCTTTTCTTTCCTCATGTACACCAGCCCCAACCCATTGTGGGCGGGGCCGTATTTCCTTTGCCGGCGCCTGGCATCCATAAACGCGTCTTCGGCCGCATCCAGGTCGTCACGCCGCAGATACACGTGGCCGATCCCGACCAACGAAGGCGCGTGTTTCCTGCTTATTCCCAGCGCTTGCCTGAATTTCTGCAGCGCGGCGTCCGGGTCTCCAGCTTCGAACAACCGCATGCCCTCGCGGTAAAGACCGTCAGCTGACGTTTGGATGGAATCGGTCGCTTCGACTGGGGCTGCGCCTGCCGTACCAAGAACGCATGTTATCGCGAAAGCCAGAAAGTTCCTCATCTTGCGACCCTCCGTGCGGAACAATGCGCACCAACGTATTAAACGAGGCATCCATGGGCGTTACAGTCGATCACGCGCCCTTGAAAGACACCAGGCGACGGGAGACGGTTCCCTGAAATACATCAGGCGCATCGCGCTGCGCCAACACCCGGGCTTCAAGCCGGCTCAGCCCAACCGAAGCGGACCCATCTCCGACGCGAGGGCTACGTCGTCCAGTTCGGCCGCGTTCGCCGCGCCGCTCGATACCGTGCTGACCCTCGCGTCCGCCAGTACATATCGGAACGCATTCCGGGGCACGGTCCCCGGTTTATCCCGGAGGCGTCCAATGATCGCTTCCGCGTTGGCCCGGTCGCCCGGATCCTGCAGGTCTTCAAGTGCTGCCCTTCGCCGGGGTTCGTCGGAGAACAGCCCTCCGGCGAGCACTGTGGCAACCACAATACCCATCCCGCGTGCGGCTGCCGCCGGTATGACCTCATCGGCGGCCTTATGCGAACAGGGGTGGTAGTCGTGGAAGACGAGCAGAGTGTCGAACTCTCCCGTGCGAGCGAGTTTCGCCAGAAGGGGGATGGCACGGTCCGTTATGCCGATATGGTCGCACAGCCCCCGTTTCTGAGCCTCCCGCAGCCCCGCGAGGGTCCCGTCCCGTTCCAGGATGCGTTCCCACCCGGCTTCGCTCACCTGATGGATCTGTGCCGAAAAGAGCCTGCATATGCGCAGCCGCTTCAGGCTTCGTTCCAGGCTTCGCAATACGCTGTCCCGCCGATAGTCGAAGTCTTTGGGGTCAAACCCTACCTTTGTAGCGACATGCATGCGGGCGCCAGCGGCTTCGAGGGCGTACCCGAACAGCGCTTCGCTCCTGCCGTAAAGAGGCGCGGTGTCGATATAGTTGATTCCAAGCTCAGCCGCACGCTGGACGATCTCAACCGCGTTTTCCCGCTCGCGTTCGTGATCCGGTCCTCCAATGTACGCGCCGCCCAGGCTGACCTCGCTGACACGGATACCCGTATTGCCGAATTCGCGGTATTGCATTTCACGTCCCTCCGGCCGGAGGTGTGGCCACGATGATGGTTTCCGAGCCCTGGAAAGCAGTTGCAGTGGACGATAGTGGGACGGTACCTATTGTGTCGACCATCGACCGGCGGAGTGTCGAATGCCAATCTCGATTCGACAAAAACAGCAACGCGGCGAGGCAACGAAACCTTCCGAAACGGGACACAAATGTTGTCCAAATGGGAATTTTCCCCTAACGTACACGAAAAATGACGAATCAAGGTTGGAGTTTGTCTTCCGGTAGAGGAGGTCGGTCAGGCACGTGATCCAGAATGCTCTTGAGGGCCCCCTCTTTTGCCCGATCTGCTCTGGCGGACAAATATGCTTCGGTTAATATGGCCGAGACCTTTTCCGACACCGCGGTCGAAATAAACTGATTGATAGAAACCCCTTCGAGTTTGGCAATCTCCTTGATATGACGATGGATAGAATCGGGTAGTCGCAGGTTTAGTGCTCCCATTTCAGCTCCTCCAAAAATTGCCCCGGGGTGATCGCTCGAATACCGAACTCGATTGCTCGCTTAAAATCCCTGACGTTATGGGTGACAATCGTTGAGGTGGAAGAGGCCACCGCCAGTTCCAGAATATGGTCGTCTTTTGGATCCGATAAACAGGGCCGCCAATGAAAGTAGACGACCTGGTGATTGCTACGCCGGCAAAGATCATCTAACAAAGCCTCTATCTCCTTATCTGTCAGATTCAGCATTTCCTGATCTCTCTTCAAGACCTCTTCATATTCGAAGACCAGGGTCGTCGAGAGTACGATTTGGATCCGGCCCTGCTCTAACGCAATTAAAACTTGATGCGAGGCGCCGCAAGAGGAATACAAACCCGCATAGAGCACATTCGTATCGAGAATGGTATTTATTGAGTCCACAGAGTGATACTACATATAGCACCATATAATGTCAAGGCGAAAATTTCATCGCGAATTCGTCGTCGATGCGATTTCTTAACAGGTTCGGCTACACATTCGACCTCAATCAGGGTATATTTCTGTATCTCAGCGTTTTCGCGGCAGGCAGACACGAATAAGGATCGTGGATATGTATCCGCGCGTGGTTGTCCTTCTCCTTCTCCTTTCATCTGCGACAACGTCTCTCCACGCGAATCCCGCGTCAATCCCGCCGGTGTATGAGCGCCTCAAAGACCCGTACCTGAACACCGTGCTCGTGGAGGACGGATGGGCGGCCGCGACGATCGTGGTCCCGTCAAACGGAGTCTATGACGCCCAGGCGGCGGGTATCCAGCGGGCTATTCTTGAACGCACCGGGGTGCAGGTCCCTCTAGCGCGGGACGATTCACCCGCTGGTTCGGTGCCGATTACGGAAAACCTGATATTGCTGGGCAACAGGTCCACGAATCGCGCAATTTCCGCACTGTACGATCGATACTACACGCTGGTGGACCTGAAATATCCCGGTCCGGGCGGCTACGTCGTGCGTTCGCTTCACAATCCCTTCGGAAACGGCCGCAACGTGATTACGGTGGGCGGGAGCGATGCCGCCGGGGTGGGTCAGGCGGCGGAAGTGTTTATTGGCAAGATTGCCGAAAGCGCAGGGAATGGCGCCGCCCTGTCGGTCGGCTGGACTATGGAAATCCGTCTTGGAAAAGGCATACAGATACCGGAAGAGCTCCAGGAGTTCGAAACTTGGGAGGCCTCCGCGGGTTACCGGTCCGTGGGGTATTTCGGGTGGAACAGCATCAGCAAACATATGGCGATGTACTATATGACCGGAGAGGAACGCCATGCGCGGGAGTTTCTGCGACTGTCATTTCCGGACGCCGCGGCGAGGGCCCGGATCGCGGCGATCGACGGTGAGAGGATCGAGAACAAGGATGAGCCCCTCAGCGGTCCATACCATTACACCGCGCATATGCTGATCCTCTTCTGGGACCTGATCGAGGAAAGTCCGGTCTTCACGGACGAACAGCGGTTGCGGATCACCAACGCGTTCGCAAAGCAGTTTTCGCACGATCCCTATGGGCAGAGCCGGACCGCGATGATCGTACGGAATCTGGACACGGGCAGAGAGGTCTATGACACGCCGCCCTCAGGCGTCGGTACGCGGCACCACCAGTGGGCCGCCATTGCGCTTTATTGTCTCGGCCGATACTTTCAAAAAGACTATCCGCACCCGCTGTGGCAGCACTGCATGTGGGCGGCCGAATGGCAATTCTCACCGTTGCGTGAACACGCGTGGGTGATGGGCGAAGCCGACAATCTGTATTGGTACAGCACAGGTATCGCTCCGATTCTCACATATATGCTGATCTCGGGGGATCGGGCGGCGTTGCGGAACGGCGTTCTGGAAACGCTGCTGCGCGGGCAGGAGATGCTGATATCCGGCCGCGAACCTGATTGGGCCCTTCGTTACGCCTCGATCGGTTACCTCCACAAGGCCGCATATCTCACGGGCGACGGGCGATATCTGGAATACGCACGACGGACAGGGGTGAGCCTGAATGAGTTCCGGCTGGGGCAGTCCTTCTGGCCGGAGTCCGGCCTTGATCCGGTCCAGCCGACCGATCTTGTCCAACAATGGAGCGTCCTCGAGGTGCCGGAGCCCATGTGGAGGCGACGCGCAAGCGGGCTGCCTCTTGCGGATTCGTTTCAATTCGGGAGTTTTCGAAGCGCCACCGACGCGACGGGCGATTTCATCCTGATCGACGGGCTGAACGGAGCGTCCCGGAATCCCTACCACTCGTTTGCGGTTCTGGAACTCCGCCTGGACGGAGAAACAGTGCTACAGGGATACGAAAATCAGGTGCTGACCGGGGCCGACGGGCTCGTGGCGCCGCGCAGTCCCATGGATGCGGCGCTTCGCTATCGGGACGTGGTGGGCCGAACGGCCGTGGCCGTCGCGGAGGTGCCCGATGCGTCGTTCTGCAGCTGGCGCCGCGCCCTGGTGCAACGCGTGGGAAGGTATGCGTTGTTCGTGGACCTGCTGAAGTTCCGGGTGAACAGCGCGAATCTGGATGTGAGAATGGGATGGACGGCGCCGGGCAGATGGCGTACGGCTTCAGCGGGCGGGGAGTCGCACATCGAGACCAGCGGAAGGCGCTATGGAATCCGCGCCTCCGATCCTGTCGAGATTACACTGAATGGGAGAACCGCGACACTGGCCTGGACCGGCGCTGTGTCGACCGGTGAGGAACGCGCGTTCTTTTCGCTGATTGCCGCGGGCGGCGCGGATGGAGCCCGCGTTTCCTGTCTGCGACTCGAAACGAGGGCGGCGGTACTCGGCCTTCCGTCGCCGGCCATTGCCGTCGACGGAGAATACGCCGGTATTCAGGGCGACGTGGTCCTGCTGGCCGGCGATCACCTCTTTGGGAAGGACCTGAAAACTGCAGGATTGGAGGGGGTTCTGTTCAGCGCGGACGGACCGGTCGATCTGGATTGGGACTTTCGCAAGGGATCGGCGACGCTTACAGCAAGAGAAGAGACTCGCGTTCAGGCTGCGTTCGCTGAACCAACCGACGTCCGGATGGACGGCGTTCCGCTCTCGATCCGGGCGGATTCCGATAGTGGCGCCGTGTTCGACGTGCCGGAGGGCAGGCATGTATTGACCGGCGCGATTCCAAATCCCAATCTGCTCTCCGTCACGGTCGACCGGCTCGGCGAGATGTTGTCGCAGGCCAGGACGGCGCGCCGCCGGGACGCAGAGCTTCCTGATGATCGGGTAACGCCGGTGGGTCCGCCAGCGCCTCTGTTTCTGAGGACGCGGATCGGCGGCCCCGTAACGGACATGATTTCCTTCACGGCCGAAGGTGAGGCGTGGATCGGAGTCGCGGCGGAAAGAGGGGTCCATCTGCTGACACCGGATGGCCGTGAGGGTCGGTTTTTCAGAACGGACGCCCCTGTCAGGGTGATTGCCTGGTGGGATGCCTTCCAGCTGCTGCTTGTGGGGTGCAAGGACGAGCAGGTTATCGCATTCGACCTGGAAGGAAGGAGACGCTGGACGTTCGTATCCGAAATGCATCCGGCGGTCTACCGGGCCGGTAAGACGTACTGGTTCAAGACGGCGCCCGGTCACGAAGGGATCCACGGGCTGCATACGGGAATCTTCCGAAACGGGAAGAGCCAGGCATTCGTGGGCAGCGCGTGCACTCTTGAAATCCTGAACGGCAGGGGAGAGCTCGAGGAGAGGCTGCCGGTGTTCTGGGGGCCCGGAACGCGGTTCGCACTCATAGCGAGCCCCCGAGGCGGCGTCGATCTCCTGGTCGCGCGACAGCCCACGGATTCGCATGCGCTTTCGGTGGTGAACAGCCGATCGATGCAGGTGACCCGGGGCCGGTTCGCCGGTGTTCCGGCGGGCCACACGTATATTGGGGGATGGGCCTCGATGAGCCGGAAACACATCCTCTACGAAGATCTGGACGGCGACGGGAAGAGAGAGGTGATCAGCGAAATCAACGGCACGTGGAACCGGGTGACCGTGTGGAATGAGAACGGCGCTGCGCTGTTCAGTGCGAACTTCGGCCCCGGGAATCGGATTCCCTCTCAGAATATGCGAGACCTGGATATCGGGGACCTGGACGGAGACGGGAAGAAGGAAATCCTCGCTGCGACGTCGACGGGTCTCGTCGTCGCGCTCGATGCGCGGTGCGATCGGGTGTGGACCCGCCGGCTTCACAGCCCGCCAACGGTGCTGGCCTTCCTGCGCGCCAATGATGCGTCGTGGGTGGTGACCGGCTGCGAGGACGGCAGCATCGTGGTGCTGGACGGATCCGGGGAGGTCCGGTCCCTAGGAAGGGTGTCGGGAAAGCCCACCCGCATCCTGAGAATGGGAGACGGCGCGGTGATCGGGACCGACACGGGCGAGTTGACGGGATGGAAGATCGGCGGCAGCTTTCTGAGAGACGCGCCCGCCGAGCCCGGGGAATACGCCCTGCATCAGAATTTTCCGAACCCGTTCAACAGTGAGTGTCAGATCGCTTACCAGTTGCCCGGTTCCGGTGACGTCTCTCTGGTGGTGTTCAATCTGCTCGGACAACGGATCCGCGTACTGGTTGAGGGAAATCGGCAGGCCGGGTATTACCAGGTGACCTGGGACGGGAGGGACGACGCGGGTAGGGAAGTGTCCAGCGGCGTCTACTGCAGCCGCCTGGAGGTGGATGGCGGCAAGTTTACCGCCGTTCGGAAAATGGTGCTGTTGAAGTGACGTCCGATTTTACGGCGGAACCGTACCATCGCTTTCCACATTCCCATCGCGAAGGCGCATAATACGTTGCGTATTCCTGGCGACGTCCTCTTCATGTGTCACGAGTAGAATTGTGTGCCCTTGCGCGTTAAGATTTGAAAGAATCTCCATAATTTCTTCTCCCGTCTTCGAGTCCAGATTACCGGTTGGCTCGTCGGCAAGGATGATTGAAGGGTTGTTCGCCAGTGCACGCGCGATCGCCACGCGCTGCTGCTCTCCACCCGAAAGTTCGTTGGGTCGATGACGCAGGCGGTCTGCAAGTCCCACCATTTCCAGCACCGTTTTTGCTCGATCTCGGCGTCTCCTTCTGGAGAGTCCGGCATAGATGAGTGGAAGTTCTACGTTCTGTAGAGCGGAAGCCCGGTTCAGCAGGTTAAAGGTCTGGAATACGAACCCGATTTTCCGGTTGCGGAACTCGGCCAGCACGTCGTGACTCAGGGTGTTGACCTGTTCGCCGTCCAATTCATAGCGTCCCGAAGTGGGGGTATCCAGACAGCCCAGTAAGTTGAGGAGCGTGGACTTGCCCGATCCTGACGGACCCATAATGGCGACATACTCGCCGCTGGAGACATTGAAATCAATTCCCCGGAGAGCGTGGATGGACTCGACGCCTAACTTATAGGTTTTACAGACGTTTTCAAGCCGGATCCGCATGGGTTTATTGAGAGGCGAGTACCTGGGGGAAATCCTTACGCATAGCGAAGCGCTTCGACCGGGTCCAGGCGGGACGCTCGCGCCGCGGGATACACCCCAAAGAAGACCCCGACGCCGCCGGAGAACAGGATGGCCAGCCCCATTGAGCCGGGGGAGACGACGCCTGGAAAAGATGCATCGGAATAGTGTTCGATCACTGTCGAAATCCCAAATCCCAGTCCCAGTCCACACAGGATGCCAAGGAGACCGCCGAACAGACTTAGGATGACGGATTCGACCATGAACTGGGCGAGTATGTGGCGCTGTTTGGCGCCCACGGCTTTTCGGATGCCGATTTCCCGGGTGCGTTCGGTGACCGAGACAAGCATGATGTTCATGATTCCGATCCCGCCGACCAGAAGAGATATGCCAGCAATGCCGCCTGCGACGAGCTTCAGCATCAGGATGACCCTGTCGATGCTTTTCAGGATGGTCTCGCCGCTTTCGATCCGGAACTCGTCGCCGTGTTGGTGCAACCGCCGGAGCACCCGTCGGATGTCAAGGGTGATCCCGGGAACGTCGCCCGTGTTTCCGGCGTACACGAATATCACGTTGTAGCGATCGTTGCCGGTGATTCGTTTCTGGATCGTGGTCACCGGAACGACGATCTGATGGCCCCAATCCTCCCCAAATAAAATCCGGGGTCTCATCACGCCGATGACGGTGTAGCGTTCGCCGTTGAGTTTGATCTCGCGGCCGCGCGCTTTTTCCTCACCGAACAGGTCTCTGGCGATCTTGTCTCCGATCACACAGACCCTGCGCCATTCCCTGACGTCCCGATCCGAAAGGAATCGACCCCGATCCAGCTTCCAGTCCATTGCGCGGTGGTAGCCGGGCAGGGTTCCCTGGACCTCTCCCGTGGTCGACGCCTTCTGATATCGAACCCGGGCGTTCCAGCCGATGAGTGGAAAGGCCGCTTTAGCCCGTTCGGCTTCGGCTCTTATCGACTGGAGGTCACTTTCTGTCAGGTACTCCCGCCATGCCCGCCGCACCCTCCGTCCGCCCTTGATCACCCACGACCGGGGCGGCTGGACGATGATGAGGTTGGCGCCGCCTACCTGCGCGAATTGTGCGACAACGCTCCGGCGAAGGCCTTCACCGACTGACACGACCCCTACGACGGCGCCGACCCCGATCGTGATCCCAAGTATCGTCAACAGCGAACGCAGCGCGTTGGCCCGAAGTTGGGACAGGCCCAGGGCAATGAATTCGATAATTTTCATCTATTGACGCCCGGACGCTCTGGTCCCTGACGTCGCCCCAAAAGCACGCCTTTCATGGGGCGGTGAGACACAGGCCAGGTTGGATACAATCCCATTCCGGCAATCGTGCCGATTCGATGTGGAAATTCCGTATGAACTGAGTCGATGCTCAGTCGTTATCTGCCTTCGGCCTGTCCTCTTTTCCGGCTTTTTTCTTTTTTTCAGCGTTTTCTTTATACATTTTCTCGGCGTCAGCAGCGACTTCGTCGTCCAGTGCCAGCCCGGACAACACCTCCAGACGCACGTCCGACTTCACGCCGAACCGAACGTCGTGTTCGACAAATGCATCGTCCTGTTTTCGATAGACGATAGAGCGCCCACGGACGCCTTTTTTATCGCCTGTTCCGGTCTCTTCTCCGTAGTCCTCGTACGCGGCCTCGGCCGGAACGTAGAGCGTTGAATCCCGTTCCGAAAATATGATGTCGATATCGCAGGACATGCCCTGCCGGAGGCGAGGATCGGTGTTTAAAATAAGGATTTCGGTGTTAAAAGTGACAATGTTGCCGCCCTGACGGATCCGCCCCACCGGCGCAATCCTGTGGACTTCTCCCTGATAGGTCGTGTCCGGATAGGCGTCGACGATGATCCTTACAGGCAGTCCGGGTTTTAATCTGCCCACGTCTACTTCGCTGATGTCGGCGTTTATCATCATCTGACTTGGATCCCCGATCAGAAACATACTCGTGCCGGTTACCGTGGAGACAATGCCGGAGACGACGACCTCGCCGACCTCTACCGGGCGAGCAATGACGATGCCGGACGCGGGGCAGAGGATGCGCACGTCGTCGAGTCGTCCGTCGGATTTCGACGTGGATCGATCCTGGCGGCGGATGTTCCCCCGGGTTTCCAATGTCTCCAGTTCGAGCAAGGCCAGGCGATACGTGTTGCGCAGTTTTTCAAGCTTGTCGCGAGCGCGTTCCAGGGCTTCTTGTGAGACGAGGTTGCTTTGATGGAGTTTTTCTTTCCGGTTCAGGGCTTTGCGGCTCTGGTCCAAGTCGATGCGAGCACGCGCCACGGCCGCGCGTTTGTTGTAGAGCTGAAGCGTCTGGTTGGGGTCCGGCCGGATGACGGCAAGGGTGGCTTCGGCTTTCACCGGGTCGCCCGGTTCGGCCAGGAGTTGTACGATTTCGCCAGAGACCGTGGATTTGACTTCGACTGTGCGCACGAATTCGATTCGGCCGGTCTCTTTGAGTTGTTCGACCACTCGACCGCGTTGGACCCTTACGGTCTCGACGGCGTCCCCCCGGGCTTTTTCCGGATTCTGCCGTAACAGATTGAGAGCGACGACGCCCGAGATCAGAATCACGCCCGCAACGCCCACGAGGAGTTTTCGTTTCCTGGACCAGGTTGCCGGCATCGAACTATCCCGCGCCGCCCGTCACGTTGCCGAAGAGACCCTGAACCGCGGCTGCGATCAGGACGTAGACGATCCAGAGACCGAAAACGCCGCACGCCGTCCGCTTTGTCGGAACGTCAGCTATAATTCCCAGACCGATGACAACCAACGAGTATTGCCAGATGGAAAAGAGGTTGACCATGGTCAGGACGTGGTAAATGTAGCTTCCCTCCATAGACGTAGGGAGAAGCAGACCGGGACCGACCTGGACGTTCAAGGAGCCCTTAGCCAGCATAAGCGGCAGCGTCACAATGGCGCCCGGAATGCCCACGAGGGTGCTATAGCTGGCGACGGTAATCGTTTTCTTGTAATTTCCACTGCCGCCGAGAATGAAATTGGCGAGAGCCAGGAAGATTGCCGCCTGGACAAAGAGTGATGCGGCCGCGCCGATGGGCGCCAATACGACAACAGCGATACTTCCCGCCTTTTCCATACTTTCCTGGACCCGTGCTTGCTGTTCCTCCGAGAGGGTTGCGTCTTTCTGGACGTGTTCGGGCGTGGCGTCCCTTGCGCCGGTCTGTGTTATCGGCATAATTATGTAAGCGGAGATCATTGCGACAATCGCCATCACAATGAGCGGGATCAGCCAGTCCCAGTGCCCCACCTGCTGGTTTAGCGACGCAAATGTCCTGCCGGGCGATATGAAGGTTCCCACCATTCGGGCGATGACGCCAATCGGTCGAGAGCTGTCGACGCCGTTTGACTCTGTGGTTTCGTTCATCGCGGGCTCCTTTGTCTGGTTACATTATGAGCAAATTGCAGTGGGCGAGTTGCAGGACGTGAAGAGCGAGGGGTGAACCGTATTAAACGAGAAGCGCACACCAGAGTGCGCCCCTCCAGGAGTACTGGCGTACCGAACATTCGGCGTTTGGTGCTTAGATGATCTCACGCAACTTCGAAAGCGCCGCCTCTTCCAGAGAAGCAATTTCCAGAAGGCGTGCGCGGAGTTTCTTGAATATCTCGGGCCGGGTCCGTCTGTGTCCTTTCAGACACAGATTTCGAAACACGATCCATTTCTGCGTGATATTTCGGAGGTCTTCGCCGACGTTTGCCAACAATGGCGCACCAAGGACGTCCGCCGCTTGTTCTAAGTATCTGCCGTGACCGTCTCTTTCGATGATGACGAACCGGGCCTGATCGTATATTTGCTTTAAGTACGCTGACGCGGCGCCGTTTATCCCCTCCTTCCATTGGCGTATATCTTCTGCAAGGGTTGTCAGTGCGTTAAGACCGACGAACGTTTCGGGTAGTGACGATTTTTCATGGAGCATCAGACGTTCATTTCGCCGTAAGGATTTCACCAACCGGTCGGCCGAAATTTCCACAAGGGCCTCAGGAACCTTGAATTCCATCCACTGATACCGGGGTATATGTTCTGATCCCCAGCCTGCTTTGAAGCCGGATAACGGCAGGTCGCCCCGGAATCTCACGATCCACGAAGGATCGACAATGTGCGCTGTATCCGACGCTTCATCGTAGCCGTCGACAATTACGTAATGATCGGAATGGCGCCCAAGTCCCGGATAATAGTACTGCTCCAGGTCGAACGTATCGAGCAATGCGGCTACAGGCTGTCCGTCGTCAACCCTTCCCGTTAGCTTTTCCCAACCCGTTTCACTGTCGCGTTCCCGATGCATCTCAACGCGAATTCCCAGTTGTCGCAAGCTCTGGATTTCGGTAAAAACGCGCGGGGCAATCTGAATTCTTGCATCTTGCGGACGCTGGTATAGAAGAAACCACCGATCGTGAAGGACCAGCGGCGTATCGTAGCCGTAAAAGCCAAGCAGGGCATCCAACGCGACGTGGCCGCAGGGATAATATTCACATTCACTGAAGGGCACACCCGAAATCAGCCGCTTCATGGCTTCACCCATAGCGGGGATTCGGCGCCCGCACGTCTCAGCGTCATGGAAAAAATATGCATGTCCGAATTGTCAGGAAATTCGATATTCTTTAGAATCTCACGATGGTTGATAGGTATCTGCTGCATCCAGATCCCATAATCCACGTCGATACGATTCGTATATACATGTTGAGAAGGAAAATGATACCCCGAGCACTTTATCGCTATTCGTTCCCCGTACTTCAAACCGTGGCACAATCGCCACGAACTCAGTCCAAGAAACACGTCTTCCCAGGCGCCATCCGCAAATATAAAGCGGATGGTATCCTCCAGGCTGAAGCCGCTGGATGCCCCGAGAAAATAGAGGCTGTCGTACCGATCCTGCGGAACCGGGATGCGCTGCCCCTCAAGTGAGACGTTGTTATACAGACCGTTTTTCTTGTCCGGAAATCGGAATACGACGCCTTCGCATTCAAACATAGAATTGGATGGCGGAAGATCCTCCTCCGGGTACGTATTCCCGGCGCCAGTGAAGTCGCCGTCGTTTCGATCCGCATCTGAAGAGATTCCATCGTTGTTGAAATAACGGGCCAGATCCAGTATAACGTAATCGTGTTGAGTAGCCGTCATGAACCGCTTTCTGCTTGAAGCGATGCGTTCTGAAAGGAGGTTGTTATTTCATTCTCTTCTAACCTGCGATTGACGTAGTCTGACAGGCTGTTCACCGAATTGAATAGATCCACCCGCAGCTCCTCGTCATCGACTTCAATATCAAACGCTTCCTCGATGGCAAAAACAACCTCCAGCGCTGCGGTCGAATCGGCGCCCATGCCCCCGCCAAAGATGACCTCATCGTCCGGTATTTCTTCCGGATCCACCCGAAGGTCAAGCGCCTTCACGATCACTTCCTTCACTCGACGACGGATGCCTGCGTCGTCTGGCATGATCCCTCCTGAGTCTCTGATGTATTCGAGTTTGCGAAGTGCCTGATTACCGTCTCTACCATCCGCTGCTGATCCGCTTCGGATACAATTTCAACAGCGGGCATCTCAAATGTTCCCTCCAGATGTTGAAGCTTTCCATCAATCTCTTCTCTTGACATCTGACGAGGCGAAATCATCGTCCGCCCGTACGCCGCGCGGATATGTTTCTCCTTGTCGCTCATTGCCAACAGAATCGTGGGCGTTTTGCCGAGCGCCTGGATCGCGTTGATCGTATCCCGGATATATTCGTCGGGGTCGATGCTGTTTACCACCAGAATGCACGCATCGGGTTTGGTTGCAAGCAGGAACGCGATGGTTGGCAGCGAATGGGTATCGTGCTCAACGACGTCGTATGGGATCGTGCCGGATTGTGAACCCACCAGCATAATCTCCGGCTCCTTCTTTTGGCAAATCTCCTTCATCTTATGATCCAGGTAAGGGACATAAACCTGGAGCGGCAGTTCCAGCGGAGACGCATATCCCATTGGAAACGCAAGGTCCATTCCGAAAAGCTCGGCGTGATGCTCCGTGCCGATCTGGGCAACCCTGTACCCCATCTCCAGAAACTTGCGCCTCAGGGCGAGTTGAACCGTAAACTTACCTTGCTGGGAGCTGGTCCCGAATACCCCCAGAACCGGCACATCCACGGCCCGCTGCTTTTGAGGTCGCTGAAGGATATGGCGAACCTCCCCTTGCGAGACGTTTGGATATACAATCTTCAGAGCCTTTTTTCGAGCAACCATGTAAAGATCGCTGTACATTGTTGGTGGAACCGGAAGAAAGCTGAAAACGTGAACCCCCCGATCCAGAGCCGTTTGTATGGATTCCTTTAACACATCCCGGTTTGCCATCCGGGCCAATTCGTCCACGTAGCCCAAAATCAACGTATCTATCCCTTTTAATGCGTCCTGAAGGCGCGGCACAATCCGAACCCCGACCTGAGCGATTCCGATCGCCTCACCGGCATCCTTTCCCACGAGGCCTTTGCCGACCGGGTCTGCGATGCCCCCAATCTCGAAGCTCAGCAAGTCCCGAAACCGGACCAGACCGTGCATTTCCTTGTTAAAGGGATAGAAGGCCGCCCTTTTGATCCATCGAAAACCGGACGCACCCGATTGTTCCGGTACTGGCAGTGAAACCGGCGGCCGGGAGACTGGTGACCGCCCGGGCATGCTTGCACCGAGGCTTTGGTGGGCGGGCGGCGACGCAGGGGCATCCGCCTGCCGGACCAGCGGAGGCGCTCCCGTCAGCGCGTTTGCCTTCAGCACTTGACGCACTTTCTCCGGATTTGCGCCGGGATACGCCTCACGAATCAGCGCCACAATCCCCGTAATATGAGGCGCGGCGTAGCTGGTTCCTCCGATCAGGATCTCCTTACGGTCCAACCAGCATACCCGCTGCTCGTCTCCCCTGGCCACACACTCGACGCGTTCGCCTGGCCTGTAATAGTACCCGTACTTCTTATATATCTTTCCGCCCGCAACCCCAATGGCCCCGGACAGCACTGCGGGATAGCTCTCCAATCCCTCGTTATGCTCCGCGGCGACCAGAATCACTCCGGCTTCAACCGCCTCCCCGCACGCTTCGTCAATTGACTCTCGGAACGCCACGTCGGTCGTTCCCAGGCTCAGATTGACCACGTTCATTCCGTTTTCGGTGGCCCACCGGACGGCCGCCACAAGCGCTTCTCCGCGCGCAGATAGCGACGCATCGAAAATCCGGACGCTGTAAAGTTCAACAGCCGGCGCTTTTTTCCGGATGATCCCCGCGCAGGCCGTCCCGTGCCCGGCACGATCCGTGAAGTCCTCTTCGACGTATACGATCTGTCCTTCCGCGCCGATAGAGATATCCGCACCGCCGGAGACAGGCCCTACCTTTGGATGCGACTGATCGATCCCGCTATCGACAATGGCGACCTTGACGCCTCTTCCCGTCAGTTTTGAAAATGGGAACCCGACTCCGGACGATTTACGCGCCATGACCTCTTTCTCAAAAGGAACTCGCTGGAGATTCCAAAGCAGCAGCAACCCACGCGATTCCTGCGCCGAATCCCATCGCGAGCACCCAGAAGGTTCCTACCACCCCGGCGGAACGTGCGCGACTGAGGTTACAGGCCGTCCCAATCCCTATCGTAAGAAGACTATAATACCAGAGGCTGAACGGGTTAAGATTCGCCAGCACAACCTTCACAGCCGGGTGTGCCGTGCCATCGATAAACAGGTCTGCCCCTAGCGCGGCTTCGCAATGCTCAG
>JAAXHE010000088.1 GCA_012271065.1 Candidatus Latescibacterota bacterium
AGCACCGCCCAGCCGGTAACCACGTGAACCACGATCGAGATCGCAAACAGCTTGATGCCCAGGTCGATAAACTTGATGAGGATACCCGACACCGCGATCAAGCCCCGAACGGAATTGCCGTAACGCGCTTCCAGGTATTCCACCGGCGTAAGCACTTTCAGCCTGGACCATCGCGGCGCCCACACGAGGCATCCGATCACCAACGCCACGAACACCCCGAGCGAAAACAGGGTCCACATGCTGAATCCCGTCACCGCCGCGCGGCCGGCAAATCCCACGAACGCAACCGCGCTGTATCCCGAAACATGGTGCGAGATGGCCGCCATCCACCAGGGCAACCCGTGCCCCGCCGCGAAGTACTGTTCCACGTTGGCGGACTTCCGCTTCGCCAGTATTCCAATCCAGGCCATCAAAACCGCGTAGACCGCGATAACGCCATAATCGATTTGTGTGAGCATATAACCTTTCTGTAAAAACATCCTGTTAACAAGCCGTCAGGTATGCGCGGTGATCTTTTTCGCAGTCCCTCAGAAGCGGGGAGACGTAAGACGGGAGACGGGAGAGATTACCTGCCTTGTGAGGTTTCTTCTCGTGCCGGAGGCAAGGAGGAATGACATACTGGGCAAGGATTTCATCTGCCGTCTTACGTCTACCCTCTACCCGCCTTTCCGCAACCTCTCTCCCCAGCCCCTCAAAAATGGGTAGACGTTAGACGGAAGAGGTGAGAGATTACTTGCCTTGTGAGGCTTCTTCTCGTGCCGGAGGCAAGGAGGAATGACATACCGGGCAAGGATTTCATCTACCGTCTTACGTCTACCCTCTACCCGCCTTTCGGCGGTTCATTCACCATCCGATAGCGTACGACGTTGAGCGAGGGTCCGCGCCGCCGGCGCGCGTCCCCGTTTCCGGATCGACCGTAATCGCGCACACCCGGCTGACTCCGGAGCTCCATTCGTCATTATCGTCGACGACGTGCCCCCGACTTCGCAGATCCTCACGCACGTGCGGGGCGATGCGGGCTTCGACCGTTACCTCGCCGGGCAATGATCCGTGGGGCCAGAACGAATTCGGAAAACTGTGGCCGATGACGCGCGGCGCGTCTATCGCTTCCTGAGGTTCCATACCGAACTCGATGATATTGAGGAACACCTGCAGCATCCCCTGGACCTGCGCATCGCCGCCGGGACAACCAAAGGGCATAAACGGCCTGCCATCCTTCAGGACCAGCGCGGGATTCGGGGTGAGGCGCGGACGCTTCCACGGCTGCAGACATGAGGGATGGGAAGGATCCAGCCACGTCTGCGTGCCGCGTCCAGAGACTGGAAAACCCAGGCCAGGCACGACAGGGGTCCAACCGACCACGTCGGACGGGGTCGACGAGAAGGCGTTGCCCTGTTCGTCCACCACGCAGAGGTAACTGGTGTCGCTTTCCCAATGAGACAGTCGCTCCGGTTGCGGTCGGTCCGGATCCATCGTCGGGAAGGGACCGTTTTCCCCCCGCGGTTCCGGATGGAACGGCCACGGATCGCCGGCGTGCGGCATGCCGGCCGCGGCGCGATCCGGATCAATGGCGTTCCGTCTTCCAGCGGCATAGCGCTCATCAAGTAAACCCGCCAGCGCCGTCAACCACGCATCCGGCGATGCCGGCGTAACGGTTCTCAGGATTCCGGGAGGCAGGTCGCCGCCGTGATATTCCTGAAAGGTGTCGATGCTTGCAGCCCGGGGCCAGCGCCCGAGGCCGCTGATGGTTTCAACGGGCGCGCCCGTTCCCGGGCAATAGATAATCGGCGCGACGCCGCCGAAATGAGTGGACCCGGGTTGAAGCACGTTGATGCAGATCCCGGTGGCGACGCCGGCATCGGCAGCATTGCCGCCGTTTTCGAGAATGCGGACCCCGCCCATGGTTGCAAGATAGTGCAGCGACGAGACCACATACCGTTTCCCACGGACCGAAGGGCGATGACTTCCCGGCATTTCGATTGTTCCTTTTTGGGGGAAGGAACGCAAGGTCTTCAAAAGCTGCAACAGCCAAGCTTGTCAAAGCTGTCTTTGAGCCTACCGAGACGTGGTCACTGAGCTTGTCTAAGTGCCCGTGTTTCGGCACCCGTTCGGATCCATTGCACAGCCCTTCGCCGACCCTTCGACAGGCTCAGGGAGCAGCTCAGGGCAAGGCGAACTCAGTCCGGACGGAGTTGGACGCCGCGCCGGCATTCGCGACCTGCTCAGAACACGCCCGGGATGAGGGCCCGGCGGCTGGGCGGGTAGTCCGGGAAGCGTTCCTGGTACCAGCGGTGGTTGCTGCGGGCCCGGGGGAACAGATTGGCGATCGTATAGACACAGAACGCGAGGCCGCCGGGCGACCACGTGGCGATCGTCCAACCCGTCCATTCCAGAATCTCGCCGAGGTAGTTCGGGCTGGAGACGTACCGGAAGGCGCCGCGGTCCGGGACGACGTAACCTGCGTCTCCCTGTTTCCGCAGGCCGCGCAGGATACCGTCGCTGTGCACATTCAGAACGATGCCACCGGCGAAAACTGCCGCTCCGATCAGGAAACACGGGTTGGTCAGCCATGAAACAGGGTACTCGCCGAGATGGGAGACGAACCGGGCATTGACGTAAGCATTCAGCATATTGAAGAAGAACCCCGATCCGGCGACGACAAGCGGCACTCTTCGGCCGGTCCTCATCCGGAACGGGTAGATGAAAGTCCGGTTCAGGTAGTGGCCCTGCCACATCGCCAGGAAAACCAGCGACAGGAGGCTGCCCCTCAAGCTCCCTTGCAGATAAACGAACAGGAAGAAGAAGACCGCCGGAGATTCCATGCCGATCCAGCCCGCCCTGCTGGAGACGGTAGGCCCCCAACCGGAGCCTGAATAGTGGCGACCGTAAGGCGCCGGTCTCCGAAGCAAATACAGGAGAGTCACGCCGGCCAAGCCGAATATGACCCACACCACCAGGCGGTAGATGTCCGGCTCCGTCATATCAGCCTTCCGGCATCAGGATGAGATTGGTATGGAACCTGTATGTGTCAATGCGTGTCCCCCGCGGTTATCGGGAGAGTCCGGACCCATCTTTCTGACTGATCCCACAGGCGTCTTGAGACCGCTTCGTCCCGGCTGTCCTTGGAGGGTTCGGCGGTAGCGCACCGCTCGTAGTAATGCCCGCCCTGGATCGGCTTAGCGCTCGCGCACATCACGATGGTCTGTGCCCCGGCATTCGGGGACAGCAGGACCAGTGAGGTCAGCACGGAACCGATTCGATGTGCGGCCTTGCCTATCCGCCCTCGAAACGCCTGCGGCAGGGTCAGGTTGGTCATGACGACTCCCGGATGTAAAGCAACCGCGTGCAGGTTGTATGTTTCGCCAAAGCGCCTTTCGATTTCACGGGCCATGTGAATCATCGCCAGTTTCGACAGGCCGTACGCGTCCCAAGAGTGGTAGAGCGGCGAATTGGAGAAAAGGTCTTCGTTCCCGACCCGGTCATGGAGGCCGGAGGACACGTTGACGACTCGCGCATCGCCGCTTTCCAAGCCAGTCCGTTGCAGGAGTGGAAGCAGCGCCCAGGTCAGGTGAAAGGCGCCGAGATAATTGGTTCGCCAGTGTATTTCGCGGCCATCTTCGGCCAACGGGAGCTCCTTGCGCGGGGCGAGGGTCTTCCTGTGAATGCCCGCGTTATTTACCAGCACATGGAGCTTATCCCGGTGCTTTTTGCGATACCACGTGGCGAAGCCATTGACGCTGTCCGGATCGCAGAGGTCCAATCTGTGCGCTGTGATGTTGTTCTCATTGGCGTCGATCTTTCGAAGTTCGTCCTTCAGCGACGATTCCATTTGAGGCACATTGCGCACGCAGGTCGCTACGACCGTCGCGCCCCAGCTTGCGAGCATCTTCGCGGATTCGAACCCGAGGGAATTCGGCGACGCCCCGGTTACGATCACGCGGCGGCCCGTCATATCGACCAGCGTCGCCAACGGTTTACGGCCGCACAGGTGAATCAGATGTTTGGCGAATTTGGAAAGGGCTTGCGGCATGTGCCCATGAAGGTCGAAGTGACTTTCGCGAATACGTCACCGTATTCCTGCAGTCTGATTTCGTTTTCGAGGTCAACCGCGGCAGGTGCGGCAATCAGAATCGAGCCCGGTAGTTTATTGGCTGCAAGTGTACGTGACGTCCGACATCTCCCTGTAGCTGGAATAGACCGGGACTCTGTCGAAACTCGAACAGCCGGTAGAGACGGTATGCGTTCGCGTTCGCCTCGGAAAATCGGACCTCTCCGGCGCTGATGTAGAATGGCGTGAGCTTGCCGTAGCGCGTCGTTTTGACCTCGATGAACCGGTCCTGTCCGCTGACTTCGTACGAACGAATATCGAATCCGGCATGGTCGCCCACGGTCTTGGAGACCTGCTCGACGTTTCCGGCCAGCCGGTCCTTGCCTTCACGCCGCAGGCGGGTGCGCTCGAACTCCATCACCAGCGCTTCTCCCGCATCACCAAGGGATCGATTGAGCGCCTCCATCTGAAGATAGTTGATCGGTGGGCCAGGTTGACGGGAGACGACGTAATCGACCGGTCCCTCACGTACCGAACCGGAAGCTGGCACAGGCGGATCGACACCGATACCGAGCACATCGTCGATTTTGAAACTGTCCTGGAGTGCTGTGACATCGGCAACGACCAAGTCCTCAAGCGACGGAAGGTGCTGGCGCACCACGTCCCTCAACATGCCCTGGAGGTTACGGAGTGGTTTGTATCCGTTGATGTAAGGGAAACCCAGCTCGATCAGGACTGCGCTGATGTTCTGGTGTTTTCGCTCTACCGCGCCAGGCGACCGGTCATCCAGCCGCGCGCGGAGCCCCCTGTTGTGAGCAGCTTTGTTATACTGTTCACCTCGAAGTTCCAAAGCCAGCATGTCGAAATAGTCTCGAACAGTGGCTTCGACCTCCTGTCGGCTCCAAGCGCTTGACATCGGCTCTTTCAGTCCCGCTCAGACTTCGCAGTTCCATGGGATGAACGGCGGACTCGCCTGCGCATCCTCAGCCAGGTTCCACTCGTCGTTTGTCACGTACGCGAAGGCAACAACGACCGGACCCGAAAAGTAAGGGCAACGTCGTGCAAGCGCAAGGCCCATTGTGGACGATGAGACGTTTCTGTCGGAGGTCATAGAACAGTAGATGGCGGTAGAGAAAAGGCGACAAAAACGACAATCGTCTGTTAATCCTTTACACCAAGGTGATTTCGGCTGTCGGGATCTGCAAATAAGCTTCAGTCAGCTCGTCTTAGCCGCGCGAACATAGTAATTCCGTTTCATTGGAGTTAATTTGTGATCCTGCTGAATTGGGATTATATTTGCACGCAGCGGTAGGCGACCGGGTGATCCGCATCGGGGTCCCCTGTGATTGGCTCGATTTCGCTGGTTCGACAAGCCGCCTCCCGAGTCCCTGAGCACAACAGCCGGTGGTCGCGCCGGCCGGAAAGGAAGCTGATTTGACAGTACCTCCAGCCATCTGGGAGATACCCGCGCCGCTGTCCACTGACAGCGTGAAGGTGGACGACGATGCCGTAATCGTCCTGAGACGCCACGGGAATCCGGCGGGTCCCCGGCTTGTCCTCAGTCACGGGAATGGCCTCGCCATTGACCTCTACTACCCGTTCTGGTCGTTGCTGGCCGCTGGCTTCGACCTGGTGGTCCATGACCTCAGGAACCACGGCTGGAACGAAGTCGGAGCCCTGGAGAACCACCGTTTCGATGCGTTTTCCCGCGACCACGACAGCATCTTCGAAGCGATCGAAAGGCTCTACGGCGAGAAACCCACGGTGGGCGTCTTCCACTCCATTTCTGCCCTGGCCGCCATGCACACGCCTTCGAGAGGCAGTCACTACTCCGCGATGGTACTGTTCGCGCCGCCTCTGTGCAACACGGGCTCGAAATACAGGGAGTTCGAGCTGCGGGCGGTGCGAACGGGTGACATGCTCAGTTGGAGGGCGCCGTGGTTCAGGGCCCGGGAAGAGCTCGCCGAACTTCATACCAACCTCCATTACTTCCAGCACGCTGTGCCGGGCGTCCTGGATCTCGTTTCCAGGACAACCCTCAGGGAGTCCGGGACGGGACAGGGTTTCGAGCTCCGATGCCCTCGAGAGTACGAAGCGCAAATCTGGTATGAAGCCTCGCAACCTGCGGTGTCTGTGGACTTCGGCTCCCTGCGATGTTCCACCATGGTCGTCGGGTCAGATCCCGCCCTGGATCCGAATCGTCCGAAGTTCGACTACAGCGCCGCCGCAGGCGTCGACCACGAGTTCGTGCCTGGAACGACACACTTTCTGCAGCTCGAGAAACCGGAGGAGTGCGCGGCGGTGATGCTGGACTTCCTGAGCCGGCAGGGCTTTGTCGAGAGTCCGCGATTGACCGCGGGACACGCGCCGATGTGACGCAAAGCGTCCATTGCCGAATGATCGGCGGACCCGCAGGAGGCGGTGTTCGGTGTACGTGAGGTGGGCGATGGCGATTGATGATGAAAACCAGGTCGTCGGGGGTCTTGCTGAGGATCCGGAGACTCAATGCCAAAGGTTGGAGAGTACACACACGGAACGCCGTGTTGGGTTGATCTGGCGACAACTGATCTGGCCGGGGCGAGGGCGTTCTACGCCGGGCTGTTCGGTTGGGAGTATGTGGATGAGGAGATGGGGGAGATGGACATTGGTGTCTATTCGATGGCGATGCTGGGCGGATCGGCGGCGGCGGCGATATTTGAATCGGGTCCAGGGCAGATTCGTCAGGACGGTACAGCGAAGTGGAACCTTTACGTCTCGGTGGATGATGTCGACGCCGTGATCGGGCGGGTGGCGGCAAATGGCGGGTCTGTGCTGGCGGGTTCGAGAGACGTTGATCGCGCGGGTCGGGTGGCGGTGATCGCGGACCCGACGGGTTGTGTGACGACGCTGTGGGAGCCCGGCGAGTTCGCAGGATGCGGAGTTATGGCCAAGGCAGGCGCGTTTGTCTGGTCGGAGCACCTGAGCACGGATCGTGCGGCATCGGTTCGGTTCTTCGAGGAGGTTGTTGGCGTCGAAACCGAGACGGCTGGCGAGGAACATCCGGTGCAGTACTCGACCGTGCTGGCGGGAGGCAAGGGTGTCTGCGGGATCATGCAGATGCCGGACCGCATGATCGAAGAAGGGGTCGCGTCCGAGTGGTACGTGTATTTTCAGGTCGAGGACTTTGACGAATCAGCGTGTTATGTGCAGGGGCACGGAGGGCGATTGATGGCTGAGCCGGACGACATCACCGGGTTCGGACGCATGGTGGTCGCCAGGGATCCGCAAGGCGCCGACTTCTGCATCGTTCAGCCGGAGATGGGGTAGTCAGATCGCCTGAATGCTACGATGCGGGAACTCACGCCCTCCCGCCCGTCAGAATCGACACCACCTGTGGGACGGCCTCGTCCACGCATTCATCCACTTTTTCGCCTCCCATGGGTGCAGCGTGCACGCGCAGTTCGATATTCCTGTAGCCTGCGACGCCGTCAAGGGTGCTCGACCACGCGCCGGCTCCCGAAGGCCTGAACCTGGCTTCCAGTTCCTTCCGTGGATACTCCCATCGCAGGTCCATGCCGCGGTAGCGGACCCGGTCCCCCTCCTTCACATCGTACATCCTCATCCTGCGGTGTACTCCGAAGTGAATCAACCTGCGATGCGCGGTGTCCGGCTGCGGTCCGGAATCCGCCCATCCCTCGACCAGGTAGTTTCCTGTCAGATGCGATAGCTTGAACCCATCACCATCGCGTTCGATCATTGGCACCCTGCCCGCGGCCGTGATGTAGGCGGTGGGGATGCCTCTCAACTCGAACTCCAGCATATCGTGCAAACTGCACGAACTGGCGCCGCATCAGTCCACGACCCCCATGACAAGTCCGTCGCACTGCGGAACGATCTCCTCCACAAGCTTCTTTGCGCAGACTCGGTAGGGCGATGACTTTTTCCAGGGTCCCACCACATTCGCGTCGTACTCCGCCGCGAGCCGCTCACCGACGCCATTGAGAACGGCTCCCGCGGTACGCTTTCCCGGATCCAGAAGTCCGATCCTGGCTCCACACAGACGGGTCAGTCGTGATGCGGGTTCGATTCTTGACACAGAATTACTCCTTTCTAATCTTACCCTTCAGTTGCGGTCGGAATTTTCAGCGAATGGGAAGAGTCACCGGCCGGAACGTGTTCGAGCGCTCCTGCACTTGACTCCCGGCTTAATATAGCCAAAGAAAGATCCTGTGTCTGCTACAAGTTTGCATGATCACCCCGGGGCGCGTCCCCGACGCGCTGGTTGCCTTTGCGCGACCGAAGTAGCCGAGCAAATTTGAGGAGGTCTTTATGTTGACTGACGAACAGGTGGGGCAGTTTCGGGAAGACGGCTATCTCGTTTTTGAAGCCTTGATACAGGGCGAGCGATTGGCCTATTACAAGCGTGTGTTCGATGAACTGGTCGCAAAGGGGAGCCAATTAACCGGGCAGACGCCGCACTGGGCGCTCGAACTGGACGAAAGTGGCAAACCCCGGGCGGGTTTGTTGCACAAGGTTCAGGGGGTTTGCGTGGTGGATGCCCGCGTGTTGGAACTGGCGCGCGAGCCGGCGATTCTGGACCGCGTGGCCGTATTGACGGGCGAAAATATCGATGTGTTCGGCACCAAGTTTTTTCCGAAGCTGCCCAACGGCGGCACGTCGACGGGCTGGCATCAGGACAATTTCTATTTCGGCACCGATACGGACCGCATTATCAGTTGTGGGATCTATCTGGAAGATTCAGACGTGGAGAACGGGTGTCTGCGGGTGGTGCCGGGCAGCCACCGGACAGGGAGGATTGTCGAGCACCGGAGAAATCCGGGCAGGCATGGCAGTTGGACCCAGGTTGATGAATCGCGGGCTGTGGATCTGGTCACTCCCGCAGGCACGGTCGTTCTGTTTTCCGCCAATCTCCTGCACGGCGCTTATGATAACCACAGCGATCAAACGCGCTACAGCACGGCCTGGCACTATATGCCGGAGGAACTCAATCCGGAAAGGTTTCCAAAGGGAGTGTACGAAGATCGACACGTGGCGTGTAAGCATTGAGAAGCGGGGCCGACCGATGCGCCGGGAAAAGTCCTATCTGGGGGAGAGCATTTCCGCAATTTCGTCGAGATACTCTTTAAGGGACAATCCGTGGCTTCTTGCCAAAATCGCTAGCGTGTCGATTCTTGTCCGTTCCCCCTTTTCAATCCTTCGCACATGGCGTTCAGAAAGCCCACGTATATCGGCCTGCTTAAGCCCGCACTTCTTGCGCAATTCGGCAACGGCCTCTCCGAATCGGAGGTCGTACATCAGTCTTTCCCGATCCTTTTTCTCACGCCATGTTTCGTCTTTCAGGTAGCGAACAGCATCCAGGTCAATGTGTACATCGACCTCAGGCCAGTGTATATAACTGCCTTCACTGGAGATGGTAAATGAAGAACGCTGTTGGGATGGAATCCGCTCCAGGGCGGGCATTTCGGCAAAACCCGCTCTGAATAAGGTATGATCACACGCCATGACAAAGAGTTCCTCACCTACGACCTGTGCATCTGCAATGAGTTGATCAGGGCATCCAAGGCTCCAAGCCGTAAGTACACGCTTTGGAACATCCTTCGTCGAATGCACAATAATATGTCGGCTGCTTTTGAGTTTTGCCTCGTAAAGCATCTGCGGCAAAAACTGAGCGTTGCCGTCTTCGCGGACGAATAGGGTTCGAAGATGGTTCCGCTGATTGGCAGCACGGACAAAATCACTTACCGTAGGAAGATCGGCAACAGAAGTTAATACGAAAATATACCGAGCGTTCACCTCGCTTTCATCCGGTCTAAAAACGGTGAAAGTGGGCGGAATGATGTCATAGCTGAATTGATCTTGAGCCCAGACAATCATTTCAGCAGTCCTTGCCATTTTTGGCTCCTTATCTCACTTTGGTTTCCCACTCGGCGTAAAGGGCGTCTCTATGCCGAAGCACTAGACTTAGCCTTAATCCGAAGATAAATTGA
>JAAXHE010000093.1 GCA_012271065.1 Candidatus Latescibacterota bacterium
AGACGGTAGAAGATATCCTCGCCGGCAAATTTACCCCTCCTTGCCTCCGGCGCGAAAAGAAGCCTCACAAGGCAGGAGATCTCTACCCTCTACCGTCTTACCTCTACCCGCATTTCTTCTACCGTCTACCCTCATTCAGGCTCTTTGCGGCCAATTTGCCTCTTGTTTTTTTCCTATTTGAGGTTAACACATTGGGATTATGGGAAGGACGATGTGCGAAGGATGTTCCGGATCGTGAAACACCGCGTTTTCCGCGAGGACAACCCGGCGGTCCCGTCCCAATGGGCCTCCTGTATTCGGATTGATGTCGAACCTGGGGAAATTGCTGCTGGAGACATCCACCCTGATGCGGTGCCCCGCGCCGAAAACGGTGGAGGTCGGATACATCACGATTTCCAGTTCATGGATTTCTCCCGGCGACATCAGTTCCGGTGTATCCCGCGAGTTCCGGTAACGCCCCCTGACGATGCTGTCCGTTATAATCTGGGCGAAGCCTTCGGGATAATCCTCGTTCGGGGGATGCACGTCGATCAGTTTTACCGTAAAGTCCGTGTCCGTCGCGGAGGAAGACGCCCACAGCTTCATCGTCAGCGGTCCCGTGACTTCCAGGGGCTCCTTCAATTCGGGCGTCTGAAAGACGAGGACGTCGCTCCGCGCCGACAGCGGCAGGTTGTCCCTGCATCCGTAGAAGCGTAAATCGCCTCGCTGGTCGTACGCGCCTGCAATGAGAATCGGATCCCCCGCGGACAGATTGCCGCCGACCGTGGGAACCGGATCCCTTGGATCGAACGTGTACCGGCTCGGATCGGAAGGTTCAGGCAAGTCCTCTCCGATGCTGCCGTCCTGGTGCAGATAGTACGGCGTAAACAGCGTCCCGTGAAGCGGCCAGTCCTCCACGTCGCGCCAGACGCCCATGTAGTTCAGTCGCCCCTCCCGGTTCCTGCGGCCGTCGCCGCCGCCCATCACGAAGATCCGTACCGGCTTTTCGCGGTCGACGCCGTTGTCGATGCCCTTCAACCACCTGTCGAACCAGCGCAGCCGGTATCCGTCGTAATCGTCAAGGACGGATTCCTGACCGAAATCCACGTCTCCCGCGAACGAGTTCCCCCAACCGCCGTGAGTCCACGGGCCCATCAGCAGATGCTGCGGGGAATCCATCCGTTTGGAAAGCGCCACGTAGTTCGCCGTGGTTCCCCGTGTGTAGGTGTCGTACCACCCGCCGAGATATATCGTGGGCACGTCCGCGTGTTCGTCGTAGTAGTGGTCGATCGCGTATCCCCGCTGCTTCCAATATTCGTTGAAGTCTCCTTCTCCCAGAAGATCCAGCACCCACTGTTCATAGGAGGGCAGAAACCGAAGGGCGGAAGACCCCTTCCTGTAGGGCGTCCTCGTCAGCCATTCGCCCACCCTCGCGAAGTCCGCGTCCAGCGCGGCCTTCAGCGTCGCATCGGCGAGCGCTTCCCTGCTTGTCGTCGCCATCCGGAACGCATAGATCATGAACCGCAATTCCAGGGCGCCGTTTTGCCGCATCGAACTGGTGTGATAGTTCGACGTACCCACCGCGACAACCATCGCCTTCAGGTGGGGTGGATTCAGCGTGGCCAGCGCGCTCTGGTCGCTTCCACAGTAGGACCCGCCCATTGTTCCCACGTTTCCGTCGCACCATGGCCGCGCGGCAACCCATTCTACGGTATCGTACCCGTCCGGCGCTTCCTTTGCGAACGGATGCCACACGCCTTCCGACTCGAAACGCCCCCGGACGTCCTGGCGCACGGCCACGTACCCTCGCCGCGCGAGATACCGGCCTTCACTGAATTTGGATTCTTTATCGTACGGCGTGCGCTCGATTACCGCGGGAAACGCGCCCGGCACAATCTCCCCGTGCTTCGCGGGGAAATACAGGTCCGTCGCCAGCTTCACGCCGTCACGCATGGGTACCATCACGTTTCTTCGGGCGATCACATCGTACTCGATCCACGACCCCCGCGCTTCGGTCTTCGCCATTGCAATCCTCTTCTTGTCGATTCAAACTTATCGCCGGTCTACAAACTGTCCCGCGTCCCGCAGGGCCGCCACGCCCGAACCGCGCGCTTCGAGCGGGAAATCGACCGGACGGTTCCCCGTGAGCTGGGACTGGTAGATCGCCATCACCATCTCCAGTGATCGCAGCCCCACCCGTCCGTCGCTGCGCAATTCCCCGCGGCCTTCCAGCGCTTCGACCAGTTCGTTCAGCGCGACGACATACGTGGACGCGGGCGACGGGTGGTCGACGGGCGTGTGCTGCAGGGCATGCCACTGAAACCCGCTTTCCGGTTCGTAGTCATCCTCAACCGCGCAATAGAGATGGACCCGTTCTCCCAGAAAACGGATGACGCCCTCGGCGCCGCGCAACTCGAACGCATTGTCGGTATAGGATGTCAATTCCGCGCCGTGGACCAGACCCGTCGAACCGTTCCTGAACTTCACGATGGCCGCGCCAAAGTCCTCCACGGCCCAGGGACGCATCCGCTGCTCCGCCATCCCGCACATCCAGGCCACCTCTCCGGCGTACATGTCCATCAGGTCGAAATAGTGGGTAAAGTCGTGCAGAAACGGACCCTCGTTCTCGCTTCGCCACGAGGGGTCCGGCTTGCCGCCGTCCATATAGCAATAGACGTGGTTCAGCTCTCCGATCGCGCCGTTCCGCAGCAGCCGCAGTCCCAGGTTCCACTCCGGAGACCACCTGCGGTTGTGATTGACCTGCAACAGGATGCCCGCGTTGTCGCAGGCAGCGATCATCCGGTCGCATTCCTCCAGGGACAGCGCCATCGGCTTTTCGCAGATGATCGCTTTGGTCGCGGGCGCCGCGGCGCATGTTTCCACCATTTCGCAATGCAGTTCCGGATGGGTGGCCACAATGCAGATATTGGGCCTGACTTCGTCCAGCATTCGCCGGTAGTCTTGATACAGTGCGTCGATCCCGTATCGCTGCCCGAAGATCTCCAGCTTTTCACGACCCCGGTTCACACCCGCCACGAGTTCACAATCCGGATGTTGGCTCAGGGCATCGGCGTGGTTGTCCGGCAGGTCGCCGAAACTGAACTGGTACCCCACCCGGCCGGTGCCGATGATCGCCACTTTGTACTTCGCCATCACAACCTCCTGCATTTGCGGGCCTGCTCAGGTCGTGCCTATTGTGCGGCGCTCCCGCCGAACTGCCAGCCGATGCCCAGGCCGAATTCAAGTCCGCTGTAGTTGCGCCGGCCGCCTATCTCGTCCGAAAAATCCGTCATCAGGTTGTATCCGAGGTCTGCGATCGCCACAAAAGACCGACCCATTGCCAGGTCGAACCCCACTCCCGCCCGGCTTCCGAATGTCGTCATGGCGCCGGATTCCTGGATCACCTGCAAACCGATGTCGCTTCTGGATTGAAATCCGGTGATGAGTCCTATACCCGCGGTCAGAAAGGGCCTGAACGCGGTGTCGAGCGAACCCTTGCGCGGATAATATCTCATGCCGACGATCATGGGGCAGATGACCGCCGCCTTTTGGGAGACTCCCAATGGCCCGGCACGTGAACTCGCCTCGACCGACAGGACGCCTACCGTGGCGTGGCCAGCGACGTTCTCTCTCATCCAGCGCGAGTAGCCCAACGAGAAAAACACGTCATCCGCTCCGGCGGTCGTTTCCACCCCCAGCGGACCGATCTGCGTTGCCGCGCCGGTGGTTCCGCCGTGATTACGCAGTCCCATCTTGAGCTCGATACGGGAACGCCTTTCCATTTCGCCGGCGCTTACGATCTGCGGCGTTGCCAGCAGCAGGAAACACAAGAGTACCGTTATTCTCATTGTCGTCATTCGTGCCTCCTTTTGTGGGGTTCTAGCTATACTGCGAATCAACCTGCTCCAGCGCGTCGACCAGGCTCTTCCTCACCAGATCGCACAACTCGTCGATGTCCTCCCGCTGTACGATCAACGCCGGACTCACGGCGAACCAGGTGGGGTCGATGCGAATCAGCAGCCCGTTCTCCAGTGAAGTCCGCTTCAGCGCCCGCCCCAGTTCCGGAAACGGGGCCATCGACTTCGTATCCCTCACCAGTTCCACGCCCTGCAGCAGCCCGCGGCCCCGCACTTCCCGCACCACGCCCAGGTCCTTCAATCCTTCCAGCTTCGATGCCAGATAGCGGCCGAGTTCCCCCGCCTTGCGGTCCAGCTCCTGTTCAACGATTTCGTCGATCACGGCCATGCCCACGGCGCACGCGACCGGATTGGCCGCGAACGTATGCCCGTGTGCAAAGTTGACGTCGGCCTCCACCGGACCGAGAAAGACGTTTCCCATATCCTCCCGCGCCATCATCGCGCCCACCGGATACGCCCCGCTCGAGATCCCCTTGCCCGCGCAGATGATATCCGGAGTGACTCCGAACGTCTGGGCGGCGAACATCGAGCCGGTCTTGCCGAACCCCGTAATGATCTCATCGTAGATCAACATAACGTTGTAACGGTCGCAGACGTCGCGGATCAACCGGAAATATTCCTCGGTGGGTGTGATGATTCCGCCGGTGTTGCCTATCGGCTCCAGGATGACGCCCGCCACCGTATCCGGGTCTTCGTTGACGATCACGTCCTCGAACATCTGCGCACAGAAACGGTTGCATTCCTCCCAGGAAGCAAAACGGTCTCTGTAATACGTAGGCGGGAAAACCTTCAGGAATCCGCCCGCCTGGGGTTCGAACGGCGTCTTGCGTTTTCCCGTCCCGCTGGCCGCCATCGCGCCGAACGTGGCGCCGTGATAGCCGAAGTAACGGCTGACAAACTTGTACTTGCCCGGGTGGCCGCTCTGCCTGAAATACTGCCGGGTGAACTTCAGGGCGGATTCGACCGCTTCGGACCCGCCGCTGTAGGATTTGATGAAATTCAGATTCTCGGGCGTCACCTCGCTCAGCTTCTCGACGAAGTCCAGAGCCACGTCCGAAAGCCCGTGCATTGGCGGCGAGAACCCCAGCGTTTCCGCCTGCCTTCGCATCGCCTCCAGGACCCTGGGGTGCCCGTGTCCGAGCGAGGCCACGAAGATGCCGCCGATCCCGTCGAAATAACGCCTGCCGTTCGTATCCCAATAGTGAAGTCCGTGTGCTCTCTTAACGATAAACGGATGTTCCAGGAAGGCCGACGTCTGCTGATAGTCCAGGAACGTCCTTTCAAGCAGCCGCCGCCGGCGACCGTCCAGTTTCATCTATCGATTCCTCCTGACGCACTGACTCAACACCATCGGAAGTTTCTACGACAATCCCTTCGGCGCCAGCACGAGCCGCTCCGCGTTCCTCCAGGCGATCTGTTCCCGTTCGTCGTCCGTAATATCCGCCGCCGCCAGCAGCGCGGGGAACGCCATCGGCTCGTACAGAGGCGAATCCGTACCGAACAACACCCGGTCCGCCCCCACTTCACGCACCACCAGCCCGATCATGCCCGTGCGGATCGCCCTTGCCGTACCCATATCCGTGTAAAGGTTGCCCGTCTTGCAGTCCTGGAGCGCATCGATGGCCTCGTACGTCTGCCCCGGCTGTCCCGCGCCGAAGTGCGCCGTAATTACGGTTATGGACGGAAAGGCTTCGGCCACCCGCCGCAGCCGGGCAGGCGCCGCGTACGATTCGTTCTCTCCATGCGAAAGCACCGGAAGCCCGAGCGGCTCCAGCTTTTCGAAGAGCCGGAAGGTGGGCTTGATGTCCGCCGGATACTTGTGCTGGACCGGGTGGATCTTGAAGCCCGCGACCTTGGGATGATCCTTGAAACGGTCCAGCAATGCCAGCGACTCGCTCATTTTCAACGGATTCAACACCAGCCAGACGAGCAGATGATCCAGTTTCTCGGCCTCCTGTATGGTCCATTCATTGCCATATATCAATTCTGTAAACAGGGCGGATCCGGACGTCACCACGGTTCGCTCGATTCCCGCCCGTTCCTGCATGGCCACGAAGCCCTCGGCTGAAAACGTCGTGACTTCGTCGAACCACGGCCCCAAGTGGGCGTGTGTGTCGATGTATCGCATCTGACTTTCCTCCGGAATCGACGCTTCTCAAGGGGGAGTGATTGTTTCGTTAAACGGGTCGGTGCGATCATTTCAATTCTGCAGGATTTCCGCTGAGCAGCACGAATCCACTAAAGCCACGGACGATTTGCGAATTTACATCGCCCTGCCCACGGCATCGATCAATCCGTCCACGTGACCCTCGTCCATCGGCGCCGAGACGGCGCACATCAACAGCCCGTTACCCAGGAAATATCCCCGTTCGATCAGTCCGAGCAGCATCCGATGCGCCGCCGCACTGTCGGTTCGCGCCAGATGTCGGTAGTTCAGCATCTTTTCGCCCGAAAAGTGGATGCTGAACAACGATCCCACGCCTACGGCCGTGGCATCGACTTCACCCTCCGAAAACAGCCGGTTCAACCCGTCCCTGAGCCGTTTTCCCAGCCGGTTGAGGTGCGCGAACACGTCCGGCGTCAACTGCTTCAAGGTCGCCAGACCCGCGGCCATGGCCACGGGATGCCCGCTGAACGTCCCGCTTTGAAAGAAACCTGTCGGACCCCGGGATGAGTCGAAGCGATCCATCAGGTCGGCCCGGCCCCCGAAGGCGCCCACCGGAAATCCGCCCCCGATGACCTTTCCGAACGTCGTCAGATCCGGCTCGATGCCATAGTGCTCCTGAAGACCCCCGGTACCGACCCGGAATCCAACGATCTCGTCGAATATCACGGGTACGTCGTGCCGCCGCGCCATGTCGCAAACGAACTGCGCGAACTCCGCGCGTTGGGACAATATGCCCGCCCTGGGGTCGAATATCACGCACGCCAGTTCGCGTCGGTACCGCGCCAGCAATCGCTCAACGGCGTCTTCGTCGTTATACGGAAGGACAACAACCTCGCCGGCGGCATTGGGCGAAGCGCCGCCCGCCGTGGATACCGAATGCGGCGCCGAAGCGGGCCCCGCCATCTCCAGCGGCGGCGCCACGCTCACCTCCACCACGTCGTGGCTGCCGTGGTATCCACCCTCGAACTTGGCGATCTTCGTCCTTCCGGTGACGCCTCGCGCCAGTCGAATGGCGTGCAGGGTGGCTTCCGTGCCGGAATTGCAGAACCGGATCTTTTCCACAGTCTGCACCCGGCAGCAGATTGCTTCAGCCAGTCCCGCCTCCACGCCCGCGGGCGCGCTCAACGCAATCCCCCTGGAAACCTGCTCCTGCACGGCTGCGACGACCGCCGGATGGTTGTGGCCCAGGATCTGCGCCGTATGGTGGTTGTTGAAATCCACCAGCCTGCGGCCGTCCAGGTCGTACACGTAACACCCTTCGCCGCGCTCAATGGTCAACGGATAGGGCTGGTAGAAGTACGCCCCTTTCACACCGCCGGGCATCACCGCATTCGCACGATCGAAAGCCGCACGGGAACGCGGGCTTACCGCCCGGTATCGTTCCTCCAGCGTAGGTCCGCTTCCAGCCGTTGTCTCACCCATTGGGTTTTCTCAATTCAACCTGAAACGCTCGAAGACAATGTGCTCGTAGGGGGATTCCGACCCCGCTTCGTACAGGCAGCCGACCGAGCCGTCAGGAAGTAACGCCAGGCAGGAATACGCCGCGGGTCCCTCGTGCAGCAATTCGGACGCGGGCCAGGTCCTGCCTCCGTCGTTGCTCAGCCGGACGGTCATGTTCGCCCGCTCGCCGCCGTCGGCTCCTGGCGGAGCGGGCGCCACGGGATTCGAAAACAGCAGGCTGTTCGGGTTGCCGCCACCCACAAGGCTGGCCTGGCACTTGGGGCAGGGCAGGTTGCGGTCGTGTGTGAATCCGTACCAGGACTCGCCTCCGTCCCGGCTCAACGCGGTTCCGCGATACCCCTCGCTGTGCGTCTGCATCCGGGTGTTCATGGCAACGGTCCCGTCCGCGAGTTCACCGAACTGACATTCGTTTGCCCCCGGCCGGACCGAACCGCCCAAACGCCAGGACCTCCCTCCGTCATCGCTGTAGACGGAATGAGAACCGCAGTCGTACGCGTCCGGGTTCCGGTGGTCGCAGGGAATAAGAAGCCGCCCTGTCCGCGCGCCGTTCCGGAGCTGGATGCCCACCCCCGGCCCCGTCGCATACCAGGTCCACGCCTTCTTCTTGACGTCCTCCGTGATGTCGATGGGATCGGACCACGTCAGACCGTCGTCTTTACTGTGTGTGACCAGCACATCGACGTTGTCTCTGCAGAACAACATCCACACCGTGCCCGTATCCCCGTCCACCACGGGGCAGGGATTGCCGATCGTGACCTCGCCCGCTTCGCTGTAGACGACCCGCTGGGCCGACCAGGACTGCCCACCGTCTTCGGAACGCTTTACCAGGAGATCGATATCTCCGTGGTCCGAACGGCTGTTACGCCGGCCTTCGCAAAAGGCCAGCAGCGTTCCGTTCGCAGCGGCAAGCACGGCGGGAATCCGGTACGTGTGGTAGCCATCGTTTCCGCTGCTGTATACCAGCGACTTCACAAAGACGCCCTTTCGTCTATTCGTGCTGGTCGCGCCGGTCCATGATTTCGGTCGCCCTGAGTTCCCGAACCAGTTCGATCAAACCCTCAATGCCCGCCTCGAGGAATTTCTCCCCCTTCTCCCGGCTGGCCTTCGTCGCGTCTCCCATCACGCCGCTGGTGGTTTTCGTGCTCCAGTACGGCGTGAAATTCGCGCTGGACCCTTCGGGATGGCCGCCCGCGAGCAGGTCGGACTGGAAGCTGTTCGACAGGGGCGACCGTTCGTCGACCGCCTTGCTCATATCGACCAGGTCCGGCTTCAATGCCAGGTACAACGACGTCTCGAACTCGCCGCCGTGGGAGGTCCCGCCGTAGTCCGACTCCCTCAGTTCGCGTCCCACCTCTTTCACCTTCCGGAGCCCCCAGTGGTTCACCGAGCCGCACAGAACCCTGCCCTCGGTTTCGATCACCGTCAGGCGGGTTGCCAGGTCCAGTGGGGGCGTATTGCTGCCGTGGCCATTCACAACCAGGATCCGCTTGAAGCCGTGGTGGGCGAGGCTGCAGCAGACGTCTTTGACGTATCGGATGAAGGTATCCCAGGTTATCGTCAGTGTCCCGTGAAAATCCATGTGATGGGGGCTGTACCCGTGCGGGACCGGCGGAGCCAGAACGGCCTCCGACGGGATCCGCGCCACCGCCCTTTCACAGATCTCCGTGCAGAGGACGACGTCGGTATCCACGGGAAGGTGGGGTCCGTGGTCCTCGTACGTCGCGACCGGCAGGACGGCAACACGGTCCTGCTCCGCGGCCTCCCTGATTTCATACCAGATCATTTCGGCAAAGCGGTATTTCATTCTCGACTCCTTAACGGATGAATCCATGTGCCCCCGCGCGGCGGTCAGCGTATGGGAAAGAAAATGTCGGTGCGCCATTTCGACTGGTCGGGCTCCTCGCCGGGATCCGTCACGTAAACCTCCCAGGGCGCGCCCGCCGCCTGCAGATCCTCTTCTTCCATCCATTTCATCAGTGCCGACCACGTCTGTCCCAACTGCTCGTAGGGACCCATGTGGGTAACGGTCGCGACCTTCCCGGCGGGCAGTTCTCCAGGTCGAACGCGCTCGGTGCCCTCAACGGGCGAAGCCACCGGCATCCCGCATTCCATTTCCAGCCGTTCGGCGTCCATCTCGTGGTAAATGGTAAACGGCATCCCCGCCGGCGCAAGTCCGTTCCCGGTGAGATACTCCATAACCTCGCCGAAAAGGGCGCCGATGACCTGTTTGATCTCCTCCATCGTGGTTGTGGCGCGGATGCCCACGATCGGCTGCGATTGGATCTCCCGCGTGGCGAAATTCAAACTCATCGGCGTCTCCTCAATTGACGGGGTGACTTCGAAATGGAATTCAGAACGTCCGGATGCGCCCCTGCGTCGCGTGCGGTCGTTCAATCCTTCTCTTCGGTATCGTTCTCCACAAAGTCCAGCGCCGCGGAATTCATGCAGTACCTCAGTCCCGTGGGCCGGGGACCGTCGTCGAATACATGCCCGAGATGCGCGTCGCACCGGCTGCACTTCACCTCCGTCCGCACCATGCCGTAGGACATATCCGCTTCCGTTTCCACATTACCATCATCCGACGGCGCCCAGAAACTCGGCCAGCCCGTGCAGGAATCGTACTTGGCGTCCGACCGGAACAGCTCGTTTCCGCAGCACACACACAAATAGATCCCTTTTCCTTTGAAGTCGTGGTACTCGCCGGTAAACGCCCGTTCCGTTCCGCTTCTTCTTGTCACGTGGTACTGTTCCGGCGTGAGCATCTCCCGCCATTCCTCCTCGGTCTTCCGGACTTTATCTCCCACAGCACCCTCCAATATGAACGAGTGTACAGCCGAAATTGCGGCCGGAATCCCTCATGCGGGGTCCGCAGGCGTCGTCGCCGTGCGTTTTCTCGATCCTCATTCCTGAAGAATGTCCAGGCTCAGTTCGTACCGGCTCCTGTCTTCGCCGAACGGCAGCGCGAGCACCAGCCGGGCTTGCCCGACGCCGGCCTCTCCTCCCTTTGTATACGCGTTGTGGGGCAACGCCGGCCACACAAGCCGCGCGCCGGCAGGGAGCGACAGCCTCCATCCCGCATGTTCGAGCCAGGCGCCGTCGGCCCCCGTCCATTCCACGACATCCGTCTGCAGTTCGGCACGCTCGCCGGTCGACGAACGCAGTGCCTCCCTCAAATGCGGGATCAACGTCACGTGTGCTTCCATTCCGCTCTCGGAAATGCCGGACGACTCAAGAATCAGGAGCAATTGCGAGTCTCCGCGTGGAACGAGCGTAACGCGTCCCACGTCCGCGCCATAATGCAAATCAATGCCGGGACATGCTTCATCCGCCCTGATTTCCGCCCGGTCGGGGATATGCGCCAGCCCTTCGAACGGACCGAAGTCAGGATCGGCGTCCCCGGGCGTATGCCGCATCAGGGACGTATCGCCCACGCTGAACGTGCTCCATTGCGGCTGCAGCTTGGTATTGCCGCCGCCAACGATTAAACCGGTCGACTCGTGAAAGACACTCACGAAATTCTGCCGGTCCTGCCGGAACCGGTTCTCGTCCAAAGGACAGCAATAGGCCGACAGGCTCAGAAACCAGGGCTTGCGTGAGACGATCAGCGCATCGTCGCCCATCGCATAGGTGCGCCCGTCCCCGTCGGCCTCCATCTCCTCGATTTCGCCGTCGCCTGCATAGAGCAGCATGTGCGCGGCGTAATCCACATCGAATTTCCCGCCGGCTTCCAGGAAGAGGCGATGCTGCCGTGCCAGATAGCCTCTGCCCGTTGCTGTGTGGCTGAATCCGGGATTCCCCGGCCGCACCTCGCTGTTGTACGCATTTCGCTCATCCACCGTCTCCACGGCGCTTCCATCCGGATACGTATAGTTCCTGTGGAATCGGGCCGCACGGTCCAGCGCTTCGATCACGCGTCCGTCCCCGGATAGCTTGTAATACACGCCCATCGCGTCCGAATACACGTAGTTATAGGAAACGACCGGGCCCACGTTTTCGGTCCACCACCCGTACGGGGACTGCGCCGCCACAACCTCGTGGATGAATTCCTCCGCCCGCGTCTTCCAGTCTTCGCGCTCAAACACCATCCCGGCGCAATAAAGGGACATCGCGTGATGGGTCGGAATGTTGTGAACGTGCGAGAGGCACGTTTTGGAAATCCCCTCGAAACCCAGTTCCAATGCGGCGTCCCACCGTGCTCGCGCCTCGCCGTCCATACCGGATCGCGCCAGCATATACGCGCGAATCCAGCGGCTGTACGTCCAGGGCATGTAGATCTGACCCCACTCCGAGTAGTCCTTTTTCAGAAAGGTCCACATGCCCTCGTTGTCCTGCGCGTCTATCAGCGCGTCGCCGCCACGCACAATCGCCGCAAGCACCTCGTCGTTATGAAACCAGGGACTGTTCTCGAGGCTCCAGGCGGCGGCCAGGTGGAAAATCCGATGCTGGTCCAGACAGGTCCAGGGCGCGGTGCCGAACCGTCCGTCTTCCCGCTGATCCGCGAGGATCCCGGACACGGCCTCCCGCAATGTATCCCGCATTTCTGGCTCGGGTCTCCAAAAGGTCGCCATATTACAATATCTCCGCGGCAAACAGCCGGTGGCCCGAAGACAGATACAGCTCGTTCCCCACGATCGGCCCGGCCGCCGCGTGGCCGGTCAACCTCTCATCGAATTCCACGATCACGTCAAATTTCAGGGAACCGGGATCCAGCCGATAGATGAGGGTGTGGGTGAGGCCATAGATCATCCCGTCCGGACCCACCTGCAAGCCGTTGTCCACCGGACCTCCTTCAGGCGTGGCGAACCGGTCTGTAAACGCCCGCGCGGCAGGGTCGAACACGAAGAGTTCGGGTCCGCGTTCGCTGCCGGCGAACGTGCCGATAAGCCCGCCATCCGGTACGGCTGCAAGGGCATTGAATATCGTCACGGGCGGGTCGGGCGCGCCTTCCCAGACTTTCTCTTCTTTCCCGTAGTCGAAGAGGAAGAGCACGGCCTCGTCCACCCTCGGCTGGGTCCCGCTGCCCGCGGCTATGGTTGTGCCGACGGCGATCAACGATTCCGCCTTCAGGTGCGCCAGCGTATAGCAGCTCCCGTCTCCCACGATGCGGTAAAACGCCTTTTTCTTTTCCGTGCGCGGGTCGTAATACGAGAGCGGCCCGCCCCACATTCCGTAGTCCGGAATGGATGCCAGCCAGACCTTTCCGCCGGGACCCGCCAGCGTGGATCGCGGCCGGTACGAAATGTCGTCCACCCGCCCGATGTCCCAGGGATTGCTGCCCCGGCTCTCGCCGAAGTTGTACGGCTGCGAAGGATCGTAAATGGAGATTCTCGCACCCGGGTATGACGAGATGTAGACTTTACCGTCCAGGTTCGCCATGGAATACGCCTCGCCGGTCGCGGTCGAACAGATGCCCAGGTCCGCCAGGTCATCGTTTCCGGGGTCGTATCGAAACAGCCGCTCCGGTAAGACGCTGGATCCGTACACACACCCGTCGGGACCGCCGTGCAGGCAGAAGATATCGGTCCCCGCGGCTTCGAATTCGATGTCGAAGGTCTTCGCAGCGCCGTCCGGGCCCGTTACCTCCAGAATCCTGCATGTCTGCTCCACGGCATCCACGAACCGGAAGGTGCTGCCGTCCGGCAGGGCGGGCGCCGCAGCTTTCGCCGCGACGGTTTCTTCCACGGGAACGGCGTTCATGCCCTCCAGACGGAAATTCCCCTCGCTCGACTCAATATAGAGGTTGCCGTCCGCCCCCCGGTGGAGGTTCAATGTTCCTTCGCCGCGCGTAACGACGGGTCCTACCGTCCTTTTTTCACCGGTCTTCGGGTCCAGGACCACCACGTGCGGTTGGGTCTGCATGATCAACGACGCGATCGTATCGTCGGTATTCACGTGGCAATAGGCGTACATATCCACGTCGTCCAGGCGTCCGTACCGGGTAAACTCACCGGTTTCCGGATCGAAGCTCGTCAGATCCGCGGTGCCGTAGCTGGAAATCCAGATCACGCCCTGTGAATCCTCGTCGATGCTGCAGGGAAAAATAGCCGCCGTGCCGTTAATGGTGCCGAAATTCACCAGGTCGTCCTGCTCGGGATCGAAACAGTATAGCTGTCCCGAGTGCGCCGCCCCGATATAAAGGCGTCCGTTCCGTGCCTGATACACCGCTGTGGTATAGTTCGAATCGGGAACGTCCGGCCAGAATTGACGCAACCTGCCCGTCTGCGGATCGATCTGCAATACGAAGAGATTCGCGGCCTGCTGCGACATGGTCGCATACAGACACGGCTCACCGGCGCCGTTTCGTCCCGCGTACAACGCCGCGCGATTCACCGCGCGAACCGGTATGCCAACTTCCCTCACCTGCGACATGTCAACCTCCTCCGAAAAACCGTCAGTGCGAGCCCCAGATGCGCTGGTTCCGGTACCTGTCAGGCGGCGCCAGGGCGGGGAACCGTGAACGACCAAGCTAACGGGACCGAACAGGCTATCGGCGGGAATGGCGCGGCGCAATCACGCGCGCGCGACGTGTGTCCCTGCCCGTTCCCGAATTGCGCCAATATTGATTTTTACCCTGTCAGTGTCAAGACCCATCTAAACCGCCGACCCTCCCCGCGCGTCCGCCTTGTCATTGCGTTCTTGTATGAGTTCAACTTTCGCCGTACCTTCGCACACCGGGACACTTGCCATGGACCGAGAGCCAGGTCTTCGCCTGGCAACGGGTTGACGTGAACTATCGAAGGGGAGACCGCCATGAAAAAACTACGGGGCATTTGCGCGGCTTTATGTACCCCGTTTACAGACGACGGCGAACGGATCGACGAATCCGCGTTAAGGAATCATATCGACTCCATGCTCGACGCGGGCGTCCATGGCATCCTCATCAACGGCGGCACGGGCGAGTTCGCCTGCCTTCGACCGGAGGAACGCAGACGGCTTGCCGAACTGGCTGCCGACCACGTTGACGGCAGGGCAGACCTGGTCGCCATGGCCTCCGCGGTGAGCACGTCGGAGACGATCGAATACGCGCGGCACGCCGAGGGTACGGGCGCCGACTGCCTGCTCGTGCTTCCGCCCTACTTTGAGGGTCCTGATATGGAAGGCGTGTACGGACACTACGCGGAAATCTCCGACGCCGTCAGCACGCCCATTATGGTCTACAACATCCCCGTCCACACGGGAATCGATATCACGCCCGCGTTCTTCAAACGTCTGATGGAAATCGAGAATGTCCAATATATCAAGGACAGCATGGCGGATATTCTTCGAATACAGGAACTGCTTGCCATCGGCGCCGAGGTCTTCAACGGAGGAGACCCCATCGCCTTCTTCAGCCTCGTTGCAGGATGTCCGGGCTGTGTCTGGGGAGCGGTCAACGCCATGCCCGGAGAAGCCGTCGATCTCTACAATCTGGTCGCCGCCGGGCAACTTGCCGAGGCCCGGGATCTCTGGCGTCGCATGTTTCCCTCCAACCGCTTTTTCTGGCATCACGTTTACAACGCCTCCGTAAAGGCCGCCACCAATCTGTCGGGCAGACCCGTGGGCCCGTGCCGCAGACCCGTAAAGCCCCTTACGGGACGCGAAATGGCCGAACTCAAAGAGGCCATGAGACCCCTGCTCACATAGAAACAGGGCGCATACTGATGCGCCCTGTTCGAAGCCAAAAAACGACAGGTTACTTAGCTCAGATTAATGTCTCCGCCAGGCGGCGTCGCGCCCGGCAGTCCGCCCGCGCCCGGCACCACAATCCGGGAGGACTCCTGTCGCCGCCTTTCCTTGGCATCCTCCATCATATCTTCAACGGCCCTTGCGATGGCCTCCGGGAACCTCCGTAGCGCCTCTTCCAGGTCTGCGGCTTCAATGTCGCACTGCACGGGGAGCGGGCCGACCTGGGACATCAGATGGGTCTGTCCGATAAACTTCTGGCGGCGGGTCCCGTCGGGCGATCCATCCTGGTTTACCGGTACCAGGCGACGAATGGACGCCACCTTCAGGTCCGTGTAGTTTTCTTCCCGGTACAGGTTGGTCCGATCGACCTGTATTTCGTTCAACTGCTGCTCGTTCCTGTTCACGAACAATCTCCTTTCAACGTATCGATTCACACCTGCCCAAAATCGACTACTGCCCTGGACTGCAGCAGCCTTGTCGCTTTCATATTGCCATTAAAGCCTTTGATTGATTTGCCGTCCCTTAACACCGTGTCACAGGTTCTCTGCCTTATGTGCTTTTTGTGGCTATCGTCCCAAGGGCTTGCGCTACCGAAATCGCGGCGGCCAGAACGCCTCCGGCGCCGCCCTGAACGTCATCTTCTCCTTTCGGGTCGGATGCGACAGCGTGAGGGCCCGCGCATGGAGCGCAAGGCTCTTTTCCGGAAATCCGACTTTCGCTCCATACCGCAGATCGCCAAGAACGGGGTGTCCGCGGTGCGCGAACTGCACCCGGATCTGATGATGCCGCCCCGTTTTCGGCCTGACCTCCACCCACGAAATCCCCCGCTCGAACCGCAGGCGCCGGAACCCGAGCACCGCCTCCCGGCCTCTGTCGGAGACCGTACTGGAAGGTCCCACCCGCAACAGCGAATCCGCCATCCGGCCTTCCCGCGGCGTTTTCCCCTCCACCAGCGCCCAGTAGACCTTTCCGATCTTCTGGGTGCGAAACTGTTCCGAAAGCCGGGCCGCCGCCCTGGACGTCCGGGCAAAAACCATAACTCCGGAAGTCGGCCGGTCCAGCCGGTGCACCAGCCCGAGAAAGGCGTCGCCCGGCTTGTTGAACGCCTCTTTGCCGTACTCTTTGCCGTATTCCAGAAGCGACCGGTCGCCAGTGCGGTCTCCCTGGACAAGCATCCCCGCGGGTTTGCGGACCACCAACAGATGGTTGTCCATATAGATGACGTCAAGAGCATTCATCGCACCCTGTTCAGCCCGTTGAGCGCCGCCACCCGGTAGGCTTCGGCCATCGTCGGATAGTTGAACGTCGTGTTGATGAAGTACATAAGGGTGTTGCCGCCGCCCTTCTGCGCCATGATCGCATGGCCGATGTGGACGATTTCGGATGCCTCGGATCCGAAACAGTGAACACCCAGAATCTCCAGCGTCTCCCTGTGAAACAGGATTTTCAGCATCCCCGTGGTCCGGCCGGTAATCTGCGCCCTCGCCAGGTGTCTGAACGACGCGTGGCCGACTTCGTAGGGAATCCTCTTCGCAGTCAACTCCTGCTCCGTCATTCCCACCGAACTGATTTCAGGCAGCGTATAGATCCCCGTCGGTATATCCTTGACAAGGTGGGCCTCACACTCCCCGAATACCAGATGCGCGGCCGCAAAACGCCCCTGGTCGTATGCCGCGCTGGCCAGATTGGGATACCCCACCACGTCACCCACGGCGTAAATGTGGCTCTGCGCCGTCTGGTAACTCTCGTTGACGGCGACGACCCCCCTGTAATCTCGCTGGATGCCGATATCTTCGAGTCCCATTCCATCCGAATTCCCGGTCCGCCCCTGCGCCCAGAACAGACAGTCGCTGACGATTTCCTTCTGGGACTTGAGGTACAGGCGTACGCCACGATCGTCTGCCTCCACGCGTTCGTATTCCTCGTTGTGCCTGACCAGCACCCCCTGTTCACGGAGGTGATAGCTGAGCGCGTCCACGATCTCGTCGTCCAGGAACGCCAGCAGACGGTCCAGACTGTTGATCAGATTCACCTTGATCTGCAAGCCCCTGAAAATGGACGCATACTCGCATCCCACGATCCCTGCACCGTAAATCGTCACTGACCTTGGATGTTCCCGGAATTCCAGTATCGAATCGCTGTCCACAATTCGGGGGTGCGAGAAATCCACGTCCGGCGGATGATACGGCCTTGCGCCGGTGGCGATGACGAAACCGTCCGCGCGATATTGCCTCACGCCTCCGTTCTGCAGACGGACCTGGATGCAATGGCTGTCCTCGAACGCGGCGCGGCCGTGAATGACGTCCACAAAATTTCTGGTGTAGAATCCCTCGCGCAGGTCCACCTGCTGACGGATCACGCCCCCCGCCGCCCGAAGAAGATCCGGAAAACTGGAGTCGCCATAGCGGCCGGTATCGACGAGTTTCTGGATGGCGTGCCGCAGTGCCTTGCTGGGAATCGTGGTCTGATGGGTGCAGCTTCCGCCCACCGAGGCCCTGTCATCCACCACGGCGACCCGCTTTCCCTCTTTGGTCGCCTTCATCGCCGCACCCTCTCCACCCGGACCGCTCCCGATTACGATCACGTCGTAATGGTTTTCCATAGGCGCGACTCTGTTTGTGGTTAAAAAAAGGCGCCGATTGCTTGAATCGACGCCCTACGGATGGACCGATTGAGGATCAAAAAGGAAAAAAACGGACCGTGGCTGCCAGTCCGTTGAGAAAGTCGCTCTGCAGGCGAGGCCGAGCAACGCAGTATTTCGACCGCAAGGG
>JAAXHE010000216.1 GCA_012271065.1 Candidatus Latescibacterota bacterium
ACTTTTCGGAGTGGACTCAATATTGGTTGTTCTCAAGCGTTACGAGTCGCCAAACGGGATGGCGACCACGTCGCGGATGCGCCTTGCATCGGTAAGTACCATCAAGAAACGATCGACGCCCAGCGCGATTCCGCCGGCGGGCGGCATTCCGGCTTCGAGCGCCCCCAGAAATTGCTCGTCGATCGGATAAGCCGGACGACCGGCGTGTTTTCGCTGCGCGGCTTCGTTTTCCAGCCGGGCTCTCTGTTCGGCGGGATTGTTCAGTTCCGTAAAGGCGTTGGCGAGTTCCACGCCCGAAACGTAGAGTTCGAACCGTTCCGCGATGCCGGGCGCATTCTGTTTCAACCTGGCAAGAGCAGCCATTTCCGCGGGATAATCCACGAGAAAGGTGGGCCGCCCCGCGCCGAGTTGCTTTTCCACGGCATCCAGAAACAACTTGAAGTAAGCGACCTCGAAAGGATCGTCCGGGGAAACCGAACGGTGGCCCTGCTGCCTGGCTTCGCGAATAAACGCATCGAGGTCGGCGGCCGGATCGGCGTACACGCCGGCGTACCTGGCGAATGCTTCCCGCACGGTCAGACGTTGCCACGGCGGCGTGAAATCGATGGTTCGACCCCTGTACACAACCGAAGAATCGCCGGTAATTTCGCGTACCAGGCCGTGAATCAGATTCTCCGTATCCCCCATGATCGTCGTGTAATCGGCATACGCCCGGTACCATTCCAGGAGGGTGAATTCGGGGCTGTGCATCGGACCGGGTGCGTCCTGCCGAAAGGATTTGCAGATCTGGAAGATGCGTTCGTACCCGGACGACAGGAGACGCTTCATCGCGTATTCGGGTGAGGTAGGCAGGTAGTAGCGCCTGACGTGTCCGTTATCGCTGTAGATGGTTTCGAAGGCGTCCAGATGGGGTTCCATTCCGGGGCTCTCGACGAGCAACGGGGTTTCGACCTCGAGGAAGCCCGCGTTCTCAAAAAACCGCCTTATTAACGAGAGAATCCGTGCGCGCGTACGCAGGATTCCGGGGGCGGGTCCGGCTTCCGGAGCGCGCTTCGCCGGCGCAAGCACGCGGTGGTTTCGGACTTGAAAATCCGGGGGCCGCCAGGTGCCCCGCAACTCGACAACGTCTCCGTTGCGCGGTCTTTCAGGTGTCTGGCCGAATGCCAGGGAGACTTCGCCGGATTCATCGTTCAGTCGCGGCCCGTCCGTTCCCGTGCCCGCGGCGATCCGGCCGGCCAGTACTGCTTCGTCGCCGGACGCAAGTTCGGCGATGAGATGGGTCCGGGCGCACCCGGCGGGGTATGCTGCAGATTCAGGCATGGACGTGGCCGAACGGTACGGGAACTTCCTGAAACAGGTCCAGGAAGCTGTTTTGGAATTCTCAGCTTTTTAGATGGGCGATTGGAAATATAGGATAACCGGTGTCGAGGAGCAACAGGCATCCGTACGGGACGGGATCTCCCACGGAAAAATCCCTTGCCGCCACTACATTTCTCGCGATATATTTCGACGAGGCGGGGAGAGGTTAGAAGGTCGAGGGTAGAGATTGCCCGCCTTTAACAGTCCGTTGAAAAAGTCGCTCTGCAGGCGAGGCCGAGCCANNCGATTCGGCGAGGGCGCGCAACGCAGGTTTTCGGCCGCAAGGGCCGGCCGTAGCCCGGATGGGTTTTTTCAACGGGCTGTTAAGGGTTTCTTCTCAATGCCGCAGGCAAGAAGGAGGAACCATTCGGGCAAGGACTTCATCTCCCGTCTAACGTCTTCCGTCTCCCCGCTCTTTGCTGACAGCTGAGAGCTTCTCGTAAATCGCGGCGCTTGGCACGGAGAATCTGGCTGATATGAGACTTCGAATAGCACGGTATTCCATTTCACTGCATTTCGCCCTTGTCGCAGTATTGGCCGTTCTCCCTCGAAGCCTGCCCGTGTCGGCCGGTACTTTCCGGGCGGGCGGCGGGATGTTCTTCAACAACAATGAGCCGGGCGGAAGTATTTCCGTCGATCTTGGCGACAAGGGAATGATGCTCTCGCCCTACGTGGATTTTTTCGGCAAGTCCGGCTCGCGCATTTTCGGCGGCGGGCTCAACCTCGTCGTCAAACGCTCCGGAGGCGAACAATCGCAACTCTTTATAGGCCTGGGAGGAGGCATCGCCTCCGTTAGAATGGAAGAGAGTTCGAGCGGCATCACCGGTTCGGCGTCAAAGACGCAGGCAATGGCGGATTTCGTGCTGGGTTTGGAGTTCGACCTGCACGAAAACGTCGGCGGGTTCGTCCAGGTCAAGTGGCTGGGAACATTCGGCGGCGGCCGGGTGGACATTACGGGTCAGGTTGAAGGAAGGACGGTTACGATACCGGACGCGATTGACCTGGAACTCAGAAATTTCGCGGTCCAGGCAGGAATCACGGTCGGTTTCTGGCGATGACTGCGAATCCGGCGGCCGGCGAATGCGAGTGGTTCGCCGCACAGCATCTGTTGATCCGTAGAAGCGCGTCAGGCCGTTTTTGGGTTGATTTCCGGCAGTATTTTGGCGATTATTATGTTGTTGAAACGTCCTTCCATCCCGACGATCCGGAAGTCAATATCACGGCAGCCGCAGGGAGGCTTGAATGCAGGCGCTTTTCCGCGTACTCTTTGTCATTTGCTTGACTGTAATGCTCACCACTTCCACCGCGTGGGCGCAGCACGCGCTGAAGTTGGGCGCGGGTGTACACTTCGATGAACAGACGCCGGGCATCGGCCTCGCGTATGACATCAGCGCCTCCGAGGGCCTGGTCGCGTTTTCGCCGTTTATCGATTTCTTTACCAAATCCGAAAACAGGGTCTTCGGCGGCGGCCTGAATCTAGTCGTGAAACGTCCCACGGGCGAAAAAGGGATCATCTACTTCGGGGGTGGAGGTGGCATAGGCAGCGTGACGTCAAAGAGGGAATTTGACGTTGACATTGGCGAAACCACCGACAGATCCCTTGAGACGGTTGAAGCTTCAAGAACCCAGGCCATGGTCACCGTACTGGCCGGCCTGGAATTCGCCACAACCGAGACGGCGTCGGTTTTCCTGCAAGGCAAGTGGATTGGCATGTACAGCGGAAACCCCGAAGTCATCACACTCTCCAGCGGCCAGGAGGTGGCGCCCGAACTGGACGTGAAGAGTTTTGCATTTCAGATTGGCCTGTCTCTCAATATCGGCCAATCGGAATATGAAGGATATTAGGCAACACACGCCGCGCCTGAATCATCAATCTGGCCATGGCTGACCGCGCATATTGGAGGCATAATGAGAATCCGATTACTGGCTTTGCTGTCCGGCTTCGCCTTACTGGCGGCCACGCCCGCCCACGCACGAGATTTCGGGTTGAATCTGGGCGGCGGCGCCCTCCTGGATCCCTTCAGGCCGGGCGGTCATTTTTCGTTCGAGATGTCGCTTAGCGACGAGTATCCCACTCACCTGGCGCCTTTCTGCGAATTCTACAGCAAGTCGGGTACAAGGATCATACCGATAGGCATCTCGCTGCTATACAAGCCACCGCTTTCGGAATACGGGGGCACGATATATTTCGGCGCCGGCGGCGGCGCGCTGCTCATCCGGGGTCAACCCAACGCGGGCCAGGCAACCGGCACCGACGGGATGATCACCGTGGCGGGCGGGTTGTCGTTTGGCGTGGGGCCCCGTGCGGGGGTGTTCGTTCAGGTACGCTGGTTCAGATCTTTCGAAGACCAGACAGCAGAGAACGAAGTCGGCCTTCAGGCGGGCATACGTTTCAGCCTCCCGGGAGATTGAGTACTTTACAACTCACGGGTGGAATTCAGAACACCAAAGCGCCGGGACCCACTCCAGGGTCCCGGCGCTTTTCCTTTGGTTCCTATTGATCACAGATAAGCTGAAGACGATTACACACGCCGCCCCGTGAAACCGTGGGGCAGCCGAAGAACCGTCCACGCGGAATCAGCACCTGTTGCGCAGCAGATCAACCAGAAGTCGCACGCCCACACCCGTGCCGCCCCTGGGGATGTGCGGCTGGTCTTTCTGCGCGCAGGCAGTGCCGGCAATGTCCAGGTGAGCCCAGGGGAAGTCCTGCACGAAGGCTTCGATGAACGCCGCGCCCGTGATGGCGCCGCCGCCGCGGCCGCCCGTGTTTTTCAGATCGGCAATATCGCTCTTCATCTGTTCGCGATGGCCGTCCAGAATGGGCAGGCGCCACGCGATCTCGCCCGTCCTTTCTCCGGCCGCGGCGATTTCGGACGCCAGTGCGTCATCGTTGGAGAAAAGCCCGCTGGCCTCGTGCCCAAGGGCAATGATGCAGGCGCCCGTGAGCGTGGCAAGATCGATCGCGGCGCAGGGTTTGTAGCGGGCGGCATAGGCCACGGCGTCGGCCAGAACCAGGCGGCCTTCGGCGTCCGTGGATCGGATCTCGATGGTTTTTCCCAGCATGGAGCGGATAATGTCGCCGGGCTTGAGCGCGCGGCTGCCGGGCATGTTTTCCGAGGCCGCCACCAGGCCGATCGTGCGCACCGGCAGGTCCAGGCGCGCCACCGCCTGCATCGCGCCGATGACGGCGGCGGCGCCACCCATGTCGAATTTCATATCCCACATGCCCTCGGAGCCTTTGATTGAAATACCGCCGGAATCGAACGTGATGCCCTTTCCGATCAGCACCGCGGGCGCCGCTTCCGGATCTTCGCCACCGTGTTCGAGGACGATGAATCTGGGGGGTTGCGCGCTGCCCTGCGCCACGGCCTGAATGGTGCGCATACCTTCCCCTTCAATCCGCTCGTCGTCGAAAACCTCGCATCGCAGGCCCGTTTCACGGGCCATGGCTTCGGCGCGTCCGGCGAGTATGACGGGCGTCATTTCGTTTCCCGGATGGCTTGCCAGGTCCCGGGCCAAACATGCGGCTTCGGCGATGATACGCCCTGCATCCGATCCATTTTCGATGTCGGTCTGTTTGGCCGCATCGAATTCGACCAGTGTAAGTCCTTCGAGTTCGTTGTTGTTGTCGTCGTCTTCCCCGCTCTTGTACGACGTAAAGCGGTACGTGCCGAGAATGGCGCCCTCGACCACGGCCTGAGCCGCGGCGCCAACTTCCAGGCCGCCCACGCCGCCGCCGTGAACCACCGTGGCCAGCTGTTCCGCGCCGAGGCCGCGGGCACGCCGGGCGGCCTCGGCGGAGACCTGCCGCACCCGGTCGAGGGTGAATTCCTCGCGTTTGCCCAGACCCACGAGGAGGAGGCGATTTGCGGAAATGCCACTCCTCGGATAGAGGATCGCGATCTCTTTGAATTTGCCCGTGAAGTCGCCGCCTTCGATCAGGTCCCGGATCTGGCCGTTCAATGCCGCGTCCACTGCGCCGGTGGCGCCGCCGGGTACCGTGACGCCGTCGAACAGATTCAACACAATCGCGTCCGTTTCCCATTTTACGATGTTTTCAATCGCTACTGATATGTCCACAAAACCTCCCATTGATGACGGTTGGCGCTGCCCGGGACTCCGCATTCCCCCCGCATGACGGTCTTTCCGGGTTGCTCTCATGGCGCTGGCGCGGGATCCGATGGTTCGTAAGGCCGGTATGAGCGCGGCGTCCCCGGAATCACCACACGCCTGAACGTCCCGCGAAAAAGGGATTGCTCGACTTCTCGAGGCCCACTGTGGTGAAGGGTCCATGGCCAGGATAGATCTTCGTCTCATCGTCCAGAATCAGAATCTTCTCCCGTATTGACTTGAGCAGAAGGTCCGTATCGCCGCCCGGAAGGTCGGTGCGGCCGATGGAGCCGGCAAAAAGGCTGTCCCCGACAACCGCGTGGCCCGGCCACTTGAGGGTGATATTGCCCCGTGCGTGGCCCGGCGTGTGGACAATCTCAAGGGTTTCTTCACCCATCCTGACGACGTCTCCCTCTTGGAGAAAACGATCGATGCGCGGGGGCGGCTCCGCGTCCATGCCAATGGATCCGGCGATTTCGACGAGGTTTTCGACCTCGAAGCGGTCTGCCGGATGTATCGCAAACGGGGCGCCGGTCTCGCGGACAGCCGAGGCCGCATGCGCAATGTGGTCGTAGTGTCCGTGAGTGGCGACGACTTCCACGATGCGGATGTCGTCTTCCAGGACCAGTTCAATGACTTCCGGGACGTTGTCGCCCGGATCGACGATGATGCCCTCGAGGGTCTTTTCACAGGCCAGGACGAAACAGTTCACCTGCAACGGACCGACGACGATTGATTTGAAGATCAAGGGATACCTCGTGTTGGGGACTGCACAGGGCGACGCATGAACATGTAGCGCAAATTGGCAATTTGCGCTACGATTCCAGGCCTTTTTCGCCGGCGTGGATGGATGCGAGGACCCACGGATCCCGGGTTTCGACACGGAACGCCTTGACCTTCCGCCGCATCGTCTCCGCGACCTCCGCAACCTCCGGATCGTGGATCAGATTGGTGGACTCTTCCGGGTCGGCCTCAACGTCGAACAGGGCTTCTCCATCCTGATGCAGAAACCGTTCCGTGGGCCGCCTCCCCATCATCTCTATCCCCTCAGCCAGGACTGTCTGCCAGGTCGGTGACGCCCACAGATCGCCCGGAATCGGCGTTGTCAACTCGGGATAGAGATTGCGGACGTATTTGTACTTTCTTCCCCTCAGCACACGATACGGATAGTAGTTCGTCACCTCGTGGAACGAATGAGAAAAGAACGTCTCGTCCCACCCCTCCGGTTGGGCCTCGTCCAGAATCGGGACCAGGGAACGCTCCGGAAGTCCCTCCGGTGGTTCCACACCGCACCAATCCAGAACCGTCGGCGCGATATTGCACCAGTTCACGAGTGCGTCGGATCGAACGGACGCCGCGTCGGGCCGTATCAGAATCAACGGACAGCGATGCCCGGAGTCAAACGAGGACCCCTTCGCGCCGGGAAACGGCATCCCGTGGTCGCTCATCACGACGATCAGCGTGTCCGCCGCCCTCCCGGCGTCTTCCAGCGCATCCACCGCCATCCCGATCCCCTGATCCAGTCTGGATATCGACTGGTAATATTCCGCCAGCTCTTTCCGCACAGCCTGATGGTCGGGCAGGAAATCGGGCACAACCACGTCGTCCGGCGAATAACGCGCCTCCTCCACGTCAGGATAGGTCTCCCTGTTTCCGAAATTCCGATGCGGATCTCCAAATCCCATGTGCAGATAGAACGGCCTGTCACCCGTTTGAGAAAGGAACTCACCGGCCTGCCGGGCCATCTCGGCCACGTTGCGGGTCCCGCCCCGCACATTCTGCCGGTCGTACGTCCACGGATATACTTCCTCCGGCTGTACGTGCAGCTTGCCCACGATCCCGGTGGCAAACCCCGACGATCCGAGGGTCCTGGGAATGGAGGGCATGCACAGTTGCGTATGGAAATTGTGGATCCCGTGCGTATGACCGTACTGGCCGTGGGTATGGCTGTAATGTCCCGTCAACACGCACGCCCGGCTGGCCGCGCAGGACGGCGTTGTACAGAAAGCCTGGGTAAACACCGTTCCGCGCGATGCCAGTGCGTCCACGTTCGGGGTCCGGATCGCCAGGTTTCCGTAGCATCCGGCAATCGGGCTCCAGTCGTCGGCAATCAACAGCAGCACGCTGCGATAATCTGTGGCCATGGCAGTCCGGCTTCGATCTATTTATGGGTGAATCGTCTTGTCAGGCCGGGTGAGATCATTTATCTTATGCGCGTTCCGCCGCACCATCGCGGAACCCGAGGATCCGGCGTTTCAATGCCGCGTTTTCCCCGTTCCTGATTTTCCATAACAGATAAACCATCAGCAGGGCGCCGGCGGCGTCATACAGGACGTCGGTCCAGGTTCCCAGTCGCTCCGGAACGGCATACTGATGGAACTCGTCTGTCACGGCGTAACATACGGATAGCACGGCGCTCCATGCCAGACATGGACCGAACCGCCGCGGTTCCGTCCAGATTGAACGCAGCCAGAGGTACGTCAGAATCGCGTATTCCGCCAGATGCGCGAGCTTGCGGACGACGTAATTCAACACGCCGAACCAGGCCTCCGTCGCATCCGCGGACATCCCGAAAGCCATCCATCTGCTCGACATCAGAAAGATCAGTCCCATCCAACCCGCCAGCGCGATTCTCCACCGTGTGACTGTCAATCCGACCTCGATTCGCCGTTTAGCCGTTTCGCCTCCAGTGTCCTCTAAGATCGGCCTTTGACAAAAAGGCGTCAAGCACAAACCCGGCCGTCAACCGATTTTACGGAGCGGGTTCCATTCATCGGGAGCGCCTGCGATGCAAGCCTATCAGCAAGACTTCATTGACTTTCTGGTTGAAACCCGCGCCCTTCGTTTCGGCGAATTCACGCTCAAGAGCGGTCGAAAGTCCCCTTACTTCTTCAATGCCGGGCAATTCAACACCGGCGCGGAAATCGAGCGCCTCGGCTACTACTATGCCTGCGCCATCCGGGAGTTCGACGTTGAACCCACGCTTGTCTTCGGTCCGGCATACAAGGGCATTCCCCTGTGCATCGCCGCGGCCATCGCACTCCGGCAGCGGTTCGACATGGATACCAGCTTTGGCTTTGACCGCAAGGAGATCAAGGAACATGGGGAAGGGGGCTGGCTCGTTGGAAAGGAACCCGACCCTCAGGACCGCGTCGTACTGGTAGACGACGTTGTTACCGACGGCGCCACCAAGATTCAGATGATCCGCAGGCTGAAAGCAGCGTGCAGCGCCCGGATATCGGGTCTCGTTATCGCTCTGGACCGCAAGGAAACAAATGCCGATGGCGAAGATGCCGTGTCGGCCCTCCAGTCAGCCGCCGGCGTTCCCGTGAGGTCCATTATCAGCATCCATGACATTCTTGCATACCTGCCAGGCCGCCGCATCAGCGGGCGAATCGCCCTTACTGCCGACATGAAGGGACGAATCGAAACCTACCTGGACGAACACGGAATATCCGCATAACCGGCAGTTCCGCTTATTCCGGGCCCTGAACCCCCCCTCCACAGTACGCCACGGCCGTCATCGCGTACACCCGCGCCACCCGGACCAGCTCGTCCACCTCGACGACCTCGGACAGCGTATGCGCTCCTTTCCCATCCGGCCCGTGTGTCAGCGCAGGAATGCCGGCAAGGGCCGCGTAGGTATTGCCGTCGTCAACGAACGGTTTGCCGCCAAACGGCAGCTCTCCACCCGAAACCGCCGTGTACGCCGTCTGAAACGCACTGACGATCGCGTCTTCGCGTGAGACCTGGAACGCGTCCCCCTGAACCTGGAAGTCGACTGTTGCCGACGTCCTGGACTCCACCGCGAGTTCGTCAACCAGCTCGCGGAACCCGGCGTCGACGGCTCCCGTACGGCCGGGCGTGACCCACCGTCTCGTGCCCCTGACGCTGCACGCCACCGGGGCCTGATTGTAGATCTCGCCCGACTCGAAGAGCCCCACGAATACCGTATCGCGCCCCGACCACGGGTCGGAAGTCTTCGCCAGCGATCGATTCATGCTCCGGAGCCGGCATACCAGTTCGGCGCCGGTTGCAAGCACGTCGGGCGTCTCCGGCGCACGAAGGACCTCGTGTACCGGATCCCCCTCCCTGCGAAACGAAACCTCGAAAATGGCCATTCCCCGTCCGGCCAGAGGCAGTCGATCCGCCAGATACTCAGGGAGCATCACGGCGTCGCCCACGTGACCCTCCGCCACGAGGGCCCTCACCTGACGCCGGTCTCCCCATGGACCTTCGTGATGGTCGTGCGCGGTGAGCAGTACACCCCCGCCGGCAAGCGCTTCGGATTCGCGCAGCGCCCGGAGCGCTTCGACGGCCGCCGCGATTCCACCCTTCATATCCGACGCGCCGGAACCGTACAGAACGCCTTCTTCCAACCGGGGAGGGACAAAGGGCAGATGAACCGTATCCAGATGGCCGTCGAACTGCAAGGTTGGTCCCGGTCGATCCGATTTCAGTCGAACCACAACCGCCGGCGCTTCCGGCCAGTCCGCGACCGGCCGTTGCACTTCGAATCCGTCGTTGGCCAGTATCTCCGCGAGACGATCCGCCACGGCGCCGGCGCTTCGTGTGGGGCTGGGCACCGAGATCAGCGACATCGCCGTTTCGACAAGCCGTTCCCGGTCCACCGCGGACCGCACTTTTTCCATCCGGCCAGCTTCTGAAGCGTTGTCCATGATACCCTCCCTTGCGGAGCGACCGTTAAACTCGTACCGCACGCGGAAATCAGAAGTTGAGAAAAAGGAAAATGGTTGCGTTGCAAGAGGCAAATGTGGTATACATACTACCCGGCCTGCGGCAAACGGCAGGTGGGCAGCGAAAAATATAGAGCAACCAGGGTACACTTCAAGTACACAAACGAGTGCCGCTGTTCGGACCGACGGCCGGCATCGGAATTGAAAGAGCTGTTTTAAAACCCCCAGCGACTCGAGGAGGCAGAGTGGAGCAGGTCAAAAGCGACGATCCCCTTGCGATTACGCTCGGGGTCGAGGAAGAGTTCTTCCTTATCGATCCGGGCACACGCGATCTGCTGCCGGATCCGGACCGCGGAATTTTCGAAGATTGCGAGAAAAACCTCGGGCCGCACAAAGTTGTGGCGGAATTCCTCCGATCCCAGATAGAAACCACCACCAGGGTCTGCCAATCCGTGGCGGAAGTCCGCGAAGCCCTGTTGGAAACCCGACGCCTCGTCATCAATGCAGCCGCAAATCACGGGGCCGCGGTCATGGCCGCTTCGACGCATCCCTTTGCGGCCTGGAGTAACCAGGTCGTGACCGCCGGACGACGTTACGAACAATTCGCGACGACCTATCAACAGGCGGTTCGGGAATTGCTCGTCGGCGGGATGCACATTCACGCCGGATTCGGCGACGCGGACAGCCGCGTCAGGGTGATGACGGCGCTCCGGCAGCACCTCCCGTTGCTCCATGCGCTGTCGGCCTCCTCGCCGTTCAGCAGCGGCGGGGAAACGGGTTTCAAGTCCTACAGGATCACGCTCTTCAGCAGTCTGCCGCGCACGGGACTCCCGGCGCCACTCCGGACATGGGACGAATTCGACCGTCTCGTATCCGACTACCAGCGCATGGAGTTCATCCGGGACAGCACCGAACTGTGGTGGCACATCCGACCCTCCCGCGCCTTTCCTACCGTGGAGTTGCGCATCTGCGACATCTGCCACACCGTTGAAGAAGCGGTTTGCGTGGTGGCGTTGTATGCTTCTCTTGTGCGCCACCTGCTCCGGCTGGATATGGAGGGTCGTCTTCCGCCGGATCCGCCAACCGAGCTGATCGCCGAGAACTGCTGGCTCGCGCAGCGATACGGCGTGCTTGCATTCCTGGGAGATACCGGCGGAAAGGGGCGCATGGACATCGACGAACTGGCCCATTCGCTCGTGGAAGAGCTTTCGGAAGACGCGCGGGCGCTGGGTTGCGAGCCGGAACTTCGCCACGCCCTGCACGTTATCCGCAGCGGCGCCGGCGCGGACCGGCAGATCGATCATTTCCGCCTGCGTCGCCTGGAAGGCGATTCGAAACCTGAAGCCCTTCGCGAAGTGGTCGACCTCGTGGTCGAGGACACCGGGCGCGGCATCGCGGACCTGACGAACTGACGGCGCCCTCGCGCCATGGAGAAAAACGGCACGCCATAAGAAATCCGTTCATGAATTCACAGCTGAGAAAGGTCAAGTGAATTGTCTTACCAGGAAGTGATTACCCAACTACAGACGAAGATCCAGCAAATTGCCCACCAGCTGGTCGATGCCGGGCCGCGGATTGCAGGCGCCCTTGCCCTGGTGTTACTTGGGCTGGGGCTGGCTTATCTGGCGCGCGCTCTGAGCCGCAGGTTGATCGCCGGGTTGGACCGGCTGATTCCGCGCCTCAGGCTGCACACCCGGCGGGGGGAGGAATTCCGGAACGCAGCCGGCTGGGCCGTGGGCCGCGTGCTCTTCTGGATGGTTCTCCTCTTCTTCCTTACGGTGGCCACCGAAATACTCGGGCTGCCCGTGGTGTCCGTCTGGCTCAACGGCATCGTCGTCTATCTGCCGCAGTTCCTCGCCGCCGTTCTGATTCTGTTCGCCGGCCTTGTCGGCGGACAGTTTCTCAGGGACGTCATCTTGTCGACGGGAATTGCCTACGCGACGGCCCTTGCGCGCCTGGGTCAGGTGTCTGTGGTGGTCGCGAGTTCCCTTATCGCCGTGAGACAGGCAGGACTCAACGTAGATCTTCTCACGAGCGGACTGCTTCTTGTTCTGGGTATCGTCTTACTTGGCAGCGCCTTGACGTTTGCGCTGGGAGCCCGAACCACCGTGGCCAATATCCTGGCTTCGTACTATCTGCAGAAGACCTACAGGGTCGGCCACCGGGTCAGCGTTGGAAACTACCAGGGAGAGATAGTCCAGATCACGGCCACCGCCGTGTTGCTGGATGCAGAGGAAGGACGAATCTCGGTACCGGCGTCGGTCTTTGCCGAACAGGCGTCTATATTGCTTGTAGAGAGGAAATGACACAATGATCGAGTCATCGAATCTGGTGCAACACTTCGTCCGCAACCACGCCGCGGAAGCTGCCCGCGTTCTGGAAAACTGCTCACTGGACGATATGACACAGTTCTTTTTACAGACACCGCCCGAACTGGCCGCCCCCCTTCTCGACACGATGGAATCGAGTACTGCCGCTGCCTGTGTAGAGCGCATGCCGGCTTCGCAAGCTGCGGGCGCTCTGGGCGGATTGGCGGCGAATCGCGCTGCCCACATCGTTCGCCGGGTGAAGCCGGAGACGAAATCGCAGATTCTGGAAATGCTGTCCAAAGATTTCTTCAGGCAGCTGAGTCGACTCCTGGGTTATCGCGAGGAGACGGCGGGAGCGCTGATGGAGTCACTGGTTTTCACGGTACCGCCCGAAATCTCCGCTGGCGAGGCGCTATCCAGATTGCAAACCAGTCCGGTCCCGGTATTGAACTACGTCTACGTTGTGTCGCGGGACAACACACTGACGGGCGTATTCAGCCTCCGGGAGCTTCTCGCTGCCGATGAAGCGGAAGCCGCATCCGTGATCATGCACAGAGACGTGATGTTTCTGCGAACGGACGATTCGCTGGCGTCGGTGTCCGCACACCCGTCGTGGAAGGACTTTCACACGCTCCCCGTTCTCGATGAGCAGGATCTCTTCGCCGGCGCACTGAGGCACAAAACCCTCCGCCAGTTGGCGAGAGTCGCGGACCAGTTCCAGCATGCCGGACAAGCCGGCGCGGCACTCGGTGAACTCTATCGCATCGGGCTGACGGCCCTTGCGAAGGGCGCCATGGGAGCGGAAGACCTCCCTGCGTCCGCAGCGGATCAAACCGGTCGTTAGAGCCAGTTTCACAGCATAACGTAACTTGACCGAACCGCAGTTCACATTCACCGGTCTTTGGGAATGCATGAGATCTTCGAAGCGGTAACAGATGGGCGCCAATCCGGCAAGGAGTCAGACATGACCGATGACACGAAGGCCTCGCGGGCCCTGATCAGGGCCTTTTTTCGTCTGCATCCAGGTGAGGCCGCGCGCGCGCTGGCCGCCACGCCCGTGCCTGAAGCGATCAGACTGCTGGAAGGCCAGGCCGGCGAGCGGGCCGCACAGGTCTTCGAGCGAATGGACCCGGATCGGGCCGTCGTGCTCGTGGAGAACATGGAGGAGGCACTTTTCCGGCGACTGTGGGCGGCGATGGACGAAAACGTCGCAGCTTCAATCCTGGCCCGTCTTTCGCCGGGAAGCCGTACCGAACGCCTGGCCGCTCTGTCTTCCAGAATGGCTGACGAAATGAAGGTGCTGATGAGCTATCCGCCCGGATCGGCGGGCCAGATTATGGACAGCGCGGTGACCGTATTCAGCGTCGAGGAGACGGCGGAGGATGCGCTCACCCGGATCCGTTCATTGCCTGAGAGGCGCATTTTCGATCTGTGCGTGGTGGACGACGACGGGGCGCTGACCGCGGTACTTTCGCTTCAGGAGGTCGCCGTTGCGCAGCCCGATGTCCGCCTCGGACAACTGGCGCAGGGTCCGCCTGTATGCGTGCAGGCCATGTCATCGAGAGAGGAAGTGGTAGAACTCCTCGAGGCGCACAAACTGGCGTCACTGCCGGTTATCGGCGGGGTGGACGGCAGGCTCTGCGGAATCATCCGCCACGATGCGCTCGTGGAGGCCGCCAGACACGAGGCCAGCGGGAACGTGCAGGCCATGTTCGGCGCGGGAAGAGAGGAACGCGCCCTTTCTGGGCCCGTTCTGGCGGTGCGCAAACGTCTGCCATGGCTGCAGGTCAATCTGGGCACGGCCTTTCTGGCCGCCGCCGCCGTGGCCCTTTTCGAGGATACCATCGCCCGGTTTACCGCCCTGGCGGTATATCTGCCCGTGGTCGCCGGGCAGGCGGGCAATACCGGCGCACAGGCGCTGGCGGTCGCCTCTCGTGGCCTGGCGCTGCGAGAGTTCAGGCCGCGCCGCTGGTTTTACGTTGCGCGCAAGGAACTGCTGGCAGGGTTTGTCAACGGGGTGGCCATAGCGCTGGTCGCGGCGCTTGCGGCTTACCTGTGGTCCGGAACGACCGGGCTTCCCCTGGTACTGGGCGTGTCCATGGTATTCTCCATGTCCATGGCCAGCCTCACCGGGGCGCTCATTCCCATTGTCCTCACGGCTCTGGGCAAGGACCCGGCCCAGTCGGCGTCAATTTTCCTCACAACCGTCACCGACGTAATCGGGTTCGTCAGTTTCCTGGGGCTGGCCACCCTGCTGGCCCAGTCCTTTGGCATGGCCCTTTAAAAAACGACTGTGGAACCGGATTCTCGGCGGGAGGCCGGATTTTGACGTTCTATTCTTTGGGCAGCGTCGACTTCGTCGTCTTGATCAAGTCGATAATATCGTCCGTCACGTCCATTACGTGAACCCCCGCCGGCACGACAAAGTCGAACTGGTCTTCGTCCACCTTTACGTTTGCATTCAACGTTTCGAATTCCCGTGACAACAGCTCCGTGCCCTCGGCGTTATAATACCCCACCTCCCGCAACATCCCGTCCTCCGGATGGACCGAGAATCGGACCCTGGAAGGCGGCTCCGGGAGGTCGGCATAGAGCAGTGTAACCTCAGGGACGGCTTCGAACACCCGAAGGATCTCGCCCTTCAATGTGTCCGTCCCGGAGTAACGGATAGACTTCCACTCCAGCGCCCGAAAGGGACGCATGGGATTCGGCTGGTCCGCGCCCGCTTCCACCTGTGTTGACCTGTAGACTCTTGCCATGTTGATCCGGTAGACGATTTTCTCCTCGGGGTCGTAACGCCACAAAAGACTGCCGTCCGACACAATCGTCTGGCGGATCCGGCCGGCAAGCACGCGCGACACGCGCATCCTTGCCGGGGCCTGAATCGCGATGTCGTCCACGACTTCATATTGCTCGCCTTCTACCGTCAACAGGGTCCTGACGCGGGTTTCACACGTCTTGATCGACTTCAGCTTTTCCTGAATTGCGACCATCAGACCATCGGTCTTCGAATCCCCGGTTGACATCTTGTCCGCGACCGACCGACCGCCAATCGCCATCGTACACAGCGCAAGGCAGGCCGCCAGCGTCGTCCGAACGTTAAACATGCCGGTACTCCTTTCGCGGGCGGCAGTTTCCTGACTCCCATATCAGTCGGACAGGCCTCGTCTTCACGCCGGACGACCCCGCCCCGACATCGATCCTGATGCGCCCGTTACAATTTACGGAATATCATCCCCACAACCAACCCCGCGGCCAGCGCCACGACAACCGAGACGACGCCGTAGAGACCCCCGTGTTGAAAGGCGACTTCGGAAAGCACCCGAACGAGCCCGGTCTTTTCGACGGTAACCGACTGTACTGTTTCCGAGACCAGACGGTGGTCATTGAAACAATACAGTGTGGCGCGATAGGTTCCGGGCCGCACAGCGGGCGGAACCCGGAATTCCGTACGAAAAACGGCGACTGCGCCTCCCTCGTCGGACAACGCCACCGACTCTGGCCGAAGCGCGTAGAACCCCCGGCGGATTTTCAGACGCAGGAACTCGTCGAACACGAACCCGTCATCGCCGGGCGGCGACTGTTCAACGGTGGCGCTGCGCCGAAGCGCGCCAAACCCCTCCCCGACGACGTCCATCTGCCGTACGAGGCCAGCAGAATCACTGGAGGCGGCGACCATATACAGCCCGGGGAGAGCGTCGAACTCGACGCGACCCGTACTCACCCACAAAGGTCCGCGTCTGTCCTTTCTGCGATACGCGGCGACACGCCGTTCCCCTTCCAGTTTCAAAACGACGCCGCAGTCCTTCGGAACGGTCCCGGTCACGACAAGCCCGGCGCCCCTGAAAAAGAGGTCGACTTCAACGCGGGAGGGAAACAGCTGGAGCGACGGTTCCGCCGCGCACGGCACGGCAACAAGCGTCGCCAACAAACCGGTCCAGACCCGGAACCTCATACGCGCCCGCTCCAGTCGGTAAGCAGATTGGCCGGCGCCGACAGAAGATCCGTCAGCATGATTCCCATCACCAGGAGCACAATCGCCGCCAGAAGCACTTTGAACTGCTCCGCCCCCAGACGCCTGCCAATCCGGACGCCCGCCTGGGTTCCCAGCGTTGACCCTGCAAGCAGCATCAATGCCAGCACGAAATCCACCGTATGGTTCGTATAGGCGTGCATCAGGGTGACGTTGATACACGTGAACATCACCTGCAACAGGCTGGTTCCCACCACCACGGGCATGGGCATCTTCAGCAGGTACAACATGGTCGGCACCATGATGAAACCGCCGCCCACCCCCATAATCGCGGCGAGTATGCCCACAAGGGTTCCCAGCCCTAACGGAACGAGCAGGGACATGGTGGTTCCGGCCGTCTCGAAACGGATTCTCCACGGCAGCGCGCGGTTGAGTTTGACGAACCATGACGCCACGCCCGCCATTTTGTTCACCCAGGCCAGCGGCCGCTCCGCCCAGGTTATCCGCAGTTCCTCTCTGGCGCGGCCCCCCGCCCTGGCAATTGTCCCCGCGCGCATCCCCAGGAGCCCGTCCACGAACATGATGCCGCCCACCGACGCCAGCATCAGGACGTAGCTGATTTGTATGGCAAGGTCCGCGCTGCCGACGGCCCGCAACACCTTGATGAGCTGCACGCCGGCGGCGCCGCCGGCGAAGCCGCCGACAATCAACAAAAGGGCCATCCGCAGATCCACGTTCTTCAGCCTCCAATGGGCATAGACTCCGGATGCCGAAGCCGCCACGATCTGATTGGCATCGGATGCCGCGGCAATCGTGGGAGGTATCCCGATCATGATCAACAGAGGTGTCAGCAGAAACCCGCCACCCACGCCGAACAGACCGGACAGCAGTCCAACTCCGGCACCCAGCGTGAGCAACAACCAGAGGTTGACGCTCGTGCCGGCAATAGGCAAATACAGAGATAGATCCAAGCCGACCTCGTGAGAAGCTGCGTTGAGAATTCCAGCGGTTTTCGCATGGCTGCAACAGCCTTCATAATCTCCCACGCACGGTGAAAAGTCAAGCGGAAACGCCCGGTTCAGCGCCGGAAAAAGGAGACGGAGGACCCCCGCCGGACACGAAAAAAACGAGGCAGATGGGCGGTAATCACGCATTCCCATCTGTTCGGGCCGTCCCGTTTTTACTTTCAAATTCAACCGGCGCGGCTTAGATTTCCATCCGCGGACGCTCCGGTCTCCGCCTGCAATGCCCGCAGGTCCGAGAGCCGCAAACGATACGCCTGGGTAGCGGCTGAAAGTACCTGGCCATTCTCTGAATGTCGCGCGGCACCCGTCGCCTCATCCTGGAGGAGAGGATCTATGCCACGCCTGACCGGCGGCCGGTTCATCGCCGAGACGGTCCACGGATACGGCATCACGCACGTGTTTTTCATGCCCGTCATCGCGCCCCGGGCCCTGATGGAAATGGAACGGCTGGGAATCCGGCGTATCATGACCCACGGTGAAAAAAGCGCCGCCTATATGGCCGACGCCTATGCGCGCGTCCGCCGTGGCGCCGGCATCTGCATGGCGCAATCCGTGGGCGCCGCAAACCTAGCCGCCGGGCTTCAGGACGCTTACCTCGCGTGTTCCCCCGTTGTTGCAATCACCGGCCGTCAGACACAGATCAACAGGCACCGACACGCCTATCAGGAAGTGGACCACGTGGCGCCGTTCGACGCGGTCACCAAGTACAACGTTCTGGTGGACCGCCCCGAGCAACTTCCTTATTTCCTGAGGCAGGCCTTCCGGGAAGCCACCACGGCAACGCCCGGGCCCGTTCATCTCGACCTGGCGGGTTTCATCGGAGACGTGGTCGCGAACGCCGAAGCCGATCTGGATGTGGTCGCCGAGGAACCCTTCGCCCAACTGCCCCCCTTCCGGCCCGAGCCCGATCCGGAGTCCGTCCGCAAGGCGGTTGACCTGCTGACCGCCGCGGAACGTCCCCTCATTGTCGCCGGCGGCGGGGTCATTGCCTCCGAGGCCGGCGCCGCACTTCGGGCGTTCGCGGAAAAGCTCTCCATCCCCGTAGCCACGTCGTTGAACGCCAAGGAAGCCTTCCCTTACGACCATCCCCTCGCCGTGGGCGTCTGCGGATTGTACTCCCGCGAATGCGCCAACCGCGCCGTCTGCGAGGCGGATCTGGTCTTCTTTGTCGGAAGCCACACCGGCGGTCAGGTCACGAACGACTGGACCGTCCCTCCTGCCGGTGCCCACGTTATTCAACTGGACATCAATCCGGCTGAAATCGGACGCTCCTATCCCATCCGGCTCGGTATTCAAGCCGACGCGAGGGCCGGGCTGTCCAGGCTGATCGACGCCGCGCCCGACGCCGTCACGCGCAGCGCATGGACGTCGCGCGTCCGGCAGCTCACGTCCGAGTGGCAGGAGAGCGTGGCCCCACTCGTCAATTCGGAGGAGGCGCCCATTCGCCCGGAGCGCCTGTGCCGGGAGCTGACCAGGCGCCTGCCCTCCGACGCTATCCTCGTTTCCGATACCGGCCACTCGGGAATCTGGACCGGTACCATGATCGATCTCATTCACCCGGGTCAGTCCTATATCCGATGTTCAGGATCCCTGGGCTGGGGCATTCCCGCGGCCGTGGGCGCCCGGTGCGCCGCTCCGGACCGCCCGGTTGTGTGTTTTACCGGCGACGGGGGCATCTGGTATCACGTCACGGAACTGGACACCGCCGTTCGGAACGACATTCCCGTTGTCGTTGTCGTCAACAACAATCATTCCCTCAACCAGGAGCAGGAACTCAACGAGGATGTCTACGGAGGCCCGGAACCGGGGTCCGACGAACTCTGGCATATGACGGACGGCAACTTTGCGAAAATGGCGGAGTCGATGGATTGCGTCGGCATCACTGTACATCGGGCGGGCGCGTTCGGGAGCGCACTCGACCAGGCGATTTCGTCGGGAAAACCGGCCGTGATCGACGTCAAGACCCACATCGCGGGCATCGCGCCGCCCGCGTGGTCTCCATCCGCCTGAATCCGGAAGGGAACAGACCCATCATGCTGCCGACTGGATATGAAAACCTCCAACTCCTGGTGGTGGTCGCCCATCCGCACGACGTGTGCCACATGGGAGGCACGTGCGCCCACCACGTGGACCGCGGCGACAGCGTCTCCGTGGTGGCGATAACCGGAGGACAGCGCACCCATAACGAAAAGCTGGCGGACGAACTGCGCAAGCCGCCCGACCAGCGGGACAGGAACGTCGTCCAGGGATCGCAGGAAGATTACGCGAAACGCAAGAAAGAGGAATTCGCGAGGGCATGCGCCGTCTTCGGCATCACGGACGTAACCGTGTTGCCGTTCTCCGATCATCCCCTCGAGGCCACGGAAGACGTGGTGTCGGCGCTGGCCGAGAGTCTGTACGTCGTCCGACCTCAAATCATCCTGACCCACGCGCCCTACACCCTTCCCGACCGCCGATTGCAATACGCGTGGGTGAACGACCATACCGCGGCCGGAATCGCCGTGCAAAAGGCGCTCAACCGGGTGTCCATCCCCGACACCGAATTGGGCCGCGCACCCCACCGGGTGGCCGCCGTCTACTATACGGGCATCGACTACGGGTTCCACGAGGTCGACGTCTGTATCGACATCTCCGACCAGGTGGAGAACCGGATCAGGGCGGAGGAGGTATTCGAATCCCAGGGGCACACGGCGGAGTTCGCAAGAAAGCGGATCGAGTCCAGCGCGGGATTCCAGGGGTGGAAGGCCGGCACCGGCTACGCCGAGACCTTCATCCGCGGATACCGGGAGATTTCGCGGTGTCTGTCCGTCACGAAGGAGAACCTCCTGCTCGCCGGGAGTTCACACGAGGAGCGCCTGCGCTGGATCACCGGCGATAGCCCTCATGGCGACGAACAGGACGTGAGTCAGCAACGGCGCGAATGAGCCGAACGGCATGAATGGCGCCTGTTGTCCGTGCGGTCCGGTCGCGCGGGATTGCTGTTGCCTGTACTCGCGGGATTCCACATATTCACGCACGCAACCTGCGCATCCCACAACCCGATGGCAAGGAAGGTCTTTATGCACAGAGTCAATCGTCGTCCCGTTGTCATATTCAGTTCGATCCTCTTCCTGGCGCTCGTGTTGCCCATTATGGCCTGTGCGCAGGAAACCGCCGCTCCTGAATCGGCAAACAGCTGGATACAGGCCAACCTTGCGGACCTGGACAGGCTCTTCGGAAACACGGTCGAACTTCTGGCAGCGGTCCTCTTCGCGTCGTTCGGCACCGGGATTCCGCTGATCGTCGTGGTGCTTCTTCTGGGCGGCATCTATTATTCCTTCTTCTTCGGATGGATATCCCTGAAGGGGTTCCGCCATTCCATCGACATCATCCGCGGCCGCTACGACAACCCGGACGATCCCGGGGAAATCTCGCACTTCCAGGCCCTCACCAGCGCACTCTCGGCCACGGTGGGGCTCGGAAACATCGCCGGAGTCGCCATCGCCGTAAGTCTCGGCGGGCCGGGCGCGATTTTCTGGATGCTCGTCACCGCGGTCTTCGGCATGTCCTCCAAGCTCGCCTCCTGCACCCTGGCGGTCATGTACAGGAAGATTCACCCCGACGGCCGTGTTTCCGGCGGCCCCATGTATTACCTGGAAAACGGCCTCAAGTTAAAGGGCATGGGGGAGTTCGGCCGCACACTCGCGGTGATGTTCGCCTTTCTGACCGTGGGAGGAAGCCTGGGCGGCGGCAATATGTTCCAGGCCAATCAGACGCTGGAAATTCTGGGCACCGTTTCGCCGGTTTTCAAAGACTATAACTGGCTGGTCGGCATCGTACTCGCCGCAATGGTCGCTGTCGTGATCATCGGCGGGATCAGGCGAATCGGACGCGTCACGTCCCGCGTGGTGCCCACGATGTGCCTTCTGTACGTCGCCACCTGCCTTCTGATCATCCTGACCAACTTTACCCGCATTCCTGAAATGCTGGTCACCATCTTCAGTCAGGCCTTCTCGCCCCAGGCGCTATACGGCGGCTTCATCGGCGTGCTGGTAACCGGCATCCGACGCGCCGCCTTTTCCAACGAAGCCGGCCTCGGATCCGCTGCGTTCGCGCACGCGGCCGCCAAGACCGACGAGCCAGCCAGGGAGGGCATGGTCGCGATGATCGGTCCATTTATCGACACCATCGTCATCTGCCTGATGACGGGGCTCGTCTGCCTCATCACCGGCGTCTACGCGGATCCACAGTTCCTCGGCCAGGCCCAGCAGGGTCAGCCGGTCGGCGCCGCGATGACGGCCGCTGCATTCGAAACCTTCATCCCCGGCGCCCGGCACGTACTCGCCATCGCCGTCGTCCTCTTCGCCTATTCCACCATGATCTCGTGGTCCTATTACGGGGAGCGGGCGTGGGAGTATCTCTTCGGTACGGGCGCCATTCTCGTGTACCGCGTCATCTTCGTCGTATTCGTCTTCCTGGGCGCCGTCACCGCGCTGACGAACGTACTCAACTTCACCGACATGATGATCCTGGGAATGGCTTTCCCCAACATCATCGGCGGTGTGATCCTGAGCCCGCACATCAAGGCCACCCTCAACGAATACTGGGACCGGCTGAAATCGGGCCAGATGAAAGTTTACAAGTAACCGGGTACAAGCAAGGAACAGAAAAGGGGCGCTGCAAAACCGCAGCGCCCCTTTTCTGTTCCTTACTGCAGGTAGCTTTTCTAAATGTCCGCAATCGATACGGGTTCGCCGGTTTCGAGCGAACGGTTTACCGCCACCACAACCTGCTGGGTCTTCACGGCGTCCGAGTACGGACATCGCAGCTTCGATCCGTCGCCCGTGCGCACCGCCTCGATAAAGGCGTTGTCCATTTCCTGCCAGTACGGATTGCCGACCTCGAAATGCTCGGACCGGTCTCCCTGCACAACCGTAATCGACTTTCTCTCTTTATATTCGATGACCATATCCTTCGTGTAAATGTCCAACCCGCCCCGATGGCCGCATGACAGGAAACAGGCCGAAAAGAGCGTCGCCAGCGTGCCGTTCTCGAAAATCAGCGTGGCCGCGCTCGCGTCTTCGATATCGTAGTCCTCCACATCTGTCATCAACCCCGTACGGCCCCCCGCGAATACGGTTTTCACGTCACCGAAGAGATACCGGGCCATGTCCGTAACGTGAACCGTCTGCTCCACGGCCTGCCCGCCGGACAGCTGCTTCCGCCGCCACCAGTATGCGCCCGGCAACCCCCCCATCCAGTACCCGATCGCCAGCCCGACCTGGCGGTCCGCAAGCAGGTCCCGCGTTTTGTCGATAATGTCCAGGTACCGACCCTGGAAGCCCACGCAGGAAATCACGCCGTGTTCCCGGATTGCCGCGTCCGCCTCCCGCGCCGTGTCCATGTGCAGGGAGATCGGTTTCTCGACAAATAGCGCGATCCCTTTCTCCGCGGCCAGGATCTCCTGCGTCTCGTGGGCGAATGGAGGAACGCAGACGTATACCGCATCCAGCTCCACTTCGTTCAACATGGACCTGTAGTCCGTGAATACCCCGGCGTTCCACTCCGCCGCGGCCTCGTCCGCCTTCGCCCGATCCAGATCGCAAACGGCCACCACCGCCACGTCGTCCATACGCTTCAAATGCCGCCGATGCCCGCGTGAGATGTTCCCCGCGCCGATAAAACCGACCTTCACCGTCATCCGCAGATCCCTTTAAGAATCGCAAGGGTCGTCCGGTTGCTATTTCAACTCTTCCTTCAGCGCCCGGATCGTCTCCTCCAGCGCCTTCATCTCCTTGCCGGCCTGCTCCCAGTCCCACTGCTGCAGCGCCGTTCGCACGCGCGAGTAGTGCGTATCCGCCATTGCCGCCAGTTCGGCCGCTGAACGCCCGGTCTGAACCGCAACCTGAGTCGCCGGCGTTTCTTCCCTGTCTTCCGCCAGGGTGGCGCCAACCCCCTCCCCGAACAGGACCGTCAGCGCCTCCTCGAATGTATTCCGCATCACCACCTGCCCGCCGAACGCGACGATCACCTGCTTCAATTCGGGAATCGCCGAACTGCGTTCCTGCTGCCGCCTCGGCGGGGGCTGGCTTCCCGGCAAGCCTTCCTCCTGCCCGTACGCCTGCTGGTCGGGCTCCTGCCTCGCCTGCAGATAGATGGGTTCCACGTAGATGAACGAACTCTCCACCGGAATGGCCAGCAGGTTCCCGCGGATCACCTCCGATCCGCGCTGCCCCCACAACGTCAACTGGCTGGAGATGTCCGGCTGCTGGTCCACCCTCGCTTCGATCTGCATCGGACCGTAGATGAGCTTGTCCTTGGGCAGCTTGTACACCAGCAGGTGTCCGTAGTTTTCACCGTCGGACCGCGCCGCGAGCCAGGCGATCATATTGTCTCTCTTCGTGGGCGTAAAGGGCACCATCAGCAGGAATTCCTCCTGGCTCTCGCCCGGCAGCTTGACGATGATATAATAGGGCAGCATCGCCTGAGGCTGGTCGCTGTAAATCTCGTTCGGGATCTCCCAGAGGTCCTCCTGGTTGAAGAAGACGTTGACGTCTTCCATGTGATAACTCCGGTACATGGAGGCCTGCGCGTAAAACAGGTCGATCGGATACCTCACGTGCGCCCTCAGATTCTCCGGCATGTCGGAAATCGGCCGGAACACCCCCGGGAACATCTCGCCATAAGATCGAATCAGCGGATCTTCCTCATCCACCTGATAGAACGTCACCGTGCCGTTGTAGGCGTCGACCACCACCTTCACGGAGTTTCTGATATAGTTGATCCTCATTCGCCCCGAGCGCGTGGAATACGGGTACATATCGGAAATCGTGTACGCATCCTGTATCCAGTAGAGCCTGCCTTCGGACGCCACGATATAGGGATCGGTATCGTACATGAGGAAGGGAACCAGCGTCTGGACACGCTCCCGAATCTGCCGGCGGAACATGATGCGACTTTCGGGCAAGATGTATCCGCTCAGCAGGAGGCTTACGTCCCAGAATCGAATGGCGAACGCCAGCCGATTGATGAAGCTGCCCGCGGGCACGCCCCCTGTCCCTTCATACGTCGAATACTGGTTCTCGTCGCCCTTCGGATAGTCGAATTCCTCGATCCCGGTCTTCACCACCACGTAAGCGTAGGTCCTTTCTCCGTAGTAGATCTCGGGCCGATCGACCTCCAGCCCCGGATTCGAAACCGGCGGAATATCCTTGACCATGAACGCCGGCAGGCCCTCCGGGGTGACGTGGTTGACCGGGCTGATGGTCACCCCGTATCCGTGGGTGTACTGCAGACGCTCGTTGACCCAGTTCCTGGCCTGAGACGGCAGACGGTTGGTGTCCAGCTCCCGGGCGGACAACATGACCTGCCGGTACACGCCATCCACCGTGTATCGGTCCACGTCCACGCTCGGAAATACATAGTAGGGCCGGATTTCCTGCACCTGCTGGTAGGTCTGCTTCAGGGGCCGTTCGTCCCAGATCCGGATGTTTCGCATCGTCAGCGGGTTCGCCTGAATATCCTCCAGCGTCAGATCCTCCGAAGCCTCGAACGGCTGCTCCACGATCCGGTCCAGCCCGTATGCCCGATTGGTCGCTTCGATGTTGTACTTGATATATGGCCCTTCACGGCGGAGTTCGCTCGGCTCCACCACAAGCTTCTGGACCACCGTGGCCGGTACCGCGCCCACCACGATCGTGCCGATAACCAGCACACCGACACCCCTGAGCGGAAGCCGGGTATTGGGCGATCTGACATTCAGAAAAAGGAAGACCGCCGCGGCCAGGAAGACGATCACCATCACCCAGTATGCCCAGATCTGGACGTTGACGTCCACGTAACCGGCCCCGAAGAACCGCCCCTGCGAATACAGCAGGGCATAAATCTTGAGACGGTACTTCCATGCCAGCGCGAGGAGGAATACGCCGCCCAATCCCGAGAGATGGGCCATGGGCCGTTCCCCAACCTCCAGCCCCTCACGAATTCCGATACCACCCGCCGTTACGTACATCAGTACGACGACCAGCGCCGACAGTACAAGAGCCGCAATCAGAAATCCGGACAGAAAATCGTAGAACGGAAGCAGGAACACATAAAACCCAACTTCCCGGTCGAAGATCGGATCGGTCGCGCCGAACGGCTGTTCGTACAGGTACCGCAGCAGGACCGGCCACTGACTGGCGCCGATGTTGCCCAGGATGAACACAAGCACGGCCGCAATGAAGACCTGCGTCTTCCTGGACTGCAACACGCCTCCGGGTTCGCCCTCCACCCGCATCGCCCGCTGTGTAATCTTCCCGGCAATCCACAGGTTCACCCCCACCACGACGGCCGCGATCGCGCCGAATAACATGCCCGACCCGAAGCGGGCGCGAATGATACGCCAGAAGACCGAATCGAAATCCAGACTCCTGAACCACAGCCAGTCCGTATAGTACGACACCAGAAAACTGATTCCGAAGAATCCGCCAATCAGCACGCCAAGAACCACCCATCCCTTCGGACGCCGATCCATGATTGCTCCTTTTCCAAAAACATGACGAAGTGATGATTTCCTTTACAAGTAAACAAAAAAACCGCTTCCTGTCAGCAAAAACATTTCAAGGCGGGGAGACGGGAGAGGTTAGCCGGGAGATGAAGCCCTTGCCAATAGGTTCCTCCGACTCGCCTGCGGCATGAGAAGAATCCTTACTCGGCATGCGATCTCTACCCTCTTTCGTCTCACGTCTTCCCTGTTTCAAGAAACACGCCGTAGTACCCTATGACGGCTAAAGCGC
>JAAXHE010000344.1 GCA_012271065.1 Candidatus Latescibacterota bacterium
GGATTCCAGCGACGCTACAACCAAACCTCGAGTCCCTTCAAGTGGCAATTTACACGCAGCGACCTTGAAGAAAGGCTCCGCGAACTCAATGCCGCCGCCTGACTTGATACATACTTCTGAAATCGCCCACTAGTCAGCTGTTCGACGTAGGTTTTTCACCGTCTGAATTGGACTCGTGGAACAGGGCAATGTAGCTCCCATATATGAATCTCCGGTTTCGCGCCTGTCCGGTAAATTCGTGCAAAATGTCGCAGCTAGTCAATCGATTGACGAGGTTGTTGGCTGCGGTGTACGTTGTTCCTGTAAGTTCCTGAACGTCGGCTACGGAAATGATCGGGCGTTCGTAGAGGTGTTCCAGGACTCGATGTCCGTTGCTTGCTGCACGCCCGAAATTTTCGGTGATCACTTGCCGATGCTCTTCACGCAGGTCAATAATCGCGCGTGCGGTATCGGTCGCCTGTCGGCTTACTTCGACAACGCCGTGCAGGAAGAACAGGAGCCATTGTTCCCACGTCCCGGCGTCGCGTACGGATTGCAGTTCCTGGTAATATTGTCGTCGATGCTGTTTGAAGAAGTAGGAAAGGTAGAGAACGGGCTTTTGAAGTACCTTTTGCTCACAGAGGAGAAAGGTGATGAGTAGCCGACCAACCCGTCCGTTGCCATCCAGAAAAGGGTGAATCGTTTCGAACTGTGCGTGAGCCAGTCCGACCTTAATTAGTAGTGGCAATTCCGCATCCTGCAGAAACCGCTCCAGTTCCATCAGCTTATCTGGAACTTCCTGATGTGGCGGTGGGACAAAGATCGCATCGTAAATGGATTGGCCAGTAGATCCTATCCAATTCTGCCGCGTTCGAAATTCTCCGGGCGTCAGATGGGAACCGCGTACGCCTCTAAGCAGTTCGGAATGGATTTCACGTATCAATCGAACCGATACCGGTCGTTCAGACAGCCTCTCAAGACCGTAATTCATCGCCCTCACGTAATTCACTACTTCGTCAACATCTCTGGGGCGATCGGGCGCGAATATATTGGCTTCGGCCGCGAGCAGGTCCTGTAACGAGCTCTGAGTCCCTTCAATCTGGCTCGAAAGCACGGCCTCTTTTCGGACATACATGTACACAAAAAGGTCTGGGTTGGGCAGCGTTTGGATTGATCCATCCAGGCGTCCGAGAACACGGTCAGCCTCAGAGAGCAACGTTTGCATCTGCCCTGTGATTTGGAGAGGAGGCTCGGGTGGCAATGGTGCGGGTAGGTACGCTCTATAGCCCGCGGGTTGTAAAATGTAACGACCGGCTCGAGTCGAGGTCGCAAAATGGGCTTCCACGCTAAACTCTCACTTGCTTATGGGTAACTGTCGAGTCCATAGTAAAGGCTACGTTGACCATGGACCATGATCGCGGCCTTGTTAAAGGCTGCCTTTAATATGGAGAAAACACCTGACTTTGTAAAGTCCTACGTGAAATAAGGCAGCCCGTTAATTTTCCAGGCCGAGAATTCCTTCCAATAGCCCATCTGTTTCCCGCTCCAGCGCTAGAATGTCAGCCCGTATTTCTTCCAGCGTGCGCATCGGCTGCGGTTTGTAGAAATAGCGCGTGAAGCTGATTTCGTATCCGACCTTGACACTTCCAGGGACGTACCAGACATCCGGCGCATAGGGCAACACTTCTCGGCGCAGGAAGTTTTCGATACCGCCCTCTTCAAGCAGAGCCACCTGCTCGGTGTCTCTCAGTTCGGTATCGGGTTCGTACTCGACAATGCGACTCCGACCGTTCATTGTGGCTTGGAAGAGACCGCGGATCGGGTCGGCTTCCACACTTCCTGAACGATGGATCTTCTTTATTACGGGCTCCGCCGTCTCGTCGCGGAATGCTAGGTCAGCTTGAATCAGCTTTTCGCGTCCGGCGGTCAGCTTCACGCCGCACTCAGGTGCGTAATCTGCGACGACGTCGAGAAACGTGTTGAAGTCTCTGTGAGGCCCATCGCCCATCGCCGCCGCTACACAATCGATGACGTCGGCAAGCGGTTCTTCGTTTTCGTCGCTACACGTTGAGCGGAAGCGCTCGCGATGGTCCGCCGACAGATCAACGGAGAGCCGCAAAGGCCTGTCGACAGTGACTTTCCAGTAACCAAACGCTTCGTTAGGGAAGATCCTCGACTCGTCGCTTTCCTCGAAGCCGAGAAAGGTATCACAGATACGCGTCAGATCCTCGTCCGACAACTCGCAGTTCTTGTTGCCGAGATTCTTGCGTAGTGGTTTGGACCATTGTGTGGCGTCGATGAGTTGCACCTTGCCGCGCCGATGCTTCGGTTTGCGGTTCGTCAACACCCAGATATAAGTGGCAATGCCGGTGTTGTAGAACATGTTCAATGGCAGCGCCACGATAGCTTCGAGCCAGTCGTTTTCGATAATCCATCGACGGATGTTGCTCTCGCCTTGACCGGCGTCACCAGTGAACAGCGAACTCCCGTTGTGTACCTCGGCGATGCGGCTGCCGAGCGGCGTGTCCTGCTTCATCTTGCTCAGCATATTGGCCAGGAACATCATCTGTCCGTCTTTGGAACGGGTGATAAGTGAGTATTCCGGATCTCCGTCATGCTCGACGATGAATCGGGGATCCCGGATGCCCGACTTCCCGCCCATGCGTTCCTGATCGCCTTTCCAACTCTTACCATAGGGCGGATTGGACAGCATGAAGTCGAACTCATTGGCCGGGAAGGCGTCGGCGGCAAGCGTCGATCCATAACGCATGTTGTCGGCCTCTACACCTTCGCCCTTGAGGATCAGGTCGGCTTTGCTGATGGCGTAGGTTTCCGGGTTGATCTCCTGGCCATACAGATGAACGGAGACCTCCTTGCCGTGCTCGGCGGCTAGTCGAGTAAGCGTCTCTTCGGCGACCGTAAGCATCCCGCCGGTGCCGCAGGCGCCGTCGTATACAAGGTAGGTGCCGGATTTGACCTCGTCGGCAACCGGTATGAAAATCAACCGCGCCATGAGCTGTACGACGTCACGAGGGGTGAAGTGCTCGCCGGCCTCCTCGTTGTTTTCCTCGTTGAAACGTCGGATCAGTTCCTCGAAAACGGTGCCCATTCCGTGGTTGTCGAGAGCTTCAAGACGCACGGATCCGTCGGCGTTCAACACGGGTTTGGGGCTGAGGTTGATCGAAGGGTCAAGGAATTTCTCCAAAAGAAACCCAAGCAAGTCGTTCTCAACCAATTCAGGAATCTGATTCCGAAACTTGAATCTCTCAAGGACCTCCAGCACGTTGGGTGAGAAGCCATCGAGGTAAGCAACAAAGTCGGCATGTAGCTGCTGCTGTCTGGCGCGGGAGGTCAGATCACGGAGTTTGAACGGTGAGGCGTTGTAAAAGGCCTCGCCGGATGCCTGGCGCAACGCCGCGTCTTGGTTGGTCACTCCCGCCGCGTCGAGCCGGGCTTTCATCTGGAGCACGGCTTCTTTCGTCGGTTCCAGAACGGAGTCGAGACGACGGATAACCGTCATAGGCAGGATGACATCCCGGTATTTTCCCCTGCCGAACACATCTCGCAGTACGTCATCAGCAATGCTCCAGATGAAATTGCTGATGTTCAACCTGCCCACAACGGCGCCACGGCCTTTCACGGATGGTTTTCGATCTGAACTGTTGTTCGTCGATCCGGTTTCGTCAGAACTCATTTTATCTCCTCTATTACGAACCGTAGCACAGGTCTGCGACGGGGAATAAGGCGGAAACCTTAGAATCTAAACAAACGGGGATCGATATCCAAGAGGGGAGTAGCCAACTTCCAATATTGGCCATAGGTGCGTCGCGATTGCTTCACTTTTCCTGTAGATTGGACTACCGCCCCATTGGCCGCCAGAAGAACCGCCTTCACTCACCCCCATCCCCCCTGTACCACCGGGCAAGAACTTCCTCCGCGGGTTTGCCCTGCGGCGTGAATCCCCGTTCCCTTTGAAGTGCGTGGCGGCGTGCGCGTCGTCCTCCGAATCGCGTACTCCCCTCCGGGAACCACTTCCATACGTGCGTGCCCGCAAACCAGGGCTTGCGCCAGAACGTTTGAAACATCGCCTCGTAACACGCCGCCTGCAGCTCCAGGTCCACGGGCGCCGCAGATCGCCAGACCCACGGCTCCACGGCCGCATCCGCGGTACTCCGGTAGCCCACCTCCGTGAAGAGTACCGGCTTGCCCACCCGGTGCTGAACTGCTTCAATCAACTTTACATGGGGCGCCCACGCAGCCTTTAAATCGTCGAGCGTCAAAGCGGCGGCTGCGCTGTCCGCCAGCGGGAAGTAGACCTGCAGTCCAATGTAATCGAGCGCGTCCCAGAAGGGTATCTCCTCGAACTCCCGGTACCAGTTCGCCGAATAGGTCAGTTCTCCGCCATAGACAGCCCGCACCTCTGCAATCAGCCCGCGCCAGGCGTCGGGGCGGTTCAACACGGCGCTGCGCAATTCCGTCCCGATGCACAGCGCCTCCATCCCGGTGGATTCCGCGAGTGCGGCGTAGTGAAGGGTGAACCGCCGATAACTCGCCCACCACCTGTCCCATTCTTCAGGCGTCGAAAAGTCGATATTCCCACGCCATCTCCCGTCACCGCGGTCACGGATCCAGACGTGTGGCTTCAGTATCGTCCGGATGCCCCGCTGCCGCGCCCGCCGGGCCGCATCCGCCAGTCCCGCGTCCGATTCCCCCCACCAGACGCGGCCGGAATTCGCCAGTACCACCTCGGGGCTGCCGGCGCTACGCTGCCACCCGAACGGCGTCTGTGAAATCCAGTTCACGTTCAACGCGGCCAAGCGGTCGAACGCCGCATCCGCGGGGCGTCCCGGTCCGGCCACGAAACAGACGCCGCGGTGTTTTTCCGTGATACGCGGCCTGTAAGCCGGGGTCGGCGTCTCAGCCCATAAGGCCCCGCTCAATAGAACACAACCTAAGAGTCCGGTTACCTGCCGCATCTGCGTCAACGCTGCGTCCCTTCTACAGTAGTTCAATACCGTTTACTGTCCGGTGTACGGCTCCGCCATCCACTATTCTCAAAGAACAAATTTCCCGCATCGTTTGTCCGTCAAGGCGCACCAGCAGGACAGACCATGCAAGAGGGGCATTGACGGTCATGGCGTAAGACGTTATCTTGCTTCCTATGAAGACAGTTCTATCAACCAGGGGTCAGATTGTCATTCCGGCCGAGTTTCGACACCAGGACAAGCTCGAACCGGGCCAGTTGTTTGCAATAGAACGGGTGGACAGAGGCGAATATCGTCTGGTCGTTGCCGACCCCCCGAGGAACCACGGGCTGGTGGACACACTTCTCGCTTGTCCTGAAAAAGGCTGGTTCGTGTCGATCGAATCCGAGTCGACCGACTCGCTCGGATGATCACCATGACGTTTCTCGTGGACGCCAATGTATTGTCCGAGGCGACGCAGTCGAGGCCGGATCCGCGCGTGATCGCGTGGCTGGCGCGAAACGAACGCGACCTGGCCGTCGATCCCGTGATCCTGGGAGTAATTCGCTTTGGTATCCTTCTGCTGCCGCGAGGGCGTCGGCGTCGCGCGCTCGAGCGCTGGTTCGACGACGTCGCCCGTCGCATTCACTGTATCCCGTGGGATGCCGAGACCGGATTGCGCTGGGCGGAACTGCTGGCGCACCTTCGTCTTGTCGGAAAGCCGATGCCGATCAAGGACAGCCTCATTGCCGCTACCGCACTGACCCACGGATTGTCTCTGGCGACCCGAAATCGTCGCGACTTCGAAGCCAGCGGCGTCAAACTCGTCGATCCCTTTGCCTGACGGCGGAGTGAAGGTATTCAGGTCAGCGGGATGCGCCTCTAAAGAACCGTGGCCTGAAGGTTACGCATCCTCGTGTGATCCGGCTTTGTTTCGTCTGATGTGGTTTGAATTCGAGAATTGAAAACAGGGGAAGGGGCGATCGCCCCTTCCCCTGCAGTTTGCCTGTCAACGCCGTGACCCCGCTCCAAGCAATCCGTCCCCCTCTGCTTCGTACGCGGCACACCGCCAGATCCTCATGGAATCGTTGGTTTGAATTCTCATTCCAGTGGAGCGATTTTACCAGGCGATTCGAGGCGTTGTGCCTTCTGCCACGCTTGCCGTAACTGAAGCCGGCGCAAGAGTGCCCATTCCGTGACGAGACCCTGTGCGCGCGGCGGCAGGCGCCCACCCAGAACCGACGGTGTTTCTATACTGATCACTGCCTCGTCCCCACTGTACTCAGCGTGGAAATGTGCGGGTGCGTGGTCGTTGAAATACATTCGAATAACGATTCCGTAAAATCGGCAGAGTTCAGGCATTTTCAACCGATACCAATGTGTCGGACATCACCTCCACAACCGATTTGCCGCTGAGCTGCAAATACAGGGCATCGGGGCAAAGTTCCAATTCCTCACCCCAGGCCACAGCGCCATGATCCTCAATACGCACGGCCTCAAAAAAGGTGCGATCTTCCCAGGCCGTGAATACGCCGCGTCCAGTGAGGTGCTCCAGGTCTACCTCACCCTCAGTGCCGTCCGAATAGCGCAGCCAGATGTGGTAGCCTTCTCGGGCCTCCACCGCAATTGGTCGCTTCATCGTATACTCCAGCGAATTGCCGTGTGATGGTTTTTTTTATCAGATGAAAACGGGAAGGGGCCATTGCCCCTTCCCTTCTGTTTCTGGTTCCCTTGGCTGTTCCATCGGCGGCGTCGGGTCCTTCGTTGAAGCCTTTACTGCATCAGGCTTCCGGTGTAGGAGATCCCGAACAGGAACGTGGAGCCGGCGAAGAACGTATAAGGCGCTCCCAACGAGGGGTCGGCCCGGCCGAGCACGGAGACACGCGCCGCAGCTTCGAGGGCGATGCCCTGCGGCAGGCTGATGATTGCCGTGGGTATCGCATAGGTGACCCGCCGGCCGGCGCCCGAGATCCCTTCCAGCTTGAGGGCAAGGTTCAACATCTCCACGGGGCTGGCGCCGATCTCGACATTGTAGATCAACTCGTCGTCCGGGTTGTGGTGAATGGTCTCGTTGGTCTCCCGGAGGCGATATCCCAGATCGATGTTGGCGTAGATCGGGATGGGCCAGTAGGACTTGCCGATTTGCGCGACCAATTCGACGTCCCACTGTCCGTTGCCGGCGGACATGGCCTCGGGGGCGGCGCGGAAATCCCCGGTTGGCGCCTTGATACCAAGCATCAGGGTGCCCACGACGGGCTCATGAACGAGGTTGACCTTGCCGAAGACGCGGATGTCGCCAAGCCCTGACTCCTTTGCACGGTATCCGAACATCTCTCTGTGCCTGTTCGAAGTGAAATTTTCAAACTTCCGGTTAATCGCCCCGAACTGAACGCCGAGATCGAAGCGCTTGGTCACCCCGTAGTACACGTCGAGATACACCTCCTGCGAAGTATAGTCGGCAGGGAACCCGCTCGGTTCTCCATCCTTGTCGAAGTGTTCATCGGCGGCCTGGTACAGGCCGGTAATCTTGCTCCACACCTGTCCCTTCTCAAGGGTCCACGCGCCCGCGTAAGCGGACTGTGGCGCAAGAATACAAAGGGTGGCGATGAGAATGGGCGCCATTCTAAAGTATGGCCTGAGGTTCGCGATCTTCGCGTCCGAGTACGGAATTTCCTTAGCGAGGCTCAACGCCAGCTCCTTTTCAATACGTCCCCCGGCCTGCCGGACAGCGTCGGGCAGACGTAGAAGACAATCGTGAAAAAAGCACCTGAACGCCGGGGATTTCCTGCCACCGCCATGGCCTTTGTGAAACGGCGAATTCACCTTTAATTCTACAATATTCACGTCCGTACCGCAATAGGCATCTTCACCAAATGGCGGTTCGCTATTGCAAAATGCGACGGCGCAGGCTGCGGGCCCGTTCTGACGTCGCCCCTCACGACTCCCTTGACCCCTTCGGTCAATTTGGATATTCGAACTCCTCGTAATCGTCTTTCCCGATCGGATGCAGGTAAAGCCTCATTTTTCGATCTCTCGTGGTTGCGAACATCACCTGGCAGGAGATCAGGTCGCCCACGTTCAAACCATGCGTCTGCAGGATGCGCCCGGGCGCATGGACGTCGAACGAGAAATCGATCAGTTCCTGCAGGGTTTTCATCCGGGCGAAGACGTTCCGATAGTGCGCGAAATACATGACGCGCGCCTGGGAGTTGTAATAGTAGGGTCCGTCCCAGAATTCGGGGTCGGCCTCGCGCGACGGATTCTGAAGCCTGGGATGCTGCCAGTGGTTGACCTCCAGGAGCATCCCGTCCTGCGCTTCAGAGATGGCGACATTCTCAGATTCCAACTCGAGACCCAGTATATTCCCTGCGGCGTCGACCGTGACCAGGTTCATCCCCTTCTGTCCCGAGAGGCGGTACTGTTCCACGAAATGCCGGACGTCGTCGCAGTCGCCGCAGTGCTGCGTCAGCAGGTGGACGACGAAGTAGAGGTTCAGGTGTTCGGGATTGGAGGCGAAGTTGAACTTCCGATGACCGGAGTTCGCCCCCACGGCCAGTCCGGCGTCGTTCACGCCCATCCCGAGTGTGACGTGCCTGCTGGAGCCGAACCCCATCATTCCATGAGGTTTCGTGTCCGGGAAAAACGAGACAACGGAACCGGACACCGTTCCGGGCACCGTATCCGTGCCACCGTCGTTGGTGGACAGCATAGCGGGCCCGTCATCATCCAGTACGATTCCCAGCGTGGAGCAGGCATCCCCCGCGGGCCCGGTCCAGAGAATATGGCCGTAATACGCGTGATCGAAAGACGCCATTCCCGCCGCCTCTCCGAACGCTTCGATCTGCTCGATCATATCCGGAAACTCACGCCGCATAAATGCCATGTTCTGCCGGAAGTAGGTATTCTCGAAATCGTGCGGTCGGGCCTGCCAGAACTTCAGGTAGTCCTGCGCGGCCTCAGGGCTTATGGAACCCTGGGCCTTTCCGGTCTCGGCGGGACTGCCGCGAAACGTTCGCGTTTCCATCGTTGACTCCTCCGCATTGAATGTTGTCACGACGTCCAGACGGGCAGTTCTATGTATGAGGCTCGTCCGGCCTCGTGGTAGACAGTGTTACGAGCGATTCGCCAGTCTCTGTCGTCGGGATCGCCCGTGTTCCGGTTAATGTCGAAATTCGGAAAGTTGCTGCTGCAGATGTCCAGGCGGATGCGATGCCCCGCTTTGAACAGGTTCGCCGACGGCTGCATGTCGATTTCGATGCGATACACCGTTCCCGGCTCCATGGGACGCGGCCGTTCGAAACTGTCACGATATCGTACCCTGAGGATGCCCTCGGAAACGGGGAAGGCGTACCCGTTAGGATCGTCCCGGCTCGGCGGATATACGTCCAGTAGCTTGAGGAAGAAATCGGTATCCGGCGCGTCCGAGGATATCCAGAGGCTCCCTCTGATGTTCCCGGCGATCGACAGGTCGTCCGTCAGCGGCGCGGTCTGAAAGACCAGCACGTCGGGCCGCGAGGCGATGGGCATGCCGGGGATGCCATGCCCGGGAAGGGTCTCGATCTCGATCTGATCGCGGGGACCCATCCCCTTGAACCACCCCTCCTTCATCGGACCGTAGGGGATGATACAGCGGCCGTTGCTGGATACCGTATTGCGCGGGTCATACGTGTACGTCGTCGAAGCATCTTCCTCGGACGGGGCATCGGACGACAGGATTCCGTTCTCATGGATATAGTAGTTAATCGAACTCGAACCCTTCGGCGGCCACCCATCCACGCTGAACCACTTCCCGCCGTGTTGCAGGAGTCCGTCTCTGTCCCGGCTGCCGTCCCCGCCGCCCATCCGGAACATCCGCACAGCGCTTCCCACGTCCACCGTGGTATCGTCCTTCAGCCACCGGTTGAACCACTGCAGGTAGAGGTGGAGGAAATCCTTATGGAAATGGAGGCCGCCCTCCGGCCCGAAGTGCACGTCTCCGCAGGACGGTTCGCAGTTGCCGTGGGTCCAGGGACCCACCAACAGGTGCTGATTCCCGCGCCCCATGCTCACCATCTTCCGGAAACCGTCGATGATGGTCCTGGGATACCAGTCGAACCAGCCTACCATCCAGAGGATGGGCATGTCGGGAAACGAATCGAAATACTCGTCCATCGCGAATCCCGGCTGCCGCCAGAATTCCGTATAGTCGTTGTTCTCGAAATAAAGCTGGAAGACCGCGTCCTCATATTGCGGGACCACCGCCAGCGGCGTCTGACCGCGCCGCCAGGGGATGCGGGATGCCCATTCGAGAAACTGTGTTCCGTCGGCGGACATCGCCCGTACGGCTTCGGCAATGGCCGGGTCCGCCTGCGCCTCGTGGCCTGTTATCGACATCCGGACCGCCCAGTTCAGGAGGCCAAGGTGCAGCGCGCCGCCCTCGCGCATGCTGTAGTGGTAGGCATTGATGGGCCCTTCGAATGGAATCATCGTCGTAAGAGACGGGGGGTTCCGCGTGGCCGCGTGGAACTGGACCCACGCATCGTAGGAACACCCGTGCATGCCCACCTTCCCGTTGCACGAGGGATGATCGGCGATCCACTCGATGGTGTCGTACCCGTCTTCCGGGTCGTCCCTGAAAGGGAAGAACACGCCTTCGGAACCGTAGCGCCCCCTGCAGTCCTGTACGGCGGCGATGTAGCCGTGACGCGCGAAAAAGCTCGCGATGGCCGAACCGCCGTTCTTGTTGTACGGCGTCCGCTCCAGGGCCGCGGGGAAGGTCCCGGTACGTCGATTCGCAACTTCGCCCGGGAAATAGAGGTCGGTGGCCAGGCGCACGCCGTCCCGCATCGGGACCATCAGGTCCCTGGCCACAATAACGTCAGCCGTATGAGGCTCACCCATGGGAATTCACCTTAAGAAGAACCAGTTGTCGGTGGCCAGTGGATAGTGGACAGTCCCAAACAGCCCCGGAATCTCGGCGGGGGGACTGACCCCTCATCACTGACCACTGCTTCTAAAATCGATAGCCGTACAGCCGGGCTGCGCCATAGAGATGGAAGCGGAGCCTGAAGCGGTCCCGGCCGATGCCGGCAAGTCGTTTGTCGCCCCAGGTGACGGGGCGCCGCAGCCCGTCGACGTCGACATCGTCGCAGTCCCTGCATCCATATCCCGGTACCGGCTCGCAGGAGTCCGCGTCGAGCACCTCGACTTCGAGCCAGTTGCGGTTGCGCCGCACGTCGCCCACGTTGACCGTCAGCTCGGTCGACCGGTCGGTCAGCGCCAGCGGGGAGGTGGTCGCGTGTCCCGGCGTCTCGCGGTCCGGGGTCTCCAGACAGGTGAACCCGTCTTCGCGAAGCGTGGCCAGACCCATCCGCGCCATGCGCGCACTCCCGCTCCCCATCTCATGGACGAACTCGGGGATCTCGTTCTCCGGCGGCCAGCTCGTGAACTCTTCGCCCGATCCGCCATAGAACAGGTAGACGGTCCCGTCCTTGACAACCGGTTTATCCGTAATGATGAGCAGCCCCCCGTCCCACTCGCCGTGGGCGCCGCGGGAGATGACCTTCTGGTGAGGATTGACCCGATCGAAACTGAGCCCGTCGCCGCTGACCGCCAGCCGGATGTCGGCCGAGTACATCCCGTAGCGGCCGTAGCCGTTCGGCACGTACCAACCGTACTCGTAGCAGATGATCCACGCGCCGCCGTACGGCGACATCATGATGTGATGGTCTTCGTACTCGAGTCCGTCGGCGGGGGAAATCAGGGGATTCTCCTCTGCCCGCCGGAAGTTCTCGATGTCCGGGCCGTACGCCAGAGTCTTCGCGCGTCCGAGGCCGCGGTACCGATCGGCGTGGCGCTTGATATCCGGCTTGTCGAACGGTACCATCTCCTGGAAGACGGTTTTGTACCGGCGCGAGGGATCCGGGTCCTGGTCGTCGCGGACGAGCACGCCGATATCGGGCGGGCCGCGAAACCACTCCGGCAGGTCGATGTTCGGTCCCTCGGTCCAGTGGATCCCGTCGGGCGAGTAGTTGGCCCGGGCGCCCTTTCCGGCATAGACCTTCTGCCCGCCGAAGCTGCGCTTGATCCCCTTGAATCGTCTGTTCGGGTTCGGCTCAGCGTCGTCCTTGATAATCGGGCCGCGCCCGTCCAGGACGATGTTGTTCTTCTTGCTCCCGTTGTACTCGTACAGGCCCAGATCGGGTTTGTGCCAGTTGATCCCGTCCTCGCTGACGGCGTACCCCATCGCCCACCACCTCGACGTCGCGATGTCCGATCCGGCGTACCAGGCCTTGAACAGCCCGTCTTCATCGTCGTAGATGACCGTGGGCGAGGACCACGGCGCGCAGTGGGTGGAATCCCACTCGTGCGAGTCGCCCACCGGGAGTACGGGATTCAGCGGGTGTTTTTCCGCCTCGCACACGGTTTGTGTGACATGATGAGCCGACTCGATTCCGTGCATCAGAAGGAATCCATCCGCACTGCCGGCCTCCGTGTTCATCCTCTCCACGTTCCCCTCCACATTTGATTTCTCCCGCGTTGTTGGGCGCCCTCTCTATTGGATCAACGGATTGATCGTAAACCATGATTTGTAAGAAATATGCAAACGACAGCTCGACTATGCCGAGGAAAGCTCGGAATAAGGCCGTACGTTGTAACTGTTCAACCGCATACGGATTCTTCGGCAATCGTGTTACATTCAACGGAAGGATCTGGAGATTTGGAAAACACATTGAATGGATTATCTGTCTGTATCTTCGGTGTTTAGAAAGAGATTAATCTGAAGATGGTTTTCGCTTGACAGACGAGTGTTTGTGCGCTATACATGCCGATCCAGATATCTAAGCCATAGTTTGACAACCTCCGGGATTTCCTGTATTCTTTAAGTTGGAGAATTTCAATGTCGCCCAAAATTAGACTTAATGACGAGGAAGTAGAGTGCAAGAAAGTCATTATTATAGAATCCGTTGAGAGGTTTAGCCAGATTCGCCTAGATGATGGAACGATATTGAATATAAAGGCCTCTCCACAGGAAGTCTTTCGCGTGGATAATCGGTATGATCGTGCCGGTAATCCCGTCTATGTGGTAAATAGCAACAACGTAATCACCGTACATAGTAGCCCGTTATCTCAGGAGCGTTGAAATGGTCATTGCGCGCATCAGGGCTGGTAACTACCCCCCCGATGATGTCCCAATCCTCAAATATCAACAGACCGAGGTGGCTTGGAATGATAACATCAGTCTCATTTATTTTGTACACAGCGAGTCTTACGAATTTGACCCAGGCTTAGATGTTTGTGATACCTCTGATCCTGAAATCGGGCGTCTCCCAGACAGTACTCTGTTTTTACTGTATATGCAGAGTTGGGATGAAGAAGCGGGCGTTACATCTTCTCCGATTGAAATGGCCGAGTGCGAGTCCTATCGGAAGATAGTCAAAATGGGACGCAGAGCCCTTCCTTTAATCATGGACCAGTTAGTGGCAAATTTGGAAGATCCCGATCATTGGTTTATGGCGCTATCCGAAATTACTGGCGAAGATCCAGTTCCCGAAAATGACTATGGTAATACGGTAAACATGGCTGAGGCGTGGCTTGAGTGGTGGAGGAAGAATAGTGGCGAATACGTGGGCTGAATACGGCTTGCCATATCTTGACTCTGCGAATCATGCCATAACAAGCGACCGAAGTCGAAAATACAATTGCATTGCTTGGACTGCAGGACGGGACGATCAATGGTGGTGGCCCATCTCGCCCGATCAGCCATTCGGTTCGTATTATTGGCCCTCTGAAGTTCCTCGGGAGGTGTCCATACAAGCGTTCTTAAGGGCATTTGAAGGATTGGGATACAAAGAATGCAGGAATAGTGAAGTCGAAGAAGGATTTGAAAAAATCGTGTTGTTCGCTAGGGATGGTCTTAGCGGGCCGCCTGTTCCCACACATGCAGCGCGACAATTGTCCAATGGTCATTGGACAAGCAAATTGGGACGACGTGAGGATATTGTTCATCGAAATGTCCACGATGTAAGCGGTCCAGCCTATGGCAATCCGGTCAAATTCATGAAACGAAAAATAACAGAATGCTGAATAATAGTTCAAATAATCCAATGCCCTGGCGACTGGCCGGGGTTCTTTCTTGCGACGGTTTACTTGTACAATTTGACATACACGCCTGGTACACGTGGAGGAATCATTGTGTGTGAAACCCTATCGATTGCAAGACCAGAGCGAACCAAAGTTACGGTTTGAATTATCTTTCACACGCGAAGGGAAGGCATAGTAATCACCCGGGTCATTCCCCATACGTCATTTGCGTCAAACGGTTCTTCTCCAGCGGATACCGGTGGACGCGCAGCATCCGGTCCCGCGATGTCATAAAGATCGCGTGGGTGGTGAACCAGCCGCCGATATTGGTTTCAGGGCTCTGAAGAATCCTGCCCGGCGCGTGCAGGTCGAAAGAAAAATCGGTCAGTTCGCTCACGGTGCGCAATTTTTCGAACGCATCCCGGTGACAGGCCAGGTACTGGACCCGGTTCTGGGAGTTGTAGAACGAGGCGCTCGCCCACCAGTCCGGATCGGCCTCGCGGGACGGGCGCTGGAGCTCCGGGTCCTGCCAGTGGTTGGTCTCGAGAACCATTCCGTTGTCGGGTTCCCGAAGGGCGATGTTCTCCGATTCCAGCTCGAAACCCACCATGTCGCCGGCCGCGTCTACGGCCACGCCCGTCAATCCCTTGATGCCCGAGATCCGATATTGCCGGAGGAAATGCCTGACGTCGCCGCAATTGGCGCAGTATTGCGCGAGAAGATGCGTGGTGAAATAGAGATTGACGTGTTCGGGGTTGGCGCCCGGGTTGAACTTCCGGTGTCCCGACGCGCAGCCCACCAGCAGCCCCGCGTCGTTGATCGCCGTGCCGACGGTGACGCCGAACCGCTCGCCGATGCCGATCAGCCCGTGCGGCCTGGCGTCCGGCAACCCCATCAGGATCTTGTCGTTCACAAAATCCTCGACCCTGCCGATCGAACTCGTATCGTACGTCCTCAACATCGCCGGACCGTCGTCCTTCAGCATGATCCCGAGCGCCGAACATCCGTCCAGGTCGGCGTCGGTGAAGTAGACGTGTAGCAGAAACGTATGGTCGAAGTCTTCGATCCCCGCCGCTTCGCCGTATGCCTCCATCTGCGTCACCGGTTCCGGGAATTCCCGCCGCATGAAAGCCATGTTCTCACGGAAGTAGCGATCCGTGAAATCCTGGCGCAGTTCCAACCGCTTGTCCAGCTCACGCCGGGCGTATTCGGGATCGAGCGCGCCCTGCGCCCGTCCCGCTTCGGCAGAATCTCCCGCAAAGAAGTACTTTTCCACAGCAGCAGCCTCTCAACGAGCGCTCCGAGTCAGCTCCAACCGGATTCCTAATTGACAAAACCTGTCGTCGTAGCTACATTGTAGCTACACTTTGGAGGTCTTTAAATGGGTAACGACAGTGTGGTACGCGCGCGAATCGACAGCGATACCAAGGCCCGGGCTACCGAGGCGCTTGAAGCCATGGGGCTTTCCGTTTCCGATGCGATCCGCATGCTGTTACTGATGATAGCCGAAGAGAAACGGCTGCCATTCGCTGTGAAAGTCCCTAATTCCACGACTGTTGCAGCGATGAAGGAACTGGAAGAGGGAAAGGGCAAACGATTCAGCAGCGCCGATGAACTGTTCCGGGATCTTGGCATCTGACATGCTTGCTACTGTTCGTTCGACTCAGTTCCGGCGTGACGTAAAACGAGCAGAGGCAAGAGGGAAGAATCTCGGTAAACTGAGAGAGATCCTGGCGTTGTTGATCCGGGAGACGCCATTGCCGGGTCGCTATCGCGACCACCGACTTCGGGGGAGCTGGCAGAGGCACCGGGAAGCCCACATCGAACCGGACTGGCTTTTAATCTACCGAATCGATGGGGATCGGTTGCACCTGGTCCGTACCGGCTCCCATTCCGACCTGTTCAGGGAGTAAATCCGCGTAAAGCTCCGTCATCGATACAATATATATATTTCTGCTCTCCCGCAAGGGGTTGCCACTCTCCAAAAAGGCACCATCCCGACTCTCAGGCCGCATAAATCACCTCTTTGGTGCTCAGAATTCCCTTCCGACGGAAAGGATTTCGGAGCCCCTGCTCTTCTATGAGGTCAACGGGCCGTTCGAGGATTTCCGTCAATTCTTCCTGCATCTGAACCAGGTCGAGTAAACTGTGTCCGGCGCCCGGAGTGAACGTAACCAAAAGGTCGACGTCGCTGTCTTCTGCAAAGTCACCGCGAAGCACAGAGCCGAACGCAGCCAATTCAGTAATCTTCCAGCGACAACAGAAATCATCAATCCGGGCTTGCGGCAAATCTATCCGGAGCGGCGCCATACCTACCTCAATTGGCAGCTATTCGTTAGCGGTCTTTTCGGAAGAGCGTACACAATATACGCACATGTATGTTGTCTCGCTACTCGGTAGATGCGCCTTTTGTGTTCACAGGTACGCGTAATAGATGACCTCTTTGCGCTCGATGTTGAAGCCCGCCTTCTCGTAGGCCTTCCTGGCGCCGGTCTGCGCGTCGTTCAGGCCCGTTCGCACCTGCGCGTACTTAACAGCCCGTTGAAAAAGTCCATCC
>JAAXHE010000343.1 GCA_012271065.1 Candidatus Latescibacterota bacterium
GCGTAGGTCTCCGGGTTGACCTCCTGCCCGTACAGGTGGACCGCAACCTCCTTGCCGTGTTCGGCGGCGAGTTGAGTCAGCGTCTCCTCTGCGACCGTCAGCATCCCCCCGGTGCCGCAAGCCCCATCGTACACCACGTAGGTGCCCGACCGGACCTCATCGGCAACCGGCATGAAAATCAGCCGCGCCATCAACTGCACGACGTCGCGCGGCGTGAAGTGCTCGCCGGCCTCCTCGTTGTTCTCCTCGTTGAAACGCCGGATAAGCTCTTCGAAGACCGTGCCCATCCCGTGGTTGTCCAGACCCTCCACACGCACGCACCCGTCCGCGTTCAGCACGGGTTTGGGGCTCAGATTGACCGAGGGGTCCAGAAACTTCTCCAGCAGGAACCCGAGCACATCGGCCTCCACCAGCGTCGGAATCTGATTGCGAAACTTGAACTTCTCCAGCACCTCCTGGACATTGGGCGAGAACCCGTCGAGGTATGCCTCGAAATCGGCCCTCAGCTGCTGCTGCCTGGCGCGGGAGGTCAGATCGCGGAGCCGGAAAGGCGAGGCATTGTAGAAAGCCTCGCCGGATGCCTGACGCAGCGCCGCATCCTGGTTGGTCACGCCCGCCGCGTCCAGCCGGGCCTTCATCTGGAGGACCGCGTCTTTCGTCGACTCCAGCACCGCGTCCAGACGACGGATAACCGTCATCGGCAAAATGACATCCCGGTACTTGCCCCGCACGTACACGTCCCGCAGCACGTCATCGGCAATACCCCAGATGAAATTGCTGATGTTCAGGCTGCTCACACCCGCGCCCCGGCCGCTTGCCGGCGGGACTCCCCCCTGCCCGATGGAGAGATGCATCTGGACTGCGGATGCGTCCTCGTTAAACTGCTTCGCGTTTTCGGCCATGGTGCTATTCCATTTCAGAATCGATTGCGTCTTCCACCTGGTTGTTGACAACGCCCCACATCACGGCACCTCGGCTCCTTCATTCAGAACGGAAAGATACCGGTCATAAACGAACAGCCGGTTACGCCGCTTCCCGGTGATCTCCCGCGCAATCCCCTGCGTAACGAGCAATTCCATGGCCGACGCCGTTGCATGAAAGGAGCGCCTGGTATCGCGGCACGCCGCGGGCAGCGACAGAATCGGCTGGGCCTTGAGGGCCTCGTGTACGCGCAGCGCCGACCCGGTCCTGCGGCCTCCGCCTGCTTCGATCCGGTTCCGGTCATTCTCAAACATCCGGGAGAGGCGTTGGGCGGTCAGGACCGCGCCCTCGGCTGTCAGTTTCACACCTTCCAGAAAGAAGGCGAGCCACGCCTCCCACTCGCCGGTACAACGCACATGGTTCAGCAAATCGTAGTAGGTGTTCCTGTGTTGCTTGAAGTACAGGCTCAGATACAGGAGCGGCTGGCGCAGCACGCCGGCGTAACACAGCAGCAGCGTGATGAGCAACCGACCCACGCGCCCGTTGCCGTCAAGAAAGGGGTGAATCGTCTCGAACTGCACGTGCGCGAGCCCCGTCCGCAGCAGCACGGGCATATCTTCGGCGTGGAGAAATCGCTCAAACGCCGCCATGCAATCGGGCACGGCGGTGTGCGGCGGCGGTACAAAAGCGGCATTGCCCGGCCGGGTTCCGCCAATCCAATTCTGCGAGCGCCGAAATTCACCGGGCGTCTTGACACTGTCCCGGCCGCCCGACAACAGCACACCGTGTACCTCGCGGATCAGGCGATTCGACAGCGGGAAACCCTCCCGCAGGCGACGCAAACCGTGTTCAAGCGCGGCCACATAGTTCGAAACCTGGCGCACATCGTCGAGCGGAGCCCCGGGCGCTTCCTTAAGTTCAAAGAGCAAGAGGTCAGACAACGAAGACTGCGTCCCCTCGATCTGAGAGGAAAGCACCGCTTCCTTGCGCACATAGGCATACAGAAAAAGCGCCTCGTCCGGCAGAAGCGTCGAGACGCCGTCAAGACGACCCAGGGCAAGCACTGCCGATTCCAGCGCCTGCTGCAGCGAACCCTCCAGAATCAGGGCCGGTTGCGGCGGCAGCGGCAATGGCACAAAGGCGCGAACGCGTTCATCGCCGATGCTCGTAACCTCGTAGCTACCGATTTCTCCGCGCCGCATAACGGACGCATCCTTATTCACGATTGTACAATAACAAAATTCGCTATTTCATTTTCAGGACTAAATTACAATAATACGGGCACCAACGCAAGGAAAATAACGAAGCAACCTGGCGTGCGCGACGGTTGCCTGCGCATCAGGCCCCCGGCAAATCGGGTATTGACAATCCCGAGGTAAGACGTTATCTTACTTCCCTATGAAAACAGTCCTCTCATCTAAGGGTCAGATTGTCATCCCGGCCGCGTTTCGCCATCAGGACAAAATCGAACCTGGTCAATCGTTTGATATAGAACGGGTGGACAGAGGCGAATATCGCCTGGTCGTTGCCGACCCCCCGAAGAACCAGGGGCTGGTGGATACGCTCCTCGCGTGTCCTGTGAAGGGCTGGTTCGTGCCGATCAAATCGGAGTCTACCGACTCCCTCGGATGGCCACCATGATGTGTCTCGTGGATGCCAACGTCCTGTGCGAGGCGACCCAGCCGAGCCCGGACCCGAGGGTGATCGAGTGGCTGGCGCGTAACGAACGCGACCTGGCCATCGATCCCGTGATCCTGGGAGAAATCCGCTTCGGCATCCTCCTGCTGCCATCCGGACACCGGCGTCGCGCGCTCGAACGCTGGTTCGACGAGGTCGCCCGTCGTATTCACTGTGTCCCGTGGGATGCCGAGACGGGATTGCGCTGGGCCGAACTGCTGGCGCGTCTCCGTTCTCTCGGAAAACCGATGCCGATCAAGGACAGCCTCATTGCCGCCACCGCCCTGACTCACGGATTGCCGCTGGCGACCCGAAATCGTCGCGATTTCGAAACCAGCGGTGTGGAACTCGTCGATCCGTTTGTCTGAAAGCCCGGGCACGGATCGGTCCGTATGCGTGGGCCGGAAACATCACTGCGGATACCGGAACTCCTCGTAATCCTCTTTCTCTATCGGATGCAGGTACAGCCTCATCCTCCGGTCCCTCACGGTCGCGAACATCACCTGACACGAAATCAGATTCCCCACGTTCAGACCCGGCATCTGCAGGATACGCCCCGGTGCGTGGACATCGAACGAAAAATCAACCAGCTCCTGCATGGTCTTCAGGCGTGCGAACACATTTCGGTAGTGCGCAAAATACATGACCCGCGCCTGGGAATTGTAGTAGTAGGACCCATCCCAGAAATCGGGATTCACCGCCCGGGATGGATTCTGAAGTTTGGGATGCTGCCAGTGGTTGACCTCCAGAAGCATCCCGTCCTGCGCCTCTGAAATGGCGATATTCTCCGACTCCAGCTCCAGACCCAGGATATTTCCCGCGGCGTCCACCGTAACAAGATTCATCCCCTTCTGCCCCGAAATGCGGTACTGTTCCACAAAATGGCGGACATCATCGCAATCGCCGCAGTGCTGCGCCAGCAGGTGGACCACAAAGTAGAGATTCAGGCATTCGGGATTGGATACGGAATTGAACCTCCGGTGCCCGGAATTGGCCCCGACGGCCAGTCCCGAATCGTTTACGGCCATCCCCAGTGTGACCTGTCTCTGAGTGCCCAATCCCATCATGCCGTGCGGTTTCGTATCAGGAAATATCGAAACAACGGTATTGGAAACCGTCCCCGGCACCGTATCCGTACCTCCGTCGTTGGTCGACAACATAGCCGGTCCGTCTTCTTCCAGCAGGATTCCCAGGGTCGAACAGGCATCCCCCGCAGGTCCCGTCCAGAGCACATGGCCATAGTACGCATGTTCAAAAGACGCCATTCCGGCCGCCTCGCCGAACGCTTCGATCTGCTCGATCAGATCCGGGAACTCCCGCCGCATAAAGGCCAGGTTCTTCCGAAAGTACGGATTCTCAAAATCGTGCGTCCGGTCCTGCCAGAACTTCAGATAGGCCCGGGCGGCCTCCGGGCTCATCGAACCCTGGGCCCTCCCCACCTCGGCGGGAGTGCCGCGAAAAGTATGCTTTTTCATAAACGCCTCCTTACCGAAACCCTCTTTGATTGAAATCCTTCAAACGGTGCTCTGTCGCGTCTCTGCGACTGAGATTCAAAACCCTTCGAGATCGTAAACCCTGAACCGCCCCCAATACGTCAGAAGAGGTTCAACTTCGCGAGCCTTCATCCCCTGGCACTTCTGCATCAAAGACAGCCTCGCTCGCGAGTCCCCGGGGTGAAGCGTAATCGTGTCAATCCCTCGTTCCGGCACGTTGGGAAAGAGGAATTCACGGACCCCGCCGCAACTCATGGAAATGCCGTCGATCCCGATACGGAACGTCCCGGCGTCTCTGTCCCACGCAACGCGAATCTTGTAGACCCGGCCGCTGGCTGCCTCGACGGGCTGGTCGAATTTCAGAACGCCATCCCGTGTACAGACGATCATCCCTCCTCTGAGCAGCCCGAGCTGGATATTGCCGTATTTGATAATCCCCTGATACTCCTCCAGGACCAGGCAGGATTCGAGTGTGGCATCCGCGGTCTTCATCTCGAACTCGACAGCGCCCTTTGACAGGCAGGGGATGTGGGCTTTGACGTAGCCGTACCGCGTCGCCGTCTCAAGCCATCGGTAGTCCGTCGGTCGCATCAGCGTCTCGCAGACATTGTCGTCCGGCATGCCGTCAGGCGGAGGAGAAACGGGCTTCCAGTGCAGCGGGAAGACCTCCCGACAAACCGGGACGCCCCCGGCGTACTCCACGTACTCCCGCAGGCGGATCATACTCCCAACACCTGCCTCTCCCGTGACCAGCTCGACCTTCGAAAGCGCCTTCGAAAGCCTGTTCAAACACCCGGCCATCGCCACCGGCTCCGCGCCGTCCAGGACGAAATCCACGCCTCCTTCCGCCGCATCGAACCCCTCAAATCGCAGACAGTGCTCATCCGACGGCACAACGTGGGGTACGCGGTTCTCCGAATCGGTATAAGGCCTCCCGGAGTGAAACGTCAGAAATCTCCCGGAGTCCGCGCAGGTACCTTGCCTGGCGAACCGCACCCGACCGTCCTCGTCGATCCGGCAGTCCACAGCCAGGCGTTCTTCGGAGTCATAGAAGCGGATGTGATACCGTTTTCCCAGCACCACCCGCAACTTCAACTCGATCACACCCTCCCTGCTTCGGATCGGGTTGCTCAGGTGCCTGGAACAGACAACCCTGCCCCGTGCCCCATCCATCGTCAGGTACCCGTCCTCCCCGAAAACGTAGGCCCCACCCTCCCCTGCGTCATGCCAGTTGAAATCCTGCGAAACAATGGGACGGATACTGCATACCCCCGCGTTCATAGCACGCACACCCCTAACAGGTCCGACCGTCAACCCTCCAGAGCGGCCTCAATCGACGCACGAATCGCTCTGGCCATGCGCAAAAACCCCAGGTCGTTCGGGTGGCACCCGTCAACCGTACAGGCATCCCGATCGGTTGTGCCGAACAGCGTCTCCCCATCCACAAACCAGACCTTGCTGTCTCCCCGTCTCACGGCATTCTCGTACGTCCTGCGGACGATTTCCCGTCGCTCCACCCAGCGTGACGGATCGGTATCAACCGACGGACTCGAAACGATGACAACGGGAAGCTCGGGACGGGCCTCCCTCACAATCCGGAAGAACGCCTCGTGGGTCTGCTCCAGATGCTCCGCCGACGGCGCATTGTAATCGTAATCCATAATAAAGACGCTCATGTCCATCGTCGCAATCAGACGGGCCAGGCCCGGCTCCCCCTTCGCGCCCCCACTGAACCCGAGGTTGACCAGGTTCGCATCCAGCCACCGCGCCAGGATGTGGGTATAGGCGTTCCCCGGCCGGGACGCGCATCCGCCCTGTGTGATCGACGATCCGTAGAAGAGAAGCGGCTTCTCAACCGTGAACGGCGGAGGCGGTTGGACTTCCGCGTCCGGGTCCAGGCCCACCAGCACCCGGTTGACACCGTTGTAAAGCGGGAAATACAATGTCCACTCGCGCATGCCTTTCTCCGAACCGTCGACCAGAAGCGCCTCGTACACCCGCTCATTTGCGGGCGGTCTGGCGGTGTTCACGTACCGCTTCTCTTTCCCGCCGCCCAGATAAATGTCGAATCCGGAATTTCCGGTCCGCGGCATGTGTGGCATATCACCCGCGGCCGGCAGTTCCACCCTGATGGCGACCGTGCCGGAATCCGTCCTGAAACGACCCATACCGCCCGACGTGCGCCAGGCCAGCGTCCGGACGGTCTCGCTCATATCGGGCAGCGCGTCCACTGGCAGCCGACAGAACCTTCGCTCCTGGTCCAGCCGGGCAAAGCCCGACACTGCGAAGGGTGCTTCTATCATGTCCAGGCAGCGAAGCTTTCTGCCTGCAATTTCTTCGGTCACAGACTTCATTCTTCCTCCATCGGTTGGATGGTGTCCCTCCGTGGCGCGGGTGAAAAAGGCCTCGCTGAAGGCATGGGAAGGGTGGGGCGGGGTTGCGACGACCCCATCACACCGTCCAGATGGGCAGTTGAACGCACGAGGCACGCCCGGCTTCGTGGTAGACCGTATTCCGTGCGATGCGCCAGTTTCTGTCATCCGGGTCACCCGTGTTCCGGTTGATATCGTAGTTGGGAAAGTTGCTGCTGCAGATATCCAGCCGGATGCGGTGGCCTGCTTTGAAGAGGTTGGCGGACGGCTGCATGTCGATTTCGATGCGATACACGGTTCCGGGTTGCATCGGGCCTGGATGTTCCCAGCTATCCCTGTATCGCACGCGCAGAATACCCTCGGAAACCGGAAAAGCATAGCCCGTCGGATTATCGAGACTGGACGGATACACGTCGAGCAGCTTCAAAAAGAAATCGGTATCCGGCGCGTCCGACGATATCCACAGAACCCCCTTGATGTTCCCCGCGATAGAAACATCCTCGCTCAGTGGAGCAGTTTGAAAAACCAGCACATCCGGCCGGGAGGCGATCGGCATCCCCGGAACGCCGTGTCCGGGCAGGGTCTCGATCTCAATCTGATCGCGGGGCCCCATCCCTTTGAACCACCCCTCCTTCATCGGACCATAGGGGACAATACAGCGGCCGTTGCTGGAAACCGTATTGCGCGGATCGTACGTATACGTCGTTGATGAGCTTTCCTCAGAGGGTGCTTCGGGCGACAGACTCCCATTTTCGTGGATATGGAACGGCGTCGACCGCGAGCCCTCCGGCGGCCAGCCATCCACGCTGAACCACTTCCCGCCGTGATGCAGAAGACCCTCCCTGTCCCGGCTGCCATCCCCCCCGCCCATCCGGAACATCCGCACCGCGCTCCCCACATCCACGGTCGCATCCTCCTTCAACCAGCGATTGAACCACGCCAGGTAGAGGTGAAGAAAATCCTTGTGAAAATGGAGCCCCCCCTCCGGCCCGAAGTGCACGTCCCCGCAGGACGGTTCGCTATTGCCGTGCGTCCATGGCCCCACCAGCAGGTGCTGGTGCTTCCGGTTCATCTTCACCATCTTCTGAAACCCGTCAATAATCGTCCTTGGATACCAGTCGAACCAGCCCACCATCCAGAGGATGGGCATATCCGGAAACGAGTCGAAATACTCGTCCATTGCAAGTCCGGGCTGCCGCCAGAATTCCGTATAGTCGTTATTCTCGAAATAAAGCTGGAAAACAACGTCCTCGTACTGCGGCACCATCGCCAGCGGCGTCTGACCGCGCCGCCAGGGGATGCGGGAAGCCCACTCCAGGAAATGCCGCCCGTCGGTGGACATCGGACGTATGGCTTCGGCAATCGCCGGGTTTGCCTGCGCCTCATGACTGGTGATCGACATCCGGACCGCCCAGTTCAAAAGCCCCAGATGCAGGGCGCCGCCCTCGCGCATGCTGTAATGCCAGGCGTTGATCGGTCCTTCAAACGGGATCATCGTGGCCAGCGCCGGGGGGTTCCGGGTGGCCGCGTGAAACTGCACCCACGCATCGTAAGAACACCCGTACATGCCCACCTTCCCATCGCAGGACGGGTGATCGGCGATCCACTCGATGGTGTCGTATCCGTCCTCCGGATCGTCTACGAACGGAAAGAACACGCCCCCGGAACCGTAGCGTCCCCGGCAATCCTGAACGACGGCCATATAGCCGTTCCGGGCAAAGAAGCTCGCGATCGATGCCCCGCCCTGTTTGTTGTACGGCGTCCTGTTCAGAACGGCGGGAAACGTCCCCTCCAGTTGGTGCGCATCCTTCCCCGGGAAGTAAAGATCCGTGGCCAGGCGCACCCCGTCCCGCATCGGGACCATCACATCCCGGGCCACAATCACATCTCGGGTCTGTTTCTCATCCATGGAAATCCTCCATTCAGCGCCGGGCGGCCGCATTCTTCAGACGAATCTGTATCCGTAGAGCCGGGCGGTGCCGTACAGCCAGAAGCGCAGCTTGAACCGGTCCCGACCGATATCGCCAAGACGTTTGTCTCCCCACGCGACGGGCCGACGCAGTCCGTCGACAAAGATATCGTTGCAGTCGGTGCATTCGAAGCCCGGGATCGGCTCGCCGGAATCCGCGTCGAGGACCTCAACCTCGACCCAATTACGGTTTTGCCGAACGTCTCCCACGTTCACCGTGAGCGTGGTCGATCGGTCGCTCAACTCCAGCGGCGCAGTCGTCGCATGTCCCGGCGTCTCGCGGTCCGGAGTCTCCAGGCACGTGAACCCATCCTCGCGAAGCGTCGCCAGACCCATCCGTGCGAGGCGCGCGCTTCCGCTTCCCATTTCATGTATGAACTCGGGGATCTCATTCTCAGGGGGCCAACTCGTGAAATCCTCGCCCGACCCGCCATAGAACAGATAGATGGTCCCGTCCTTGACAACCGGCTTATCCGTAATAATGAGCAGCCCCCCGTCCCACTCGCCGTGTGCGCCGCGAGCGATGACCTTCTGGTGGGGATTCACCCGGTCGAAATGGAGCCCGTCCCCACTCACGGCCAGACGTATGTCGGCCGAGTACATCCCGTAGCGGCCGTAGCGGCTCGGCACGTACCAGCCGTACTCGTAGCAGATGATCCAGGCGCCGCCGTACGGCGACATCATAATGTGATGGTCCTCGTACTCGAGCCCATCCGCCGGCGAAATCAGCGGGTTTTCTTCCGCCCTTCGAAAGTGCTCGATATCCGGGCCATACGCCAGAATCTTGGCCCGTCCGAGCCCCCGGTACCGATCGGCAAAGCGCTTGATATCCGGCTTGTCGAACGGCACCATCTCCTGGAAAACCGTCTTGTACCGGCGCGAGGGATCGGGGTCCTGATCGTCGCGGACGAGCACGCCGATATCCGGTGGACCCCGAAACCACTCGGGCAGGTCGATATTCGGGCCCTCGGTCCAGTGGATCCCGTCAGGCGAATAGTTGGCCCGGGCGCCCTTGCGGGTGTAGACCTTCTGTCCGCCGAAGCTGCGCTTGATCCCCTTGAATCGCTTGTTCGGGTCCGGCTCGGTATCGTCCTTGATGATCGGTCCGCGCCCATCCAGGACAATGTTGTTTTTCTTGCTTCCGTTGTACTCGTACAGGCCCAGCACGGGTTTGTGCCAGTTGATCCCGTCCTCGCTGATCGCGTACCCCATTGCCCACCACCTCGAGGGCACGATGTCCGATCCCGCGTACCAGGCCTTGAAGAGTTTGTCTTCCTCGTCGTAGATCACCGTGGGCGACGACCACGGCGCACAGTGCGTCGAGTCCCACTCGTGCGAGTCACCCACCGGAAGCACGGGATTGAGCGGGTGCTTTTCCGCCTCACACACGGCCTGCGCCGCGTGATGAACGGACTCGATCCCGTCCATCAGAAGGAAACCGTCTGCGCTGCCAGCATCCGTGTTCATCCGGTCCACGTTCCCGGCCACATTTGAATGCTCCGCCATTGGCGTTTTTCCTCCCGTTTCGCAATTCGTTGTGCTATCCGTCACTCTCCATACGTCATTTGTGTCAAACGGTCCTTCTCCAGCGGATACCGGTGGACCCGCAGCTTCCTGTCCCGCGACGTCATAAAGATCGCGTGAGTCGTGAACCAGCTTCCGATATTGGTTTCCGGGCTCTGCAGAATTCTGCCCGGCGCGTGCACGTCGAACGAGAAATCGGTCAGTTCGCTCACGGTGCGCATTTTTTCGAACGCATCCTGGTGGCAGGCCAGGTACTGGATCCTGTTCTGGGAGTTGTAGTACGAGGCGCTCGCCCACCAGTCCGGATCGGCCTCGCGCGACGGGCGCTGGAGGTCCGGGTCCTGCCAGTGGTTGGTCTCGATCACCATTCCGTTTTCGGGTTCCCGAAGGGCGATATTCTCCGATTCCAGTTCAAACCCCACCATATCTCCCGCCGCGTCCACGGCCACGCCCGTGAGTCCCTTGATGCCTGAGATCCGGTACTGCCGGAGGAAATGCCGCACGTCGCCGCAGTCGGAGCAATATTGGGCGAGCAGGTGCGTGGTGAAATAGAGATTGACGTGTTCGGGATTGGCGCCGGGGTTGAACTTCCGGTGGCCCGACGCGCAGCCCACCAGCAGCCCGGCGTCGTTGATCGCCGTGCCCACGGTGGTGCCGAACCGCTCCCCGATCCCTACCAGCCCGTGCGGCCTGCTGTCAGGAAGTCCGATCAGGATTTTATCCCTCACGAAATCCTCAACCCTGCTGACCGAACTCGTATCGTAGGTCCTCAACATCGCCGGACCGTCGTCCTTCAGCATGATCCCGAGCGCTGAACATCCGTCCAGGTCGGCGGCGGTGAAGTAGACATGCAGCAGAAACGTATGGTCGAAGTTTTCAATCCCTGCCGCTTCGCCGTACGCCTCCATCTGCGTCACCAGTTCCGGGAATTCCCGCCGCATGAACGACATGTTCTCACGGAAGTAGCTATCCTCGAAGTCATGAGGCTGCTTTAACCTCTTCTCCAACTCGCGCCGGGCGTATCCAGGATCAAGCGCGCCCTGCGCCCTTCCGACCTCGGCGGGACTGCCCCGAAAGGTATACTTTTCCAAACCCGTCCCCTTTCACAGGTACGCGTAATAGATGACCTCTTTCCGCTCAATATTGAACCCCGCCTTCTCGTAGGCCCTCCGGGCGCCGGCCTGCGCATCGTTCAGCCCGGTTCGCACCTGCGCGTATTTGAGCCCCTCCTTCCGGAACCGATTCAGGACGAAATCGTACATCATCGTCCCGATTCCCTGTCCTTGCAACCCGGCCGCCACGGCGTTCAGGCCGACGATTCCAATTCCTTTTTTCGAATCCAGCAGATAGGTGATGAACGCCACCACCTCGCCGGTCTCGGGCGACTCAACGACAAACGCCCAGTCCGGGTGTTCCGCCATGTGACGTCCCACACTGGCCTTGATGTTCTCCGGCCAGTTCGCATAAAGGACTTCGAAAAGCTCCTCGCCCCAGTTCTTTTCGTGCAGCCCGAAAATCGGCTCCCACCCCTGACGGATAATTTCGCCTATCCGGTCCAGATCGCCTTCGGTCGCACTGCGAATACGGTACCTGTCGTCCATATCTTCTCACATCGTGTCGGCGTCGCGTTACAGCGTCTCCGGGAAACGCACACCCAACCGTTCCGCCCACGCCTCCAGATCCTCCTGCACGTCCGCCTCCAGTGGAATGCCATGGACCTCGCATTCCCGTCTGGTCCGTTCCATCCTTTCCCCGGGCAACCGGATCTCATCGGACTCGCCGTCCAACGGATTGTCCTTCAGATCGACGATGAAGTCGCCCATGCGTGCCTCGAACTCGGTCAGCGACATAAACGCCTCGACATCGATGGCAATGCAGCAATGGCTGACCGCGTGCGTCTTGTCCGTTCTGTCCACCTGATCGCGAGGCGTAATATCGCTCAGAAAAGCCGCGCCGCCCAGCACGCCCGTCAGCACCTCCACCAGAATGGCCAGCCCCGCGCCCTTGTGCCCACCGATCGGCATCGTTGTCCCGCCGCCGATTACCGCCTGCGGATCGTCGGTGGGCCTGCCGTCCCTGTCGAAGCCCCGTATATCCGGCGGAATCCGTTTGCCCTCTCGAATCCACTGCCTCATCCTTCCCCCGGAGGCGGTCATGCATGCGTCGAACAGGATCGGAAAGCCGCCGGCAGTCGGAATGCCGAACCCCATGGGCGTGTTGCCGATAACCGGGCCGCGGGCGCCCGGATATCCCATCGATCCCTTTGTGTTGGAAAACGTGATGCCGATCATGCCTGCGTTCGCCGCTTCCAAACAATAGGGTACGGCAGCAAGAAAATGGTTGTTTCGAACGATCAGAACGATGCCGATGCCGCCCTCCCGGGCCTTTTGGATCGCGAGCCGCATCGCCTTCATGCAACCGACAATACCCACGCCGTGGTCGCCCTCGATAACCGCGGTCATGCCCCGATTGCTCAGGACCGGCTGGACGGGATTGGCGCGAATCGTCCCATCGGCCAGCCCCCGCAGATTGAAATGGACGAGCCGCAGCCCGTGGGTCGTATTGCCCCGGATCTCCTGGCTGAGAATTGTCCGCGCAATCGTCTCCGCGTCACCTCCGGGCACGCCCGCGGCACAGAACAGGTCGTATACGAACCCCTCCAGCCTGTCGACAGCCATCCGGAGTTCAATCTGTTCGTCTCCTGCCATAACTTCAATCCCCCTGGATCTGTTGTCGTATTCGTATGCTCCGACCGGCGCTTTTGCAGCCGCGC
>JAAXHE010000112.1 GCA_012271065.1 Candidatus Latescibacterota bacterium
ACTCGACTTTTCGGAGTGGACTCATTATTCATTAACGTCGAGGTGTCTGAATATGGCAACATCCGAAGTGATTCTTTCCGGATTTGCGGATGAGGGTCCGGTGAGCAAACGGGCCGAAGAGCAACTGACAATGATGTCCGCGCTCGGACTATCCTATTACACGATCCGGTTCATCGATCTCGGCAACGGCGTGAAGAACGTCATGGAGCTTTCAGACGAAGAAGTACAACGGCTTCAGGACCTGCACGGTGCGTTTCAGGTCGGCGTGTCAAGCGTGGGATCTCCCCTCGGCAAGGTCAAGCTCGTCGACGAGGACGACGGTACACAGAACCGGTACATCCCGTTTGAATCCTATCTGAAGAACGACGTTCAGCGGGCTATCGACCTGGCGCACGCCTTCGAAACCAAACTGCTGCGCGGCTTCAGCTATTACCATCCACACGGACGGGATCCATGGCCGTACCTGGACCAGGCGGCTGATCAACTCGGGCAGATTGTCGAAAAATGCGCTTCGGCAGGCGTGGTTTACGGTATGGAGGTGGAGGCTGACCTGATTGGCGGAGACGGGGACACGTTGATCGCATTGTATGAAAAAGTCAACAGTCCCTATGTCTGCATCATTCCAGACGTGGGAAACATGGAATCCAGCGGTCACAGTCCGGACAGTGCATACGAGCACTACGTCAAGATGAAGCCCGGCGTGGGGTGGATACACATCAAGGGTTTCAACAATCCGTCGGACAAGACAATGCTGGATGCGGCCGGGGAGCGTGGATTGACCCGGTTCATTCCGGTGGACCGGGGCGATTCGGGCCACGAGCAGGTGCTGCGGGACTTCCGGACACTGGTGCCTGAGATTCACGAGCGCCTGTCTCCGCTGGGCGTACCGGGCGTATTCGTGGACCTGGAGCCGCACGTGAAGGGCGGCGGCCAGTTCGGCGGCGTCAGCGGGGTGGACGGGTTCGGCGTGGCATTTCGAAGTCTCTGCCGCCTTCTGGATTACCTGGAATTCGACTATCGTCTGACGGGCTACGAAGATATCTCAAATCTCGCGTCGTAAGTCGTCGCGGGCCGACAACGCCAGGGGTGCGTGTCTCGCGTCCCTGGCCTTTTTGCTTTTCAGACCGAGGTCTCAGTGGCAGTATCCTCCCTTCCGCCGGAATCCAACAGGGTCACGTTTGCCAGGAGTCTGGGTTGCTTCGACGCATCGATGATCGGCATCGGCGCGATGATCGGCGCGGGGATCTTCGTTCTGACCGGGATTGCCGCCGGCGAGGCGGGGCCGGCGTCAATTCTGGCATTTGCGCTGAACGGCCTCGTGACGCTGATGACGGCGTTCTGCTACGCCGAACTCGCCTCTGCGATTCCCGAGGCCGGCGGCGGATATTCGTTCGTCAAGAAGGCGTTTCCCGGTCCGGTGGGGTTTCTGTCCGGATGGATGCTCTGGTTCGCCTACACGGTGGCGTGCAGCCTTTATGCGCTGGGCTTTGCAGGCTACTTCTGGGAGTTTTTCCACAAGTACCTGCCGGACGTCAGCTATACGATCCAGGCGACGACGGGGGTTCAGCCGTCTGTTGCGTTCGTAACGGTGATCGTAAGCTGCGTCTTTGTCTGGCTGAACGTGCGCGGCACGGAGGTCACGGGCAAGGCGGAAAACGTGATCACCATGTCCAAGATTCTCGTACTGCTGGTTTTCGTCTGGTTCGGACTGGCGCATATCTTCGCGACGCCCGTACAGGCGGCAAAGAGCTTCTCTCCGTTCTTCCCGAAGGGACTGGGGGGCGTGCTGGTTGCAATGGGACTGACGTTTATCGCTTTTGAAGGGTACGATCTCATCGCGACGGTCGCGGAAGAAATCAAGCAGCCCGAGATCAATATTCCCAAGGCCACGTTCATTTCTCTTGGCGTAACCGTGGTCGTTTATCTGCTGATCGTATTTGTGTCTCTCGGCGCGGTCCAGCCGGAGGCCACCACGTCGTGGGAATTTCTGGGCCGGTACCAGGAAACGGCGATTGTGAAGGCGGCAGACAGCTTCATGCCGGCGTTCGGCGTGGCAACCATCGTTTTCGGCGGGCTGCTTTCCACCATGTCTGCGCTGAACGCGACGGTGCTGGCCTCCAGCCGCGTGGCTTTTTCCATGGGCAGGGACCGGTGGCTGCCGGTGGGCATGGCCGCGATTCATTCCGACAGGCGGACCCCCCACATCGCTATTCTGGTCACCGGCGCGATTCTGACGGGCATCGCGCTGCTCTTGCCCATCCATGTGGTCGGGTCGGCGGCGAGCCTGATGTTCCTGCTCACGTTTACCCTGGTAAATCTGTCGCTGCTCGTCCTGCGGCGCCGGATGCCGGAAATCGAGCGCAGGTACAAAGTGCCGCTCTTCCCGTGGCTGCCGCTGATTGGCGCGGCTTCGAATATGCTATTGGCGGTTTACCAGTTTCGTTTCGATCCGATGGCCTGGTACGTTGCGCTGGGATGGATTGCGGTGGGATTCTTCGCGTATACCATCCATTTCCGGAAGGAATCGGGCGAGGCCGAGCCCCACGTGCTGGACGCGCTGCCCCTGGAGACCGCCCGCGCACCCTACAGGGTCCTGGTACCCGTGGCCAATCCGGGTACGATCGAATCGCTGCTTGATATCTCGATACCCATCGCAAAAGCGAGGAGCGGCGACCTGATCGTCAATACCACCGTGGAGGTGCCAATCCAGCTGCCCATCCAGGAAGGGATGAAGTACATCAACCACCGGATGCCGCTGCTGCGGACCGCGCAGGCCTACGCGCAGAAGCAGAATCTCCGCATGGTTTCGGACATCCGCGTGGCGCACCGCGTGGACGAAGGCATTCTGTCGGCGGTATCGGACGAGCACGCGGACCTGCTGGTGATCGGATGGAAGGGATTTACGACCACGCGTGAGCGGATTTTTGGCGAAGTGCTCGACAGGGTGGTGAACCGGGCAACCGCGGACGTGGCGGTCGTCAAGTTGCAGGACCAGGCCCGGTTCGATCGCATTCTGCTGCCAACGGCCGGCGGACCCCATACGCGGTTCGCCGTTGAGCTGCTGGAGCCGATCGTCGCGGCCTACGGCTCACGTGTGACAGCCTGCTCCGTGATACCCGAAGATGCAGACGCGGAGCGGGAGAGTGAGGCCATGGGATGGATCGACCAGACGCTGAAGAACGCAAACCTGGGCGACGTGGAGTGCCGCGCGATCCGATCCCGGTCCGTACCCGCGGGTATCGTCAGGGCGGGAGCGGAATTCGATCTGATCGTGATGGGCTCGGCCGATACCGGCCTGTTCCAGCAACTTCTGTTCGGTGAGGTGCCCGACCGGGTTGGGCGATTCGCCAAGACTTCAGTGATGCTGGTCAAACAGCGCGAAGGCCGCGGCAAGGCGTGGCTGCGGCGATTGATGAGTTGAAACCGGTTCGATCACGAGGAGGCATTATGTTGAACGGTGGCGCAATCACCCTTGACATCACGCCGCCGCTGGGAACGCTGATTCCGGGCCTGTTTCACGAACGCAGGGCGGAGGGGATCCACGATCCGCTGAACGTCCGAAGTTTTGTCCTGGAGCGTGACGGTGCGGGCATCGCGATCGCCGTCTGCGATCTCGTCGGCGTGTCGCGGACATACCTGGACGCGGCAAAGGCGCGAATTGCCGAGACCACCGGTCTGGCTCCCAAACGGGTGATGATCTGCTGTACCCACACCCACTCCGGCGCCCAGACGGGAGATGACGCATATACGGCATTCCTGGTGGAACGCATTGCCGATTCCGTGCGCATCGCCTGGGACGGACGCGACGCGGTTGGCGCGGGCTGGGGGCGCGCGGAAGAGGGCCGGCCGGTATTCAACCGGCGGTTTCATATGGCGGACGGCACGGTGCGGACCAACCCCGGTACCGGAAATCCAGACGTCGTGAGGGCCGCGGGCCCGGTTGACCCGGACGTGGGTGTGCTCTGTATTCAGAAAACGGATGGCGCACCCGTGGGACTGTTGTGCAACTACGCGTTGCACTACGTGGGCGGGGGTGACCACGAGCGGGAGATCTCGGCAGACTATTTCGGATATTTTTCGAGTCTCATTCAGCGCATGCGAGGCCAACGGTTTACGGCGGCGCTTTCGAACGGCGCTTCGGGCGACATCAACAACCACGACGTGATCGGTGGCAGCCGAAGCGCGAACGACCGGCACCAGCATTCGGAACGCGTCGCCGCGCTGGTGGCGGCACAGGCCTTCTGGGCATGGAACGGGATGGATTTCGCCCGCGACCTGCCTCTCGGCGCTGAAATGGTGGAAGTGGCGCTTCAGCGCAAGGCCGGCCCTTCGCCGGCCGATATCACCCGGGCCAGGGAAATCGACCAAGAGGGTCGAGGGACCATGGCGGAGCGGGCGTTCGCCCGGCGGATTCTGCGCCGGATGGCGGAAGTGCCGGACTCGTCGCGAACGTGGGTGCAGGCGCTTCGAATCGGAAACCTGGCCCTCGTGGGCGTGCCGGGAGAACTGCTGGTAAGACTCGGCCTGGAAATCAAGCGTCGGTCTCCTTTCGGTCAGACGATGGTCCTGGAACTGGCCAACGACAGTGTGGGTTATCTGCCGGACGAACAGGCCTATAGAGAAGGCGGTTACGAACCCGAAGCGGCCCTTTTCACGCCGGGATCGGGCGAACAGATCGTGGAAGCAGCCGTTAACCTGCTGGACAAATTGCATGCATCGTAGATCCCGGCCCAATTGGGGTTTTCAAAGAAACAGCTTCCGAGGAGGAAAAATGTCGGACAAGATACGTATCGGAATCATCGGCGCCGGAGGCATTTTCCGGAGCCGTCATTTCCCCGGGTTGGCGAAGATCGGGGACGCGGAGGTGGTTGCCATCTGCAACCGGAGCGAGGCAAGCGCGGGCGCAATCGCACGCGAATTCGGCCTGTCACCGAGACTGATGTCGGATCCGTACGCGTTGATCGGGAGCGAGGACGTGGACGCGGTGATGATCGGTACGTGGCCGTACCGCCACTGCGAATACGTGCTGGCCTCCCTTGACGCGGGAAAGCACGTCTTCGTGCAGGCGAGGATGGCGATGAACCTTCGCGAGGCAAAGTCCATGTACGCCAGGGCGCAGGAGACGGGCCTCGTCACGCAGATCTGCCCGTCGCCGATGGCAATGAAGGGCGACTGGTTCATCCAGCGGCTGATCCGGGAGGGATACCTGGGAGATATCTACCATGTCTATACCCGGTCGTTAAGCGGCGACGGCTGTGACCCCGACAATCCGCTTCACTGGCGGCAGATCGACCGGTATTCGGGTTTGAACGCGCTGAACATGGGCATCCTGGTGGAAATCGTGCAACGCTGGGCAGGCCAGATGAAGACGATTTCGGCGCACGCGGAGACGTTCATCAGGACGCGGCCGCTGGATAACGGTCAGGGGAAGGGACCGGTGGAACGCCCCGATTCGGTGCATATCATGGGGCAGATGGAAAACGGCGCGCAGGCCGCGTTTCTGTTTTCCTCCGTGGCGAGGTTCGGCATGGATCCGCAGGTGGAACTCTACGGCAGCGAGGGGACCCTGGTCTACAAGCTGGACAGCGATACCATTCTGGGCGGGCAAGCCGGAGACAGCGGGCTGTCCGAAATCTCCATTCCGGACGACGAGGCGCGCGAGTGGACCGTGGAGCAGGATTTCGTGAGCGCGATTCAGGGCGGGCCTCCCGGAGATACCACCTTCGAAGCCGGCCTGAATTACATGGCGTTTACGGAGGCAGTCTTCCGATCCGTGGAACGCGGCGGCGTTGTGCGTCTGCCCCTGGTGGATTGACGTATCAGTCGAAAGGTCTGCAAAATGGGTGACGTGCGGCTCGTGGCGTTCGATCTGGATGGTACGCTGCTCGACGACAGGGGCCGGATGTCAAACGAGTCTGTGGAGGCGCTTCGGCGACTGGCGCTCTCCGGCATCGCGATGGCATCGATCAGTGGCCGAAACGTGGGGAAGAGTCTGGCGCCGTTTTCGCCCGATCTGAGACCGGCGCTGCACGTGGGCAGCTATAATGGCGCGATGGTGCTGGGAACGGGCGCGGATGACGAACGGCCGTTGTTGCACGAACAGCGATTGCCTGAGGGTGGCTTTCCCGGTGTGCTGGACTTCATCGGCGACAGCCGGTTGAACTTCATCTATTGCAGGTGCGAGGCCGACGCTCCGGGTCTCAACGAGGCCTATCTTACGGACGAGGAGACCCGGTGGATCCGAAATCTCGTGCGGATGACGGGCGTGAGAATCGTGGTGGAGCCGGATCTGTTGGCCGGGGCACGGGATTTCGTGCCGCCGCCGAAGATGATCGTGCTGCCCGGTCCTGAGCGACGGGAAGCGGTGTTCGAGGACATGCGTGCGGCGTTTGGGGGGCAATTCTATCTCGCCCGTACGGGTGACGACCGGATCGAGATCATGCATCCGGAGGTGAACAAGGCGGTCGCGTTGCGTGAGATCTGCGATGCGTGCGGCGTCGCCCCTTCACAGTCGCTTGCGATTGGAGACGGGGACAACGACCTGCCGATGCTGAAGGCGGCGGGCATAGGCGTGCTGATGGGAAACGCGGACCGTCTGACCAGGGATTCAGCCGCCGAGGCGTGCGTGCGGATGTGCGGGTCGCTGGAGCATGAAGGGTTCTCGAAGACCGTGGCGAGATACGTGTCGGACGGTTAGCGTTTCATTCCGATCGGTTTTCGGAATCACCGTCGATACGCGCCCGAAGGTCCACGCTGCTGGACAGAATGTGCTCCTCCATGGCCCGCTGCGCGGCTTCGGCATCGCGTCTCCGGATGGCTCGCACGATTTTTACGTGTTCTTCCACCGACATCCGGGCCCGCACCTCCACCGTATGGGTTGCGGGTTCCTCCAGGCTGGCTCCGATCCACTCCTGAAGGTAATTGCGTATCATTACAAGGAGGTTGCGGAGGATCGAATTCTGGGTTGCCCGGGCAATGGCCAGATGGAACTGCACGTCGAACTCCAGGAATTCGGCGGGCCGGTTCAGAGATGCCTCGATTCCACGGATCGTCCGGTCGAATTCCCGGAGGTCGGCTTCCGTGGCGCGCCCGGCGGCAAGGAATGCATTACGGGATTCCAGCATAAGCCGGGTTTCCACGAGGTCCGTGACTTCCTTCGGATCCAGCAGCAGGCCCCAGCTCAGGGATTTCTCCAGGTATCGGCCGGTGTTGTCGCTGACGAACGTACCCTCACCCACCCGGGGTTCCAGGATGCCCATCACGGAGAGTGTTCGGAGGGCTTCTCTGAGGGAGGTCCGGCCGACCCCGAACTGTTTGCACAGGCTTCGTTCCGGCGGCAGCCGATCGCCCGGTTTCAGCACGTCCCGGGAGATCAGGTCGATGATCTGGCCGACGATTTCGTCGCTCAGCGACGTGCGCCGGACGGGCGTCATCTGCTCGAGTGCCGGGGCCTTCGTTTTTCGAGTCACGATATCTTAAACTTTCTTCTTGATGCGCGAATCGCCCGTTCGTCACGCCCGAAAGATTTCGCTTTACAATGGCTTCTTTTTAGGTTAACCTTAAACGCAGAATTGGTCTGACCATCATCATAACAGTAAAAGAACAGACGGGGTTCCCCGCTGTCAAGGGAAAATTCGTCGGAGGATGGCACAATGGGCCAAACCGTCGATATCGGAACGCGCATCGAACTGGTGCCCATGGATCCGCATTTTCATGAAATCACGATCGGCCTCTACCGGCAGGAGGACGACGGGGCTCCCGTGTATGACGTACATACGTACAACGGAAGAGCGGGGGCCGACCAGCGGATCGCATTCGTCTCCAACGCGATGGTGGTACTGGGCGGAATGGCGCAGACACACGACGGGCTGCTTCGATTTCCGTGCGGAGAAGCCCACGAACTGGCCTGCCGGCGGGTCTTTCTCGAGGCGTGCAAGCTGGCTTCCGGCGGCGAGCTGAAAGCCCGTCCGCTGACGATTGTCGACAGGAAGTCCGGATTGAACATCACGGTGTCCCGCGCGGGCAGCGGCGAGTACCGCGTCGAAGCCGAAGGGGAGGGAAAGGACGGCGCGCGGAGAATCGCGGCAATCGCGGGCGGGCTGGCCAAGCTCGGAGAAATGCAGTCTCGAAGCCCGGATACGGTCGCATTTTCGTGCGGACACTACCACGACGCTGTTGTGGGATTGCTTCTGGTTCGGGCCCCAAACGTCCGGGCGGCGGTTCGCGAACAGGAGATGTCGGGCGCCCGTGGCGTCCTGGCTGCGCCCAGCCAGCAGCGGTAGTGCCGGCGCGTAGACGATCATTCAAACGGGAGAGTGGGATTATGGCGACTCAACCGGTGGGTCCAATGACCGGCCGCGAGCGCGTTCTGGCGGCGCTGAACAGGGAGCAGGTGGACCTGACGCCCGTGTGCAATCCGACGTCGGTGGCGACGGTGGAGTTGATGGATCTGGTGGACGCGCCCTTTCCGCAGGCGAACCGCGACCCGGAACTGATGGCCCGCCTTGCCGCCACGGGGCACACGGAGCTGGGGTTCGATTCGGTCATGCCGGTGTTCACGATTATCCAGGAGTCGTCCGCATTGGGCTGCAAGATCCAGTGGGAGCAGAAAGACAACTGGCCCACCGTAAGGATGCGCGAGCCCATCTGGGAAGACGTGGACGACATTCAGATTCCACCGGACCTGCTTACGCACCAGGATACGAAGTGCGTGCTGGATGCGATCCGGATTCTGAAGAAGGAATACGGAGATGACGTGGCCGTTATCGGCAAGACAATGGGCCCATGGTCACTGGGATACCACTGCTTCGGCGTGGAGCCCTTTCTGCTCATGTCTCTGGACGACCCGGACAAGACAAAGGAGTGTCTTGACAGAATGAAAGACGTGACCGTGGACTTTGGAGTGGCGCAGATCGAGGCGGGCGCGGATGCGCTCACGCTGCCCGATCACGCGACGGGCGACCTGGTGAGCGGGGAATACTACAAGCGGTATCTGCGCGACCTGCATATCGAGTTCGTGGAGCGGATCCCGATTCCGCTGATTCTACACATCTGCGGGCGGACGGTGGACCGTATGGAGTACATCGCGCAGACGGGAATGTCCGCATTCCATTACGACTCGAAAAACGAGCCGGGCGAATCCATGGCGGCGGTGAAGGAGCGGATCTCGCTGGTGGGCAACATCAACAATCCGGAGACGCTGTTTTCAAAAGGGCCGGAGGCGGTCCGCCAGGAGGTCTTCAGGAACCTGGACGCAGGCGTGCATCTCGTCGGTCCGGAGTGCGCGATACCGCTACAGACGTCCATCGAGAACCTGAAGGAGATTCCCGGAGCGGTCCGGGACTGGCACCGGGAGATGCCGGCGGGATAGGGAGACTGGTACGCTATGGCGGAAATTACCGATATCGTAAACGAGTTCATCCGTGACGAAATCGAGGAGTTCCTTGAGCGAGAAGACGAACGGGAGCGGGCGATCGCCACGTTCGCCGAGGTTACTCCCAATATGCAGGCAATTGCCGCGGCCCTGATCGACGGCGATCATCACGAAGTGGACGCATTGACCAAAGCCGCTCTGGATGCCGGCACCGGGGCGCTGGAAGTGATGGACGACGGGCTGATCGCGGGAATGGGCATCGTGGGGATCAAATTCCGCGAGAACTTCATCTTCGTTCCGGAAGTGCTGGCCTGCGCCCGGGCGATGAAGGCCGGCATGGCCTATATCGAACCCATTCTGTCCGCGTCGGGCATCGAGCCGATCGGAACGGTAATCATGGGAACTGTAAAGGGCGACCTGCACGACATCGGAAAGAACCTCTGCATCATGATGCTTCGCGGCGCCGGGTTTGTCGTTCACGATCTGGGCGTGGACACGTCGGAGGACGAATTCATGGATGCCGTGGAGGAACACGGCGCTCCACTGCTGGGGATGTCGGCGCTACTGACGACCACAATGCCCAATATGGGCAAGACGATCGAGGCCTTCATCGACGCGGATCTGCGTGAAGACGTGAAGATCATGGTGGGGGGCGCGCCCGTCACGCAGGAATTCGCCGACGATATGGGCGCGGACGGGTACGGAAAGGACGCGATGGCGTGCGTGGACCTGGCTAAAGACCTGCTCGACGAGATGAAGGCAGAGACCAACCTGAATGTGTGAGCCTAACCGTGCAGAAGATTGACAAAGAGGAATATCAGAAGCGGCTGGACAGGATCACGGAACTGTTCGCCGGAATGATCGCCCATGCCGATGAACTCTCAACCGTCCGGTGCCCCTACAAGAACCGTTTCGACGAGTGTACCGCCAGGTTCGGCTGCAGAAATCAGCGGAGGCCGCGTCCGGGCGGAACGCTGCTGATGTGCGGTGGAGACGACAAGCTGGACTACCGCGGCGCGTGGGAAACGGAGACAGAACTTGGCGCATTCGTCGGGAGCGACGAATAGTACGCATGGGTACCATATCTCACGACGGAAAGCGGAGGGCCCTGACAGCCGGAAAGACGGTTTTCGACTATGCGGATGAACTGGCGGTCCAGGTGCCCACTTCCTGCGGACGCACCGGACACTGTCACGAGTGCGTGGTTGAAATCGGGTGCGGGATGGACGCATTGCGGCCGCGGAACGACGTGGAGTCTTTCCTGCGGGAGAATTACCGTCTGGCTTGCCAGGCGGTGGTTGAAAACGACGAAGCCGATATCGAGTTCTCGCCGCTGAGGCGCAAGCCCAAGATTCTCTCACATTCCCTGGAAAGACCGCTGGATCCGGACCCCCTGGTCGCGCGCCTGGGGGACGTTGTTTATTATGACGGCGTCGCCGTCGACAGGTATCGCGGTCACCTTTACGGAATCGCGGTCGATCTGGGCACGACGACGGTGGTCATGGACCTGGTGGATCTGGCCACGGGCGAGAGCGTACACGTGAGTTCGTTCGAGAACCCGCAGCGTTTCGGCGGCAGCGACGTGATGAATCGCATCTCCTACGACGGGGAGTTTCACGGCGAACTTCAGAAGGCGGCCGTAAACGCGATCAATCACGAAATCCTGGAACTGGGAAGACGATTCGGGTTTGTCCGCCAGGAGATCTACGAGATCGTCGTGGCGGGAAACTCCACGATGCGGGACATCTTCTTCAAGCTGGACGTTCAGAGCATCGGCCAGAGACCGTACAAATCCCGCGTGGAGCACGCCTGTCTAGAGGGCGAACGGGAGACGACTTCCCTGCTGGAGGGTTCCAGGCGGCTGGGGCTGCGCGTCAATCCCAGGGCGAGGGTCTACGGGATGCCGCTGATCGCCAGCCATGTGGGGGCCGATACCGCGGCGGACCTCGTGGCGACGGACCTGACGTCTCAGGATGGCGTGGTGATGCTGGTGGACGTGGGGACCAATACCGAGGTGGTGGTGCGAAGCCCCGACCGGCTGCTCACCGCCTCCTGCCCGGCGGGGCCCGCGTTCGAGGGCGGGCTGGTCCGGTACGGGATGCCCGGACATGAAGGCGCTATCGAGTCGATCCGTCTCGAAAACGGCGGGTTCCAATACCGGACCATCGGAAACGTCGAGCCGGAGGGAATGTGCGGGTCCGGGTTGATCGATCTGCTGGCGGAACTCCGGCGGCACGATCTCATGGCGCCCAAAGGGATGTTTGCCGACCGGTCCTTCGAGATCCCGGTTGTCCCGGATTACGGGATCACGCTGTCCCGCGAAGACGCCAGCAACCTTGCCCAGGCCAAGGCCGCGAATTTCTGCGGGCAGTTCATCCTGATGCGACACCTCGGGGTTGGGCCGGAAGATATCGACACGCTATACCTTGCCGGAGGTTTCGCGAACTACGTGAACGTCCGGAACGCGGTCGAGATCGGGTTTCTGGCGCCGGTCGAGGAAGAACGCGTCGTGAAGACGGGAAATGCGGCGGTCCAGGGGGCGCGGGAGGTGCTGATCTCGCGAAAAAGGCGGGCGGCCGTCGAGGCGCTGGTGAAAGAGATCGAGCATGTCGAACTCGAAACAACTCCGGACTTCTTCGAGGTATTCGTGGAAGGCTGCCAGTTCAAGCCGATGCCTTTTTAAGACTGGGGAGACGGTAGAGGTGAGACGGGAGAGATTGCCTGCCCCGTAAGTTTTCCGATTAGACCGCAGGCATAGAGGAAGCGCAGATCGGGCAAGGGTTTCATCTAACGTCTACCGGCTCATGTCTTCCCGCCTTTGAGGGGCCGTGTGGAAGGGTCCCCCGCAAAAACACGAGTAAGTTCGCATGGCGGCAACTTTAGGAAAATCAGATCCAGCCCCCGACAACGGGGAGAAACGCTCCCTGCGCCATCTGCTCGAGGAAACGGACGCGTTCGTCGTCTGCGCGGAACTGGTCAATTCCCGGGGCGTGATCACCGAACGCCGCGGGCGACACGTCCTGGACCTCGCGCGGGCGCTGGCCGACCACCCCGGCGTACACGCCCTGAGCATCACGGACAATCCTGGCGGGAACGCCACAAACAGCCCGGATGCGATGGGAATGGACCTGCTGGGCCGGGGCAAGGAAGTCATCATTCACCTGTCGTGCAAGGACTGGAACCGGAATGCGCTGCTCAGCCGGGGCTGGGAGCTGGCAAGCGAAGGATTCGAAAACGTGCTTGCGCTCTCCGGCGACTACCCCGCAACCGGATATCACGGGCAGGCGGGCGCCGTGTTCGATACGGATTCGGTCGGCCTCCTGAAGATGCTCTCGGAGATGAATTCAGGCATGCGGCTCGAAGGCGTCAGAGGCGATCAGGTCCTGAAGCCCACACGTTTCTTCCTGGGCGCTGTGGTAAACAACCACAAGCGATACGAACGCGAGGTGATGCCGCAGTACTTCAAGCTGGAAAAAAAGATCCGGAACGGCGCGGGGTTCATCATAAACCAGATCGGGTACGACACCCGCAAGCAGCACGAACTGTTGAAGTACATGGCCCTTTACGGTCTGCACACACCCTTAATTGCCAATGTGTACGTACTCAGCCCCGCCTCGGCCAGATTTTTCCACGCGGGCAACATCCCCGGCGTGATCGTAACCGACGAGTTGCTCGAACTCACGCGGAAGCACGCCCGTTCCCGCGACAAGGGCAAGGCTTTCTTTCTGGAGTTCGCCGCGAAGCAGTGCGCAATCGCCCGGGGGCTGGGGTACCGCGGGGTGTACCTTGGCGGGCGCCTGAAGTTCGAGGACTATGCTCGGATTCTGGACATCTGCGGCGGCTACGGAGATGCGGACTGGAAGGACTTCGCTTCCGAGATTTGCTTCCAGCAGCCGGACGAATTCTTCTTCTTTGAACCGGACGGGGAAACGGGGCTGAGTTCGGACGAGGTCAACCGCGCGTATCGTCATTCGAAGCAACCCGAGGTGTTGCGGGCAGCCAGAAGCCGCGTATCCACGGCCTACAAGATCAACCGCTTCGTGCACGAACAGGTCTTCGAGAAGGATCGTCCGGCCTTTCGCATCGGCAGAAGGTTCTTCGAGGCCGTCGACCGCGCCGGAAGCAGGGTGCGCAGGGCTTTGCACGGCGCCGAGCAGGCGGTGAAGATTCCGTGCTTCGATTGCCGGGACTGCGGCGATTGTTCGCTTCCGGATATCGCGTTCCTCTGTCCCGAGTCGCAGTGCGTCAAGAATCAGCGAAACGGCCCCTGCGGCGGGACCCGCCGGGGACTGTGCGAAGTGGGGGAGAAGGAATGCATCTGGTCGCTGGCCTACGAACGCCTCAAGGCGTACGGCGAGGAAGAGACGATGCTGGACGGGCCGGTGGTTTTCAGAAACGGCGCCCTCAAAGGCACCAGCGCCTGGGCGAACGCGTTTCTGGACCGGGACCACCACGCGCGCAAGGAGTGAGGGGAACACAATGAAACTGGATGGACGGGACGGCGAGTTTATCGTCATCGGTGAAAACATCCACACGACACGGGTTGTCCTGAGAAAGGGACGACTCGTCGTGAAGAACCCCGATGGGGTGGAGGCGGTCCGCTATTACGACACCCGCAAGAAGCGGCGCTTCCTGACGATTCCCGACGATTTCAAGCGGACGCAGGACTACGAAGAAGGGCGCGTCAAGTACGTCAAGATCGCGGTGCAGGCGGCGATGTCCGGCCTCGCGCCACAGGCGGAAGACGGGCAGGCGTACCTGCACCGGATGATTCAGCGCCAGGTGGAAGCGGGAGCGGACTACCTGGACCTGAACGTGGACGAGGTCTCACTGCGACTGGACGAACAGAAGAAGGCCATGCGATGGCTCGTGGGCGCTGTTCAGGAGGTAAGCCCCGTTCCGATATCCGTTGACTCCTCCAATGTGGAGACCATTGGTGAAGGACTCGGGGCCTGCAACGGCGGGGCTGGACGGCCGCTGCTGAACTCGGCCTCGCTGGAACGCCTGGAGGCGCTGGACCTGGCCTTGAGGTTCAACGCCAGGGTTGTCGTGACGGCCGCCGGCGAGAGCGGAATGCCGCAGGACGCGGAGGAGCGGGTCGAAAACGCGTCGCGGATGGTGGACGCGGCTCTGTCGAGGGGGATCGCGATCGAGGATATTTTCGTGGATGCCCTGGTCTTTCCGATATCGGTGGACGGCGGTTTCGGCAACCACTGCTTCGAGGCCATTCGCAGGCTTCGCGCGGGATTCGGCCCAGGGATTCATGTCACGGGCGGATTCAGCAACGTTTCGTTCGGGCTGCCGTGCCGGCGCCTGATCAACGACGTGTTCACGATTCTGGCCGTCGAGGCCGGAGCCGACAGCGGGATCGTCGACCCGGTCACCAGCAGCCCGCAGCGTATATTCACCCTGGACCGGGATACGGAACCGTACCGGCTCGCGGAAGACATGCTTCTGGGCAGGGATCGCATGTGCAAGGCCTTTCTGCGTGCGTATCGGAAGGGTGCGCTGGACGCTTACCGTTAAATCATCGAGGAGGAATCGGGGAGGAGATGAAGACATTTCTCGATCGGATGGAAGACACCCGGCCAATGGTCTACGACGGGGGATTTGGATCGGAGCTGTTCAAGGGGCGCATCGAACTGACGAACAGCGCGCTCGCGAATGAACTGCATCCGGCTGCGGTTGTCGATATCCATGCCGCCTATATTGAAGCGGGGACCGACGTCATCGGCACAAACACATTCGTGGCTTCGCCACTGCACCTGGAAATGGCTGGGAAAGCCGCGAACGACGCCGGAAAGATTGCCAGGCTGGCCGTGGAACACGCGAAAACGGCGGTCGAAAAGAGCGAAAGGGAGGTCTATATCGCAGGATCCGTCGGACCGTCTCCCGGGGCTATCGAGTCGGACGCGGGGGATACCGACTTCGGCATCGCGGACGTGAAGGTAAGGGATGCGCACGAGCAGGTCATCCATGCGCTCGCGCAGGCCGGGGTGGACCTGATCTGCATCGAGACCATGTTTTCCGCAAAGGAGGCCGCCATTGCGGCTGACGTGGCCCGGAAGACCGAATTGCCCGTCGCGATCAATCTCACGTGCAAGTACACGAAGGACCGGAAAACAGGCGAGGTGATCTACCGGACGGACTGGGGGCATTCACCTGGCGATCTCCTGGACTTCCTGGGTTCCGGCGAGTTTTCGGACGGCGACAATCTGCTGGAGCACATAGGGATCGTCGGAATGAATTGCGGAGCGGAGACCCGGCGGGTGGAACATACGGGGATGGCTTACGCGATCAACGGAATCCGGCAGTTCAGAGACGCAATGGTGTCGCGGGGAGTCGAGGGGATCGGGCTGATGGCCTATCCCAATGCAGGACTTCCGCAACTGGAGCGAAAGACTGGGCGGACGACGTATTCTCAGACCGCCGAGGACATGGCGCAGTCCGTGCCCGAGCTGATTGACAGCGGCGGCGCCATCATCGGAGGCTGTTGCGGGACCGGACCGTCGCACATTCGGGCGTTCCACGGGGTGATGAACGGGGGTCAGGGGAAGGCAGACAGCGGCGGCAGGGATCCCGGCATCCAAAGCCGGCAGGACGACGGGAACGGCCGCGGGAAGAAGGGGTGAGCGGTGGCCGAATACCAGGTGTTGTACTGGAAGGACATTCCCGCGCAGGCGCGGGTCTTCGACGGGAAGCGTCGCGTCGCCCGGCAGATGCCCCCGGAATTCCAGGAGGCGATAGACCGGCGTGCCATGAAGGAGGGCCTCGCCGGTACGGACGCGTACCTGGCGCACTGGAAATGGAGCGAACGACGGGAGCGTCCCGGCGACCCGCAGACGGTACTGGATTCTGTCGTAGAGGAGCTTGAACGGACTTACGACGATCAGGGCGGCGACGAATAGAGGGTCAACACACGTGCAACGAAAAAAGGAGCCGGTATTTCCGGCTCCTTTTTTGTCTTCGACCGTGCGCGACAACACTCTACAACACCCCTGCCCCCTGAACAGGAGACGCGACGGTGAGTCGTTCACGGATCCCGCGCGGCCGGTAGTACCGCGCCCGCATGGCTTCGATGATTCCCTCGACCCCTCCTGACTCCACGAGGACCATCATGCTGCCTCCCAGGCCGGCGCCGGAAATCTGCGCACCCACCGCTCCCGCGTCCACGGCAAGGTCGACCATTTCATCGATCTCGGGGATGCTGCAGTTGTAGTCGCCCGGCTGGAGGTGCAGGTCTTTCGCCGGGTCGAATCGGGGCGCGTCCAGGTCGATGCGGTCGCCGTCGTGGGAGACGTTCATCAGCTGCCCGTACAGGTCCACGCGGTTCCTGTTCAGGACGTCCTTGAGATTCCTGCTTCGCGCGGATTCGGCGATGCCGTAGGCGATGACCATGCGAATCTGGTAGCCTTCAGCCGGTTCATCGTGGGTGGCGAACTGCTGCTTGAGGAATGCTTCTTCGTCGGGTAACTGCCTCAGGAGCCCCCGCCGGTCGATTCGTTCCGGCAGAGACTGTATCAGCGCGTAGATTTCGGGTTGGGCGATGCATTCGATAACGTCGGCGAGGTGGAACTTTTTCTCGATTTCCAGGTTCTTCCTGGCCGCCACTACGCCCCGGATCGCATCGGAGTGGCGCGTTTCGAGATAGCTTCGGAGATAGACCTCTCCGATTTCATACGTCGCCGTCTTTTCGTTGAATTTCTGCCCCGCGCCGCCGGTCTTGTTCGCCTGTATGCCGGAGTCGAAGATGATGATCTGATAACCGTCCGGAAACGGCAGATAGGCGTCGATCATCAATTCCGGGAGGGTTTTCATGTGGGTGATTCTTCCAAGTTGCCCGCACTTGATCGCAGCGTGGTCGCCAAAGCCGCCGCGCGTGCCCACGTACCATTCCGCGGTGCCCGCGTACCTCACGAACTGCCCGTCGTCCAGGTCGATATCGTTGATGCAAGTCATGATTTCGGTGGTCGCGACGATGACCGCGGACGAAGAGCTCAGTCCGCCCATGTCGGGAAGGCTGCTGCCCATCACCCCGTCGAAACCCCTGAGCTGTCTTTCGGGATAGCGGGTGTGGAGATAGGCCGGCGGCGCCTGAAGTTTGGTGACCCAGTCTTCGTTCACGCCCGCCGCCTTGCGTTCGTCGGTCTTTTCCTGCGTCCAGTCCAGCCACTCGCCGTCCGAACGGATTGGCGCGTCCGGACTAATATCGCACATGTGGAAACTGCGGGTTCCGTAGGCGGGATCCAGATTGCGGACTTCCACCCGGTCGTCGTCTCTGCGGGAGAAACAGGTGAGAATCTCTTTGTCGAGGGAGATGGGGTTGATGAAGGCGCCACGGTGGTCGGCGTGCATGCCCACGGTGTTCAGCCTTCCCGGCGCCCTGACGAAACTGACGTCCCTCTCGCCGAAGGCCTCGCTGAATCGCATGGCGGTTTCCAGGAGCGCGTGGAGACGCTCTTCAAGCAGGCTTTCATTGCTGCCGTAGATGGACTCCAGCCGCGAGATCAGATCACGGCTGCGACTCCGAATCGCCTGGATCCAATGATGCGTGTTCTTCTGGCCAATCATCCAGTTGCCCTCCGGGAGTCGTGCGTCGGGACACGGCCTCGTTCTGCCGGTCCCGGCCGTTCCTTCCTGGTCGAGGAATCTATAAAGAAAAAGACAACGCTTCCAATGGAATCGGGAAGCGTTGTCGGGCTCTTTTGCGGCAGTAAGGCGAGTTACAGCTTGTCCGGATCGAAGATGCCCTTCTGCGTGTCCACGACCCGCTCGGACCGGGTCTTGAACATCGTACCGGCCGGATAGTAGCCGGCCTTGACGTAGGCGAGGCCGTAGGAGATGCACATCGGCCCCAGCAATGTTCCGGGATCCGTTAGGGAGTCACAGGCCAGCTGCGTCCTGTCGCCGAGAACGACGCCCATTTTGGATCCGCCCAGGTCGTACCACTTGTCGTTGATTTCGACCTTCAGGTTGACGCGCTTATCGCGTTCACGAACGCCCTGGATAATACCCAGGTTCGCGGCCGTGGCCTGGTTGCCGAAGTGGGTGGCGTACCCGCAGAGGCTGTCGCCAAGATACGAGGGATGGGGGAAGTTGGCCTCATCGAGCATGAGGACGTTCTTGAGTTCTCCCCGAATGGCATTGTCACCGTGTTTCTTGTGGCCGCCCAGAACGATATTGCCCCGGAGATAGGCGCCCTGCCGGATATCGTTATTCGGGCCGATAATTGTGGGACCCTTGACGCCCGCTGTCGGCTCGATTACGGCGCCTGAACCGACGTAGATGTCCCCGCCGTCGAGGTAAATCACGGCGCCGACCACCCTTGCGCCATTAGCGACGTATAGCGTATGGCCCTCGCCGTCGAGCGAACCGTGTACGAAGAGCGGTTCGCAGACGCCCCCCGGCTCGACCAGCACCGTGTAGTTCCCGACGCCCGTCAGACCGGTGCGTTCTTCCACGCCCTCAGCCGAACCGATTTTTTCGGCCAGCCACTCCGTGGCGTACTTTTCAATGCCGTCTTTGCCGATGAGATCCACGACCGACCTGGCGCCGTCGACGAGCGCGCGGTGCTCGAACGGGTATCTGTCGAGGTCGAAGAAGTTGGAAGGTCTCAGCTCGGCAGGGACCTCGCCAGCCGCCAGTTCGGTAACGATGACCGGATTGTCCTTCGTGCCGGTTCCGTTAATGGCCATTGCCTATTCCTTTCTGCATTCCGCGATTTTTTCGAGGGTTTGATCGTGCAGGTCCTGTGTCCGGCTCACCAGGACGTCGAAGACAGTCTCGTAATCTTCGGTGGGCTTCGCCACTTCGTTTCCGTGAAAATCGGAGACGATCAGGCCGGCCTGTTCGGCAATTGCGATACCGGAGAAGACGTCGACGTAGGGCTGCTGCCTGGCAAAATAGACGTCGATCTGCCCCGCCGCGGCCTCTGCAAAAGCGTACGGGCCGCCATTGGGATGGAGCATTTTGAAGGCATCGATGACGGGCCTGTATTCATCGATGAGCGGCATGAGGAACTTGGCCGGTTTCAGGAGATACGACTCGACACAGGCGTCATCCAGACCTGAAGCGGGCTTTCCATGCCGTTCCCTGCGATAGCTTTCGTTGAGCCGCTCCACGCCGGTCAACGCGTTTCCGTCCAGTTTGGCCATGAACGCGCCGTTGCCGTTGGCGAAGGCAAGATCTCTATTGAAGACGTCGCCGGTGATGGACGTCAGGTGATTGAAGTTGGCATCGAAGAGCGCCAGGGAACTGTACTGCATGAACGGCAGCCCTCTCTTGTACAGCCAGCTGCCGTCGAAGGGATCTGAAACGCCATAAATCTTGCTGCCTTCCTTGCCGCCGGTGAGATCCACCATTCCGGCTTCCTCGGAAAGCAGCACGACCGGATGCGTACTCTCTTTGAGTCTCCCGATATAGGCCCCTTCCGCGGCTTCATCTACACCGAAAATCTCGGCGTCCCAATCCTTGTAGTCGCCCTCCCGGGTCCGGATGACCATGGAACCGCTGGCATCGCCCTGCAGATCGTGCAGAATATCCAGGGTCTCCGCCACGATGGCCAGGCCCAGCGCCGTGAGATCGTCTACATTATCGGATCTACTGAAGTTGTTGATTCTATTTTCGAAAACCTGATCGTCACCCATTCGTGACTCCTTCAGCATAAAGTGATTAAATTTATGTTTTTATGAGACTAACAGGACCGATATCAGGACTGGATCGAACAGTCAATGAGTATACCATATTCCACCGGGGATGTCAAGCCAAAACATATTGCGGAACCGGTGCGCGGGTGTTATCGTTAGTCGAAAGCAAAACCTTAAGAGCGGGAAGACGTGAGAGGGGAGAGGGTAGAGATTGACTGCCTTGTGAGGTTTCTTTTCGTGCCGAAGGCGATGAGGAAAAACATACCGGCCAAGGATTTCTTCTACCGTCTTACGTCTCCCGTCTCCCCGCCTCACGAAGAGGGCACGGGAATGGGAGACGTGATGGTTGTGGGGAGAATCTAAACGGAAAAGGAGAAACAATGGTTCTTCGCGGGAAGATTGTAGGCACGGAAACACCCGTGTCGGTATCTATCGAAGACGGACTGATCGCGGGCATCGAAGACGAGGGACCCGCGGCATTCGGAGGCGACGACGTGTGGATTTCGCCCGGGATATTCGACGTCCAGGTCAATGGCGCCGGCGGAATCAACTACAGTTCCGGGGACCTGACGGTGGAGCGCGTGCTCCAGGCCAGCGAGTGGCCGTACCGGACGGGAACCGCGCTGTTCTGTCCCACGGTCACGACCTCCCCGGCGGCGCAGGCGATTGCGGGGTTGCGGACGCTGGCCCGGGCGTGCGAACAGTCGGCTGCCGCGAAAGCGTCGTTCGTCGGTTTCCACGTGGAGGGGCCGTACATCGCGTCCGAAGACGGTCCAAGAGGGGCGCATCCCCTCGAACATACCCGGGACCCGGACTGGGACGAGTTCCGCCGTTACCAGGACGCCGCGGGCGGCCGGATCAGGATTCTGACCCTCGCGCCCGAACGGGAGGGATCGCTGGACTTTATCGAGAAGGCCGCGGAGGCCGGTGTCATCGTGGCCCTGGGACATACGGGCGCCAGCCGGGCGCGGATACGGGAGGCGGTCGCGGCCGGAGCGCGGATGTCCACCCACCTGGGGAACGGGGCGCACGCGGAGATTCCCCGCCACGACAACTATATCTGGGAGCAGCTTGCCGCAGACGAACTCTGGGCGGGGATCATTCCGGACGGGCACCATCTTCCGCCGCCCGTGCTGAAGAGCTTCTGCAGGGCCAAGCAGCAAGAGCGCATCTGCCTGGTCAGCGACGTGTCGTCCATCGCCGGGCTTCCGCCGGGCATCTACGGCCGGAGCTACGGAACCGACGCGGTGGAGATCCACGAGAACGGGAAGATTTCCCTGGCGGGCACGCCGTATCTGGCCGGGGCGTCCCTCTTTCTCGATCACGGGATTCCCAATACGGTGGTATATACGGACGCCACGCTGGCCGACGCGGTGGAGATGGCATCCATCAACCCCGCGCGGCTGCTGGGCGTGGATGACCGGCTGGGAAGCGTGTCGCCCGGCATGGAGGCCAGTCTCACGCTGTTCCGCTGGATGGAGGGACAGCGCGCGCTTTCCGTCGAGGCGACGATTGTCCGGGGTGAGTTCGTCCACAAGGCGTGAAATCTCCAATTGAGGATTCGGGGGTTCGAGCAATGGAACGGATCCAGGGTGTCGTGGAGCGGATCACGTTTCAGAATGAGGAGAGCGGATACACGGTTGCCAGGTTCCAGCCCGAAGGCCGGGGGGAGCCGGTGACCGTGGTTGGCAATACGCTCTCGCTGACAGCGGGCGAGTGTGTGGCCGTGAAAGGCGAATGGACAAACCACGCGAAGTTCGGCCGTCAGTTCAAGATCGAGTCCTACGAAAAGGTACATCCTTCCACGGTTGAAGGGATGCGAAAGTACCTGGGCTCCGGGCTGATCAAGGGAATCGGACCGGTCATGGCCGGACGGATCGTGGACCATTTCGGCGCGAAGACCCTGGAAGTGATCGAGAAGGCATCGAAGCGGCTGATCGAGGTGGAAGGGCTGGGCAGGAAGCGCGCGGGGATGATCGAGGATGCCTGGAAGGAACAGCGCGAAATTCACAATGTGATGATCTTCCTGCAGTCGCACGACGTGGGGACGGGTCATGCCGTAAAGATCTGGAAGCAATACGGACAGGATGCGATTTCACTGATTCAGGAGAATCCGTACCGGCTGTCGGCCGACGTGTGGGGCATCGGATTTACGAGCGCCGACCGGATCGCGCAGAAAATGGGCGTTGAGACCCACTCCGATCAACGGATCATGGCGGGAATCAGATACGTGCTGGATACGGCCGCGGAAAAAGAAGGGCACGTGTACTTGCCAAGGGAGGAACTGTCAACGGTCTGCGCCGAGACGCTGGGCGTATCGCCGGATCTGATCGCCCCGTGCATCGACGGGTTACAGGTAACCGAGGAAGTCGTCGTGGAGGAGGACCGCATCTACGTTCCGCCGCTTTACTTTGCCGAAAAGGGCGTTGCGACTCGGGTGCATCAGTTTTCCAGCATCGAGCGGATTGAAACCGGCGAAATCGGCCGGGAGATCGCGGCCATCGAGAAAAGGAACGGCGTCCGGTTTGCCGCGCGGCAGAAGGTCGCCCTGGAGAAAGCCCTCGCCCACAGCCTGCTGGTGCTTACGGGTGGACCGGGCACGGGCAAGACCACGACCATCAGGGGACTGATTGCCCTCTTCGAAGCGCGGGGCAAGGAAGTTGCGCTGGCGGCGCCAACGGGAAGGGCGGCGAAACGCATGGCCGAAGCCACGGCGCGGGAAGCCAGTACCATCCACCGGCTGCTGAAGTTCAGTCCGGGAGAGCATAAATTCGAGAAGGACTTCAACAATCAGCTGTCCGTGGGCGCGGTGATCGTGGACGAGGTCTCGATGATGGACGTGGGATTGATGAACAGCCTGCTGCAGGCGGTGCCGCTGAGCGCGTCTCTGGTGCTGGTGGGCGACGTGGACCAGTTGCCTTCGGTGGGTCCGGGGAACATCCTGAAAGATATCATCGGATCCGGAAAGGCCGAGACGGTCGCGCTCAACGAAATATTCCGGCAGGCGCGGGAGAGCCGGATCGTGACGAACGCGCACAGCATTCTGGCCGGTGAAATTCCGGAGGTCGACAACAGCCGGAAATCCGATTTCTTCTTTTCGGAGGTGGACGACCCGGAGGAGGTGGTGGACACGGTCTGCGGTCTCTGCCGGAACAGGCTGCCCCGCGCCTACGGGGTTGACGCGATTGACGATATCCAGGTCCTGGCGCCCATGTACCGGGGCGAGACAGGCGCGATCAATCTGAATCAGGTGCTCCAGGAGCGGCTCAATCCGGGCGGGCAGGAACTCCTTCGCGGGGGCATTCGCTTCCGGGTAGGGGACAAGGTGATGCAGGTGCGCAACAACTACGACAAGGACGTGTTCAACGGGGATATCGGGCGCGTGGCTGCAATCGATATGACGAACCACGCCATGGCGGTGAGGTATCCTGAGCGGACCGTGGGGTACGACTTCACGGAGTTGGACGAGATCGTGCTGGCCTATGCCACGAGCGTCCACAAGAGCCAGGGGTCGGAGTATCCGGTCGTGGTGCTTCCCCTGACCACCCAGCACTATATGATGCTTCAGAGAAACCTGCTCTACACCGCCGTCACTAGAGCGAAGGACCTCGTCGTCATCGTCGGCACGCGCAAAGCCATGGCCATCGCCATCAAGAACAACCGGGTTTCCGACCGGTACACCTCGCTGCCCCAACGCATCCGGGCCGGACAGAGCGACGAGTCCCCCGCGTCTGAATGAACATCCAGCGCGCGCAACTCCGCGCTTCCGTGCTGCCGGGCGATTCGATCTGAAACCCGGTTGAAGCATACCGAGCACCGTGTTCTTCGAACGGACAGATTACCTGCGGACATACGTAACTCGCAATCCCCTCGGCTTCTCCAGTCGGCTGAACCCGTATTTACACAGCGAATGAGGACACCCACCAGCGACCGCCTCGTCAGTCGACGCTCCTTTCCGATCCACTCCGCAATTCCCCGCCTTCCTCGGTGCCATCCCTCAGGTCCTCATACAGGTTTCCCGCCCCTGCCTGGCAATCCCTCGATCTCCACAAACCTGCAGCAAACCTACTCGGCTGCTCCAAGGCGGTAGCCGACGCCGGATTCGTTAAAGATGTGAGTCGGAGACTTCGCGGAGTCGCCCAGCTTGCGCCGGATGTTTATTACGGCGGCGTGCACGGTCCGATTGTCATCGGGATTCTGCCTGCCCCAAACGGATTTCAGCAGGTCCCCGTGGGGAACCGTCCGGCCGGGGTGGACGGACAGTTCCTGCAGTAACGCATATTCGATTCTGGTCAGTTTCACAGGAGCACCGGCCACTGTCACGCGGCGACGGGCGTAGTCAAACTTAAGATCTCCCATCATGAACGGTTCGGATGGTACGACCTGTCCCGGAACCGTCCGGTTGCGAAGGATCGCCCGGATTCTGGCAGGTCAGCTCCGACGGCGAAAAGGGTTTGGCCACGTAATCGGCGGCTCCGCTGTCAAACGCCCGGACGATGGCGTCTTCGTGACCGTAGGCCGACAGGAATATGACCGGCACGTCGGCTTTCTCGACGATTTTCTGCATCAGTTCAATCCCGTCGCTGCCGGGAAGCACAAGGTCCAACAGCACCAGTTTGGGCTCGTGCTGGTCCATTAGTTGCAATACCTCGTCCGGTTCGCCGGTAACGACGGGAACGAATCCTGCCCCGGACAGGGCCTGGCGAATGCTGCGCAGCGTCTGCGGGTCATCGTCTACTGCCAGGATTTTCGTTCGTCCCCTTGCAGCCATTCGCGATCCAGCCGTGGCAGCACCCGCCAGACCAGCGTCGACATCCGCTAAACCTTCGGCGATCGGAATGGTGAACTTGAACCGGGCTCCTGTGCCTTCCCCGTCGCTTTCGGCCCAGATCCGGCCTCCGTGCGCCTCCACGATTCCCCTGCATATGCAAAGTCCCAATCCCGATTGTACATCGCAATCGTAATCCGTGTCGATGTCACGCCGGGAGAACTTGCGAAACACGTGCGGCAGGCGCTCCGGGGACAGACCGCGCCCCTTGTCGGTTACGCGAATCGTCAAATCGTCGCTCTCCTGCAGTGCGGTCAGCAGGATCGGTGACGTGTCCGGAGAATTCTGCGCTGCGTTGGCCAGCAGGTTAACCAGGACCTGCGTAATCCTCCCGGGGTCCGCCATTACGGGCGGAAGGCCGGGTTCGAGTTCAATGTGAATATCGTCCCTGTTCCCGGCGCTCAGAAAGGTGTTTCGAGCCTTCTCCAGCATACCCGTTACGATCACCGGTACAGGATCGACAACGACGGTTCGCGTCTCGACGCGCGCCACGTCCAGCAAATCGTCAATGAGCACGCCCATACGTTCTGCATGTTCATTGATAATGCGCAGGAACTGGACCATCTCCGCCTGGCGAAATGGAAACGTGTCGCGCAGGGCCGTCGTCGCAGAACCCGTGATGGCGGCCAGCGGCGCGCGTAGCTCATGGCTTACCATGGCCAGGAACTCAGCGTGCAACCGCTCCTCCTGGCGTCGTCATGAGCGGCGAGCATTACCAGGGTCTCTTCGTCTTCCTTCGTGAAGGCCCTGCCCGCCTCCTTCTCCGCGAGAAAAACCGTCCCCACTCTCTCTTCTCGATGGCAGATCGGCGCAACCAGGCACGTCAGTTGCGGACTCACCGGCATTGCCGGATGAAATTCGGGCAGGCCCAGGCGCCGCGCGTGGCTGTGCATGTCTCGCAGACGCAGGGGTTTGTCTACGAAGGCGAAGTAATCGAACAGGGCTTCGTTTTCCGGCGCCCGCCAAAGCTGCCGGGTCTGTTTGCGCGTGAGGCCGGAGGGTATGCAGTTGTGTATCCGACGCCCATCTTCAGTCACCGACAACAGCCCGTACTTCGCGTCGGTCAGCGACCGGGCGCTATCCACGACGCCCTGCAGAACCGTCTTGAAGTCAAGGCTTTCATTGACGCGCAAAAAAGCGCTGCCCATGCGGGAAAGGCGCTCTCGCAACTCTTCGTTCTCGCCCTGGAGCTTCTCGATTAACTGCATCATCTCCTCCACTTGCGTGGGCTATTGCATTTCTCCCTGACTGACCGAACGATGTTTCGGAACACGGGTACCGGTTTCCCCGCCGTTGTTCTTGCGCTGACGAATCCTATCTGGACCGTGAAATCCTATGTTCACGAAAAAATCATATATAAGTCCTTATAAATCAGAATAAAATCATAAATTAACCTGGCAATTATCGTTATCATGGTATACAATGGAATCTATTGTCATACAAACGCAAATTAAACCGGTACGGCATCGCGAATCACGCCCAGTCTTCTGTGTAGGGGCGTCCCTTGTGGGCGCCCGCATCGCGAAGGACCGGTGTGAGGGTGGGGCGGACATTCCTGTCTGCCCAGGTGCGCAAGACCTGTCTTTCTGGTTCAAACCATGACCTGCTTGTAGGTACATATCACGTAAATACCATGCCATTGACAAGCGTACGGATCATCCCACCGGTTTTGGTGCTGTCCTCGACTCTTTTCACTTTCGCCGCTGAAGCGCGAGGCTTCTTCCCTTCGTTTCAAACACTGCAGGAGCCGTGTGAAGGCGGCGGCTATGATCCGACGCCGACGGAGATCACAGTCACCGCGGTTCCCATCGTGGTCTCCTCCACGACCGACGACTACTTTGTCCTCTACGTGACATTCGACGCGGACGGCACACAGCTTCAGGTTCCGGTGGCGGTGACCCGGGGAGTGGCGGGTACGACCACGCTGTCTGAAAACCTGGCGGCACTGCCCGCGGAGCGCTACCGGGTGGAGAAGTACCAGATTGCCGACCCGGCCGACGTCGACGGCGACTGCACGGACGACGTTACCGAACTCGAAAACCTGGAGAACATGAACCCCGTCAACCCTGCTACGATTCCGGATCCGATCGACGGCGTCGTCGCGGTACCCGACCTCGCAGCGTTCCAGGCCCAGGGAAACGAGGTATACCCGGGCGTCCTACTGAAATTCGTTGTACTGCATTGGGATACCGCGCGTCCGGCGGTTTATTTCATGAACACGAAGCGGCACCTGACCCACCCGCCCTTTCTTGAGGCGGTGGACCTGCGGGATGCTATCAAAAACGCCGAGTCGCGGCAATGGATTATCGACGCACTGACGGCCATGCACGCCACTTACCCGATCGGGCAATCGCTGCGCTACCGCTCCAGCACCAACAACGAAGACCTGCCGGGTTTCAACGGCGCGGGGCTGTACGACTCTTACACCCAGCATCCGGAGGAGACCGCAGAGGACGGCATCGACAAGTCGTTCAAGCAGGTGCTCGCCAGCCTCTGGACCTTCCGGTCGTTCACGGAGCGGGAGTTCAATCGCGTCGACCCCCTCGCGGCCGCGATGGGGGTGCTGGTTCATCCGAACTTCCCAGGTGAACTGGTAAACGGTGTGGCGGTCAGCTTCGACCCCGTCACGGCCCGTAATGATCGGTACTACGTCAACTCGCAGGTCGGCGAGGACCTGGTCACCAATCCCGAGGCGCATTCCGTACCCGAGGAGCTCATCCTCCTTCCGGAACGTGGATTCTCGGTTCGAGCACTCTCGAACCTGGCCGAGCCGGGGGAACTGCTGATGAGCGACGACCAACTGCGTCAACTGCGCGAACACCTTGAGGTGATCCATAGCCACTTTGAGGGGCTGTACAGCCCCGCCCTCGGGGAGCCCTTCGCGATGGAGATCGAGTTGAAGATCACCAGCGAGAACATCCTGGCGATCAAGCAGGCCCGCCGATGACGGGATGCCGATAACGGGCTACGACGTGCGGTATCGTGAAGGCAGCGAGGGGGAATGGATGGATGGCCCGCAGGACGTGACGGACACGAGCGCGATCATTGAGGTTCTGGACCCCGACACGGAATACGAGGTGCAGATTCGGTCGAAAAGCGCTGCCGGCGACGGCGCATGGACGGCCCTGGGGCTGGTGCGGACGGAGGTCCTGGTCCTGTATGACCTGTTCTCCCTCTCGCTGGACCTGGATGCGTCGGAGAACGACCAGCACCTCTGGACGATGCGCGTCGAACCTGGTCGAGTCGCGTCCATACAGATATTCGGCGCGGATACACCGTGATCGTGCGCGCCGGCGACGGGAAGGGGGGCAGTGCAAACATCGTCATACGTATCCTGATCACAGGCAATTCAGAGTAACCCCGGCGCATACCAGATCCTGCATTGCCGTTCCTCCTCAACAGCCCGCCCTCGATCCAGAGTGTGGATCTGGACTCCGGCTCTTCCAGTCACAATTCGACCCGGACTTCCCCCTTGAAGGGGGGGACGGATTCCCACCGCTGGACCACGCCGTCTCCGTCGTTTTCGAACACGGCAAGTTTCTGGTCCACGTTCGCCATGCCATCCAGCGCGAGGCAGGCTGACTTGCCGTCGGGCGTGGCCGCCGCCGCAATCCAGGACTCGTCCCGGGCGCGGGTATATTCGGCGGCTTCGTCGTGGCCCACACCCCGGATATCGAATCGCGCCGTCCGCTGCGCAACCAGTGAGAGCCACCTTTCGATCTCCTTCAGGGTCAGCACGCCGAACTTCTGCTCGTGGGTCGTGATCTCCGAGAAGAACCCGCTGTCCATCGCCAGGCGGACGGAGCCGGCGGCCCGTTCCGCGGCCTTGTCCATGTCGTTTGTCGGATTGTCCCCGGCCCAGGTCGTACAGCCCGTCAGCACGTCCGGCTCCACGAGGTGGCGGGGGAGCATGGCGCCGATGTTGTACATCTCAGGGTCTTCGGGGATATAGTCATAAAACAGGCTGTTGAGACCGTAAGGCCACCAGTTGGGAAACAGCCGCTCCCACTTCACCTGTCCCAGGTGGTAGGTCGAATAGACGAACGTCCGCCCCCGGGCTTTCAGATAGGGCAGAACGCGCACTCCCACCTCGCCCCAGTGAAATGCAGCGCGGCGCGGCGGCTTCAGGCCCCTTTCGTCGTACCAGCGGTCCACCCGCTGGAAGATTTCCTTCAGTTCCGCGTCGCTGTATTCCCCGATGCCGAAATCGAACGGGATCAGCCGGTAATAATCGAAGGCATGCGCGTCCCAGTCCACCTGCCCGGCCTTGTACCGGGCGCGCATGAACGGCACCACTTCGTCCGGAACGAGGTCCAGGAAGCAGGAGATCATCGGCCGGTAACCGTGCCGGTTCATCACCTCCGTATAGCGGAAATTGTGGCGTCCCCGGCCGTCGTCCACCCGTATGGTCACGTAGGGCGGCATCATCTGCGCGACGAACGGCTTGCGCGCCGCCCAGACGATGGATCGCCAGAAGAAGGCGTCCAACCCCATGGCGTGACCCAGGAACTCCTGGTGCCAGATGCGGGGCGAAAGGGCAAACTGCACCGCCCTGCCCTTGCCGCAGACCGCAGCCAGCACGGCCGGAAACTGGTCCGGCTCGTAGGCCGTACCTGGTACGTTGTGGCGTGAAAAAATGAGCTGTTCCTTGCCCATGGCGGCCTGCGCCAGTTCCACGACGTGCCGCCCCGCGCGTTTGATCTGCGCGACGGTCACGGGTCGTTTCAGTCGGACCATACTGCCCGCCTGCTGCGTCCAGTTGATGAAGTGGTCGTTGTCTCCGATGCGAAGCAGGTCCGAAGCCATCGGGATCCGGTCGACCTCCAATCCCAACAGCCGGAGCAGGGGCGGTTTGTAAAGTCGCAGTTCCCCGTCGAAATTGACCAGTCCCATCCCTGCTTCCTCCACGCCCGCCGCCAGCAAATCCGTCTCCTCGAACGAGAGGGTATCTCCCAGGCGCGACTGTGCGATAACGACCGCGGCGCATCCGTCGAGCAGTTCGGCAGTCAGGGGCCCGGCGGCCAGATCGTGAATCCTGAATGGAAACCCGAAATGCTGCAAGGCGACCAGGACGGTCTGGTCCACGATGCTTGTATCCGTATAGCTGCCCCGCCTGTCCACCAGTACCAGAAGGGCCCTGTTGCCCCTGCTCTCACGCCGGGGGCGCTGCACCATTTGTCGCGGTGAGAATCGCATCGGATGTTCCCTGGTTGAAACATGCCATTTAGTTTGCGTTGATCGGCCGACCGGCCATTCCGGGCCGTGCGAAGAAATCGTGGACGTGCCGTCAATCAGGTTTCGTCACGTGCAAGCGGAGACAGCGACGGCGTCGATGCGGGCAGACAGGAATGTCCGCCCCACCCTCACACCGGCTTCTTCCGCGTCCGGAAGAAGCCGGGACGCCTCTATCGGGACGGGATGCCGGGGTCCCCGTGACACGATCTGATTGGCAACGGCAAGTAACAGAGGAAGGATTGAGGTGGGTGACTCTTGCGGATTTACCGACGGCAGGAAGTGTGAAATCGCTCGACGAATGCCGCGGGCAATGGAAACGCCTGAGCAATTCCTGTGACACGCCAATGCGATCAGACCGTCTCGAACTGCAATGCGGAAAGATTCAGGTCGGTCGAACGTTTCGAGAGACGGAGCATCTCCACGCCCACGACTTCATTCGATGCGTTGTAGTCGAGTACGACTCCCGGGGAAACCTCCTCGGACTCGACTATTGGAGAATCGTCGAGGCGCAGATATAGAGCGTCGGCTTCCTTGTCGACGTTCAGTTTCATATTCTTCCTTTCATGCCGCGATCAAAGAATACGCTCACCACTCGCCATGGCACAGCGCGGGTGTTGACTGCCACTCGCAACACACGGTCAGATTGTCCAGGGATCGAGCGAAAGAACCGTTCCACCTCAGGGTCGTTAGGATCGTGCGACCGCATAGATGGATCAGTCACGGTCCGTTCTACCCACTCAGCAGGGATCATCCGTTCGGCCATTACGTGGAGGGCGTGCCGAGTGTATTCGAGGGTCATGGATTATTCTGCATCTGCAACAGAGTTACGATACTAATTGGCCGCAAGAAGTTGAGCCACTGCCATTATCAACATTGCAATTCAGTTCAATAATGCCCTTGAACGATGATTTTGGCAAGCGGAAAAGTACAGAGCCGTCTGAGCGATTGCCGCTATGGGATGCCGAAATTGATGTCTCAGCCCTGTTCGTCGTCGACGCAGGATGTCTTCACCCAGGGTCGAGCCTTGATTCACCTTGAAGTCAGTACTTGGCGGATATCCGTTTCCGCGATACGGCCGGGTCGGAGGATTCGCGGATTCGGGACGGAGACGTCGACGAGGGTGGAGGGACATGAATCGGGCGAGGTGCCGCCGTCCAGGATCAGATCGACGCGGTCGCCGAGGACGTTGGCGGCATCTTGCGCGCTTCGGGCCGGGGGCTGGCCCGATAGGTTGGCGCTGGTGCTGGTTATGGGGCCGCCGACATGGCTCAGCAATGCGCTGGCGACCGGTGCGTCGGACATGCGGAGGGCTATTGTGGAAGAGGATCCGGGCAGGTGCTCCGGAAGGGAGGGCGAGGCGGGAAACACCAGCGTGAGCGGTCCGGGCCAGAATGCGTCCATAAGAACTTCAGCGGTCCGTGGAATGTTCGCGACTAGCGCGTCCAAGTCCCGCCTGCCGCGGATAAGCAGGATCAGGCCCTTTTCCGTTTCTCGGCCCTTCACGCTGAAAATGCGTTCGAACGGGATGGGATTGAAGGGATCGGCGCCCAGGCCGTACACGGTTTCGGTAGGATAGACGACCACGCCACCGGAGCGGATACAATCGGCAGTCCGGATGATTCCCGGATCGTTGGTCGCCAGGATGGGCGCCCGCTGCATGGTCAGAGACGGCTTCCCGGCTGGAATCGCGCCGAAGGCGGGGTCTGTTCGAAGGCGTTGGTGAAGGCGATGAAATCTCCGAATCCGACCGTTCCGTCGCCGTCGAGATCAAAGCGCATATCAGTGGAACCGTAGGCCCGCGCGAAGAGAATGAAGTCGGCAAAGTTTACCGCGCCGTCGCCGTTGAAGTCGGCCGCGCCGTCCGAAGGCGGCGGCGGTGGCGGAGGGACCGGTGGGGGCTCGCGGTGGTATTCCGGGGGGAAGTCCACCGTGAGTTGCAGGATGCTGTTGTTGTTCGTGTCTGCAACGTAAACCCTGCCCTCCGGATCGGTGGCGAGGCCCGTCGGCGAATTGAGCGTCGTCTCGGTGCCTGGGCCCTCGGCCTGGTTGAAGCCCGGAAATCCCGTACCGGCCACGGTCTGTATGATGCCCAGGTTCAGGTCCAGGACCCGTATCCGGTGGTTGCCGGTGTCCGCGATGTAAAGGTTTCCGTTGTTGTCCGCCGCTACGTCAACCGGGCCGTTCATCAGGGCCGTTGCCCCCGGCCCGCCGTCGCCCGAAAAACCGGCTTCCCCGGTTCCGGCCACCGTGGAGATGATACCCTCGGTGTTCACCATCCGGATGCGATGGTTGCCGGTATCGGCGATGAACAGGCGGCCATGGGCGTCTACGGCAACACCCTCGGGCGCGTTCAGCGCGGCCATTGTCGCGCGTTCTCCATCGCCCGCGAAACCCTCCTGAAAGCTGCCTGCAGCGGTGGTAATGATGCCCCCGGCGTCCACCTTGCGGACCCTGTGGTTGAAGCGTTCCGCAATCCAGACGTTACCGATAGCATCAGCCGCAATCCCCACGGGGCCCGACAGATTCGCGTCCGCCGCCGCGCGACCGTCGCCGCCGTACCCGGGAATATCCCTTCCGGCGAAGGCGAGGATATTCTCATTTGAGAGGTCGATTCGTCGCACGATATGACCGCTCACTTCGCCAACGATCAGATCTCCCCTGGGCGTGAGCGCGAGGCCCCGGGGATCACCTAGACTGGCGTCCGCGACCGGCCCGCCGGTACCGATGGAAAGCCCTATTCCATCTCCTGCGATCGTGCTGATCGAACCATCCACGTCGACCCTTCTTACCCGGTTGTTTCCCGAATCGGCAATGTAAAGCACCCCGTCCGCTGCAACGGCGACGCCCTTTGGGACGTTCAGGAACGCCTGGTCGGCGCTGCCGCCGTCACCCCCGAAGCTGCTCTGGCTTCCGCCGATTCCGGCGAGCGTGCGTATGGAGGTATGGTCCGGTCCGACGGGCGGCAGCAGGCTGATTGTGATCTGCCCGGGCGGGAGCCCCTGAAACCGTGCGGTTGCGGATGCGTCGCCCGGTGTCGTACCGGCCTGAAATAGGATGGATGCCAGTCCGTCCCGCACAACCGCCGTATCGCTACCCGTAAAAGCGCCTTCGCCAGACGAGACACTGAAAATCAGGAGGCGGTTGCTGATGAGCGCGACCTCGTCCCTGGCGTCCAGGATGCGGGCGCGGATTAGCGCTCGCGCTTCGCCGTTCGCCGCCAGCGCGGACACAGCGGCGTCCAGTTCGATGCGTCGGGGCGGCGGCGGCACTGTCTCGGTGACTTCAAGAACGGTGTTTGCAGCGATGTTCCTGAGGCGCTGCGCGATGCCCGACGGCCAGCGAACGGTCAGCGTATCGACTTGGTCGGCGTCGCCCAGTCCGAAGACGGCGGTCAGGGCGTCCTGAGAGAGATACGAAGCACCGCCCGTAATCTCCCGGGCCGCTGCCTTGCCATCGAAGGCAATTTCGAATCGCGTGCCGATGGCGTCCGGACTGCTCCTTGTTGCGCGAGGGCGGATGGCCAGCCAGTTTCCATTGAATTCCTGGTTCCGGTACAGCCGGTCGGCGCCGTCCTGCACCACCACGAAGATATCCAGCCCGCCGTCGCCGTTAAAGTCCGCCAGGGCCACGCCCCGGCTGTTGGCGCCGCCTGTCACGCGGAAGGAGTCGGCCATATCCGTGAAAGTCCCGGCTTCGTTTCGAAAGAGGTTGTTCTTCCCGCCCGCATTGGAGACGTAGAGGTCCAGATCGCCGTCGCTATCGAAATCGCCCCAGACCGCGGCCCGGCTGTCCACCGTGTCCGGTCCCGCCACATTGAAACTGTTGCTGGACTCCTGGAACCGGCCGTCGGTATTGACATATAGGCGATTGCCTTCGCCGAAATAAGTCACATACAGGTCCAGGTCCCTGTCGTTATCGAAATCGCCCCAGCCTGCGCCGAAACTCGGACCGCCCAGACCGAGTTCATCCAGCCCCGCGTCCGACGATGCATCCGTGAAGGTACCGCCGTCGTTCCGGAAGAGCCGATTCGGACCGCTGTTTGCGAGGAAGAGATCCGGGTCCCCGTCGTCGTCGTAGTCCGCCCATGCCGGCTGAAGGCTACTGTTGTCGTCGTCCAGACCGGCCTCTGCGGCGGCTTCGACAAAGCGGCCCCCTTCATTCCGGTAGAACCGGTTTTCCCCGAAGTTAGCCACGTAAAGGTCGGGATCTCCGTCTCCTTCCACGTCCGCCCACGCCGCGCCGTACCCGTCTCCGCCGTCGTCCACGCCGGCCTGTGCGGCGACTTCGGTGAATCGGTTGCCGTCATTGCGGTAGAGCCGGTTGGGCTGTCCGAAATTCGTGACGTACAGGTCCAGGTCGCCGTCGCCGTCGACGTCCGCCCAGGCCGCCGCACTGCCGTCGCCGTCGTCCGCCACGCCGACCACGGAGGCCACCTCCGTAAAGTCGTCGCCGTCGTTGCGGTACAGCAGGTTGGACTGAAGGCTGCGCACCACGTAGAGGTCGGGATCGCCGTCTCCGTCGTAATCCGCCCAGGCGGCGCCGAAGCCGGGGCCCTCATCGGCCATCCCCCGGTCGCCCGCCACGTCGAGGAAACCGCCCGGCCTGGATTCCGTGCCGAAGCCCCGGAGGGGTATAACCAGCTCAGGCTCGTTCGGATCGTTACTGAACAGCGTGAGTTCCGCCCGCTGCATCCCTGTGTTGGCAGGACGGAAGACGACGTCAAGGCTTTGTCTCAGGCTCGACTGGATGCGCAGGGTGTCGTCCAGGTTGACGGAGAATTGTACGGGGTCCGTCAGCTCCGCCCGGAAGACGGTCAGTACGCCGGCGCCCAGGTTCGCAACGCGCAGGACGGTTGACTGTTCGCGGCCAACATACGTGCGATCGAATTCGATGCTTTCCGGGAACACGCCGATGTCCGGCGCCGCGCCCGTTCCCGAGAGAGGGATGGTGAGTTCGGGACGCCTTGGATCGTCGGTATTGATCGTAAGCGCTCCCTGCACGACGCCTTCCTCGAGAGGGTTGAACTGCATCTGGATTTCCGTCTCCCCGGACGGTTCGACTTCGATCGGAAATACGTCCAGCAGGACGAACTCCCGCCGGTCGGTCGAAGCGCTGGACAACGTGAGGTTGCGCCTGCCCACGTTACCGATAGTCAATGTTCGAGTCGCCTGGTCTTCCACGACGACCGCGCCGAAGTCAACGCGGGTGACGGTCAGACGTAGAACGGGCGCCTGGAACGCGGGATCGAAGAGTTTGCGGATGCGGCTGTTGCCCGTATCCACGACAATCAGGTTGCCGTCGGGGTCCAGGACCACGCGAGTGGGTTCGCGGAGTTCGGCGAGCGGGGCAGGCCCGCCGTCACCGGCGGATCCGAAGTTGCCTGTGCCCGCCAGGGTGAAGATATCCCCGGTGACGGGATCCACGGCGCGGACGCGGTTGTTGCCCGTATCCGATATATAGAGGGTTCCGTCCGCGCCCACGGCCACGCCGCCGGGCAAATCGAGCCGCGCTTCGGTGGCGGGTCCGCCGTCGCCCGAGAATGCGCCGCCACCGCCAAATACGGGACCGCGGCCGGCCACGGTGGTGATGATGCCGCTTTCCGCGTCCACCCGTCGGATGCGATAATTGTTGAAATCGGCGATGAAGATATTTCCTGACGCGTCCACCGCAACGTCTTCCACCGTCAGTCCAGCTTCAACCGCCAGGCCGTCGTCGCCGCCGAATGAGAAATCACCGTCGCCCGCAAGGGTCGTGATCACGCCGCTTTCCAGGTCGATCCTCCGTACCCGGTTGTTGCCCCGGGCCTGTCCGTCCAGTCCGTCCGCGATGTAGAGTCCACCGCGAGGGCCCATCGCCAGGGCGACGACTTCGCCGAGTACGGCGGAGGCGGCCGGACCTCCGTCGCCGTCGAAACCGAACCCGCCGCTGCCCGCGATGGTGGTAATGATCCCGGTGGCGGCGTCGATGCGCCGGATGCGCCGGTTGCCCGTATCACCAATGTACACGTTGCCGTCCTCGTCAACGGCAACGCCCTGGGGCCTGTCCAGTTGGGCTTCGCCAGCGGGTCCGCCGTCGCCCGCGAAACCGGATTCTCCGGTACCGGCTACGGTCGTGACCTGTCCGGTGACCGCGTCCACCCTGCGGATGCGGTGGGTCCCCGTGTCGGCGATATAGACGTTGCCGTCAGCGTCGGTGGCGGCGCCGAGGGGGAGACTGAGGGCCAGGTCGGTTGCGGGAATATTCTCGCCTTCCCGGTCGCCGCCGCCCGCGATGGTGACAAGGGTACCCCGGCGCTGGGCGAAAGATGCTTCAGCCAGCGCGAGCAGGACACCAAGGATGAACAGCGTTCTGTGGTTATTTCGAATGAGGTGCATAGATTGGTATCGGGCGACGCCGTGTTGTGTTTCGCACGACTGGCCGGCGGATTCAACGCCCTTCGAAGAGGTCCCGGCCCTTTACGAGGGCTTCGATCTTTCGGTCGGCAACGTTGCGTTGCAGCATCCAGAAGCCGCAGTCGGGATGGACGCATGCGATTCGATCCACCCCTAGGCTGCGGGCCGCGGCTTCGATGTCGGATGCGATTTCGTCAGGTGTCTCAACAATGTTTGATTTGATGTCGATTACACCGACTCCAATCCTTACGGAATCGGGAACGTCCTTCAGGCATGCAGCCTGTCCGATGCCCCAGCGTTTGAATTCGAGGACCAGATGGTCCGCTCTCAATGCGGCGAGATACGGGACCAGGTCCTGCCAGGTGCCTTGCTGAACGGTCTGGCCGCCGTAGTTCCCGAAGCAGACGTGTACGGCTTTTTCTCCCGTGACCTCGTCGAGTACGGTGTTCAACGCACGGGCGGCCCAGGCGGCGTCTTCAGGGTGTCCGGGGATATTGGCTTCGTCGATCTGTATCACGTCCGCGTCGATGTCGGCAACCTGTCTGGCGAAGAGCTCACCCAGCGCCGCGGCCGCGGCCTCGGGATTTCCATAGTGGCGATCCATAAGGACTTTGCTGAGCATGTGCGGCCCGGTGAGGGTGAATTTGAGCTTCGACCGGGTCAGAGGCCGGACCATCCGGTAGTCTCCGGGCAGATTGAGCGTGCCTTCGTCAAGCTCTCGTTCGATCAGGCCCGCGGGATCCGCGCGATAGTTAAGGCCCGCATCCGCGCGAAACGCATTCAGATCCTCACGTCCGAATCGGGTCGTTATACCGCCCAGTCTTTGCGAGAAATAGTCAATCATGCCGTTGGTTTCAGGATGATTGACGTCGAACCGGCACAGTTCGCCGTCCGTGACAACGTCTATTCCCGCGTCTTCCTGGGTTTTTAACACGACCCGTATGGCGTCGATCAGCGTCTGTCGGGAGGAAGAATTTCGCAGCCAGTCCGGTACGGGATAGCTGCCGACGAGGGTGGTGAGGATACGGTGGGGCATGGGAGAGTTTTTCGCGGGAAATCCCGGCTTATTGCGGGTGGGTTCACTGTTCGCGTTGTTTCCGCGGTCTCAACTCCTGTCGAATCATATCCAGCCGGGTGCGGTTGGCCGGGTCGGGACTTCGCAGGGCTTCCATCACGAATGCGACCAGGATGCTCAGGAGCAGACTCAGACCTGCGGCAGTGCCAACCATCAGCGCGCGCCGTGGGCGGCTCCGGAAGTCGGGCGGCACGGCAGGGTCCAGAACCACGACCAGGGACGTTTCCTTTTTCTCTTCAAAGCTGCTTTTTTCGTATTCCTGAAGTACGAACTGATAGATCAGGTTTCGGATTTCCATCTCGCGCATCAGTCTCATGGCCTGAAGTCCCAGGTCCGGGATCTGATCCATCGGGAGCATGATGCCGGGCATATCGCGAACGGCGCTCCCGCCGCTTTCGGGGTCCGATCCCTCGAGGATGCCGTCCAGCGCTTCTTTCGCGCCCTCGATTTCGATATCGAGCTGCCGGACCCTGCTATTGTCGGGGTTCATCTGAAGGGCGGCGATTTCGCGGCGGATGACCATCTCCCCCAGCGTTGAAGTGATGAGGGAGGAGTAAGCGTCTATCTGTGCCTTGGTCTGGCGTTCTATGTCAATGGCCGAATGTTCCTTCTGGAACGCGTTGTAGGCCAATTCGGCTTCGATCATGCTGCGTTCGGCCTGCGCCAGGCGCTTTTCCAGGTAGCCGCGGAGGTCGCTCGCCTGTTGTTCGCGCCGGTGCCTCAGCGCGAGGTCGAGTTCTTCGACAAAGGCATTGGTAATCCTGGCGGCCGCTTCCGGTGTTTCCGCCTCGTAGGATACGGTCAGGAACTGCTCTCGAGAGAGTTCCACTTCCAGCCGGTCGTCGACCATCTGGAGGAGTTCCTCGCGTGTTTCGGCATCGTAGGACTCCTGAAGATTGAATCGGCGGATGATGGCTTCGGCCACGCGCTGGCTCTTGAGAATGGGCACGAATTCGGTCGCCGAAACGACGCTTTCCCCCATGCCCAGCATCCCCACCGGCAGTTTTTCGAGAATTGCGGAAATGCCCAGCGTTCCCTGGCTCTCGCTGGGCGGATAAAGGACGGCGCTTGCACGGTAGACCGGTGTGATGATCAGGCTGACGCCCGCCGTCACTGCGGATATGGTAATGCAGGTGACGAGGATCATTCGCCGCCAGCGGACGAGGACAGCCAGATGGTCGAGGAAGTTCTTTTCGGGTTCCATTAACGACTGATGCTCCGTACCGCAATGACCAGAGCAGCTACCTGCGAAAGTACAACCAGCGTCTCGCGGAAAAGCCGCCATCCGTGTACGGGCTTCTTGCCCATGACGAAAATTGTGTCTCCCGGATTGACGTGCTGGACCCTGGACGCTTTCGTCCAGTTACCGGTGCTGCCCTGTATCACGTATATTTCGCCTCTTTCGGCCTGCTCGTTCAGCCCGCCGGCCCTGCTGATGTAGTCCTGAACGCCGAGATCCGGTTCGTAGGGAACGGCGCCGGGGGTAATGACGTATCCATTGACCGCAACCGAGGGTACGAGCCTCGGGATCCTCACGATATCTCCGTCTCTGAGCAGGATGTTCTGCGAATCGTCCTTTTTCTCGAAGAGCGCGGCAAAGTCGACCGGCAGGCGTCCGGACATTTGCTGTTTCTGCATGGCCATATAGGTCCGCTGGGCGTCGGTCAGACTGATGGGGCCAACGCTCTGCAGCTGCTTCGGACCGGCGACTCCTTTGGGAGACTCGACGCGGCGGACGACGATGGATTGGGCGAGAGAGGCTTTGGACGTGAATCCGCCGGCCTTCCTGATCAGTTCACTGAGCGTCATCCCCGCGCCCAGGAAATAGGTCCCGGGGAAGTAGACCTCACCTTCGATTGTGACCCGCCGCTCCTTTACGGCCACGTGGAGCTTGTCTCCCGAGCGGAGAGGCAGGTTCGCATCCACGTCACCTGCCAGTGCCTGAGAGAGCCGGATGGCGTTTCGCTCTTCGCGTCCTTCCGCAAAAAAGGCACGGAGCAGTTCAGCGCTGGCGGTCGTTGCGTCGCCGTGCAGTCCCCCGGCCAGAGCGATCAGGTCGGAGACACGGTCGCCGGAGACGAATTCGAAACTGCCGGGCTTATAGACCGCGCCCGAGACGCGCACTGAGTCCGTGCGTGCGGGCACGAATATCTGGTCGCCATCGAGCAGGAAGGGGTTGTGGGCGATATCGCCCGAAAGTCGCCACAGGGCGAGGTCCGCGCTGCGTTCCGTTTCCATCGGCTTGCCGAGTTCGGAGAGCCGCTGTATCCGGATGTTCCTGTTCGAAGCCCTTCCGTCTGGAGGCTTGAGCAGCCCGCCGGCCTGGCTGATGAGTTCGGAAACCTGCTCGGTTCCCTCCACCATGTAGGTGCCGGGCTGGGCGACCTGCCCCACGACGTTTACGGGGAAACTGCGCAGCCGCGTGAGAGAGATCTGGATGTCGAGCTTGTTCAGGCGGTCGCTTACCGCTTCCTGGATCTCGCGTCGGCTTTCTCCGAGGTTGAGACCGGCCAGCTGAATGGCGCCGACGTACGGAATGACCAGTTTGCCTTCCGCATTGACAAGAACCGGGAGCGTGACCGGTTCTTCGCCGGCCTCGATATGGATGCTGAAGGTATCGCCTGGACCGACAATGTATCGTTCGGATCGGATAATGGCATCGTAAGCGATTTTCCCGATCCACTTCACGTCCAGGCCCTGCATCTCGTCCGGTTGAAGCGTTGCGCCCATGGATTTGCGTTCGGACCTCCTGCGGCCGAGTTCCCGTCCGGGACCGGATTGCGCGAATAGCATAACAGGTTCAGCCACGAGCCCGCAGGTAAGCACGATCGCAATCAGCCGTATGACAAGAGACGGCTTGCGATAGGAAAAAAACCCGGTCATTCTGTGGTTACCCCGTCCCGATCGACACGCAGGACGGCGGTGTCGACCTGTATGTCCTGTCGCTCCCAGGCTTTTTTCATGGCGCTTGCTATACTCACAGCGTCATCGGTCGCAAAAGCCAGCAACGACGGTCCGGCGCCGCTCAGGCATGCGCCCATGGCCCCGGCTTCTTCCGCTGCCTCTAGAACGTGGCCGATTCCCGGCACGAGTGAAGCCCGGTATGGCTGGTGGAGGCGGTCCCTCATCGCGGATCTCAGAGCGGGCAGGTCTCCGCTCATCAGCGCCGCCGTAACCAGGCATGCGCGGCCCACGTTGAACACCGCGTCCCGGTGCGGCACCTGTTCCGGAAGGGCCGCTCGCGCGGCTTCCGTATTGAGTTCAAAGCAGGGAACTGCGACGACCGCGCGAAGTTCCGACGGCGGCAGGGCGCGGATTGTTTCGACCCGGCCGTTTTCGGAGGAGCAAATGACGAGGCCGCCCAGAAGACAGGGCGCAACGTTATCGGGATGACCCTCCAGTTCCGTGGCGAGATCGAGCAGGGCGTGTTCCGACATGGGCTCGCCCAACAGCAGGTTGGCCGCGTAGACCCCGGTTGCAATGGCCGTGGAACTGCTGCCCAGCCCGCGGGAGAGCGGCACGCCATTGTGCATCTCCACGTCCAGCCCGGGCAGGGTTCGGCCCGCGCGCCGCGCGGCCGCGTCGGCGGACCGGAAGAACAGGTTGGAATCGTCCAACGGGAGTTTCCCGGCGCCTTTCCCGGTAATGCACATCCGTCGGCGCCGGTCATTGGATGCGGTTCGAATGACGACCCGGTTGTAGATGGTCAGAGCAAGGCCGAGCGCGTCGAATCCGGGACCCAGGTTGGACGTGGAGCCGGGCGCTCTCAGGCGGATTTCCATTCCATCCCCCTGAGAAGCTCTTCACAGACCAGATCCGCCAGCAGGAGTCCGCGGCGGGTGAGCCGGACACGCCCGTCGCCGCGTTCCAGAAGGTGATCGGGAATGAAGCTGTTCCGTCCGCCTCCTGGGCCTAACAGCCTCTCGGGTATGCCGTTGCTGCGGCGGAGACCGAGCATTACCTGTTCCATGCGCCTTTCGCGTGAGGAGATTGCTTCTTCCTCTTCAACGGCGGTACCCGAAGATTCCACACTCCTTATATACGCCATGAGCGGGCGGATGTTCCAGGTCCGGCGGTCATTGACGAAGGAATGGGCGGAAAGCCCGATGCCAAGATACGCGCGCCTTTCCCAGCAGGCGATATTGTGACGGCAGGCAAAACCAGGTTGTGCGAAGTTCGAGACCTCGTACTGGACGTAGCCGGCCTCGGTCAGCTTTTCCTGTGCGTTTTCGTACATTTCCGCCTGAGTTTCTTCGGGAGGAAGCGGCAGGCGGCCTTTCTTCATTCTTCGGCCGAATGCGGTGACCGGCTCGATGGTCAGCCCGTAAACGGAGACGTGTTCGGGAAAAAGGTCTATGGCCCGTTCCAAAGTCTCGCGCCACACGGATACCGTCTGTCGAGGCGCGGAGAACATCAGGTCGATATTGAGGTTGCTGAATCCGGCCCGGCGCGCGGCGCCGACTGCCGCCTCGGCCTCCGCGGGCGAATGCCGCCTCCCCAGGGCCCGGAGCGTGGCGTGGTCCAGGGCCTGTATCCCCAGGCTGAGGCGGTTGATGCCGACAGCAGCCATCTCCGCAAATCGCGAACGGTCCTCCGGATTGGCTTCGGCGGAAACCTCTGCATCCTGCGCGATCGCGGAACGCGTCCTTGCCGTATCCAGAATCCGTTTCAGCGAGTTCGGCGGAATCTCGGAAGGCGTGCCGCCGCCGAAATAGACCGTGTCGAACACGGCGCGGGACCCCATCTGCGGAAGCCGGGTCCGGAACTCGCTGATGACCGCCGCCGTGTACCGGTCTGCCAGGCGCGTCTTGCCGACGTCGAAGGCGAAGTCGCAGTAGGGACACCTGGATTTGCAGAATGGAATATGGATGTAGAGACTGGACATAAGGCAACCGGAAGCAGCAAGAGAAGCCATCAGCTCTCCGCTGTCAGCTTGAATCAAAAACCCGATCAACTGACATCAGCGCCGTGAAGAGGCAGCGCCGGAAAAATCGCAACGACACGGCTCGAGTCGGCGGATAAATGGTGACACAGTCTCGGGCCGTAACAGCTGTACGAGCGAAACCGCAAGATGTCATCACCTGACAATCCGTCCGATACGGCTCCATCGTGCGCGGCCGAATCCATGAATCAGGTTATAGACGGCAATTTTGGGAATCGAAAGGATGTTCTCGAACGCCGGCGCCCCGGGGTCCGGCGCCCACGACCAGTAGATGATATTCGCCTGCGCCCGGATACGGTCTTTTTCCAGAAAGCCCCAGTAGCGGCTGTCCTCACTGTTGTCGCGGTTGTCTCCCATGACGAAATAGTGGCCCTCGGGAACCCTCGCAAGGCGTTTGTTGTCCCGATCCCCGCCGGATGACGAAAAGGGGAGGATGACCGGGTCCACGTATTTGGAAAGCGGCGGGTCCACGGTGCGCTTGCCATCGACGTAGAGGATCTTGTCCCGGATTTCGATCTCCTGTCCTGGCCCCGCCACCACGCGCTTGATAAAGTCCCTTTCCGGATTCTTCGGATACTCGAAAATGACGATATCACCGGGTTCGGGATTCCTGAAACCGGGGAGCCGCGCGTCGGTAAAGGGAATCCTGGCGCCGTAGACGATCTTGTTTGCCAGCAGAAAGTCCCCTATGAGCAGCGTGTTTTCCATGGAGCCCGTGGGAATGCTGAAGGCCTGGACGACGAAGGTTCGCAGGAAAAGCGCCAGTGCGACGGCCACCAGAATGGCTTCGAGATATTCTCTGGCCACGGACTTCTTCCCCTTTCGGGTCCTTCCCTTCCGGGCCTTCCTGACAGGGGCCTTTTTCCGGGTTCTCGTGCGTCGTGCAGGTTTGACCATTTGTCTGGTCTTTCGGCTCGGTGGCCGTGGGTTTCTTCTTACATTTCCATACGCAGGACGGCGAGGAATGCCTCCTGTGGAATCTCGATGTTTCCCACCTGCTTCATCCTTCGTTTCCCTTCCCTCTGTCTTTCCAGAAGCTTGCGCTTTCGGGTCACGTCTCCACCGTAACATTTCGCGGTGACGTTTTTTCGGAAGGGGCGCACGGATGTTCTTGAGATGATTTTCCTGCCGATGGCGGCCTGGATGACAACCTCGAACATCTGTCGCGGAATGAGTTCCTTGAGTTTGGAACAGATCGCCCGTCCCCATTCGTAAGCCTTGACGCGATGGACTACGGCGGACAGCGCGTCGACGGGGTCTTCATTGATGAGCAGGTCGAGCTTCACCAGGTCGGCGGCCCGGTGTTCCCTGTATTCGTAGTCGAACGAGGCGTATCCTCGACTGACGGATTTCAGACGGTCGTAAAAGTCGAGCACAATCTCGGAAAGTGGGAGTTCGTAACGCAGCAGCGCGCGAGTCGGATCCACAAACTCCGTGGTAATATAGATTCCACGGCGGTCCTGGGCAACCTGCATGGCTGCGCCGATGTATTCCGCCGGAACCAGAATCTGTGCGTTGAGTACGGGTTCCGCTATTTCTTCGATCTGAACGGCCGGCGGCATTTCGGCGGGATTGTGCACGACTTCGACGTCGCCGTTGGTGAGAAGCACTTCGTACTCCACGTTGGGTACGGTGGTGATGATGTCCATGTCGAATTCCCGTGCAAGGCGCTCCTGGACGATCTCCATGTGAAGCAGGCCCAGGAAGCCGCAGCGGAAGCCGAACCCCAGTGCCGTGGACGTTTCCGGCTCGAAACGGAGCGACGCGTCGTTCAGGCGCAGTTTCTCCAGGGCGGTTCGGAGGTCAGTATAGTCTTCCGCGTCGACCGGATAGACGCCGGAAAAGACCATCGGCTTGACTTCCTGGTACCCTGGCAGCGGTTCCCTGGCGGGGCGGCTGCACCCCGTAACGGTGTCTCCCATGTGGAGTTCTTCCAGGTCCTTCACGCCGGCAATGAGATATCCGACTTCTCCGGCCTGCAGCGTGCCTGTCTTGACGCGCCTGAGTCGGAGTACGCCGATTTCCTCGGCTTCGAACTCTCGCGCCGTTGAGAAAAACCGAATGGGCATGCCGGTCTGCAGGCTGCCCTGGAATACGCGAACGGAGGCGACAGCCCCGCGGTACCGGTCGAAGATCGAGTCGAAGATCAGGGCCTGGAGTTCCGCATCCGGATCGCCCTTCGGCGGTGGAATCAGGTCGATGATCGCCTGCAGCACGCCCTCGACGCCAACGCCCTCTTTGGCGCTTATCTTGTGGATTTCGGACTCTTCGACACCCAGGAGGTCGTGGATCTGCAGGACCACCCTGTCCACGTCCACGTTGGGCAGATCGATCTTGTTGATAACCGGGATGATCTCGAGGTCCTGATCAAGCGCGAGCAGCACGTTGCTGATCGTCTGCGCCTCCACGCCCTGCGCGGCGTCGACCAAAAGGAGCGCGCCTTCGCAGGCAGCCAGGCTTCGGGAAACCTCGTAAGAAAAATCGACGTGTCCAGGTGTGTCGATGAGGTTGAGGGTGTATCTCCGACCGTCGGGACGCACGTACTCCATCCGGACGGCGTGCGACTTGATGGTAATGCCGCGTTCTCTTTCCAGGTCCATATCGTCCAGAACCTGATCCACCATCTCATTCTGAGAAAGGGTCGAGGTCGTTTCCAGGAGGCGGTCCGCCAGGGTCGACTTGCCGTGGTCGATGTGGGCGATGATGCAGAAGTTTCTGATATTCCGGGTATTCATCCTCGGGACACGCTCATGCTTCTGTTCCATTCAGGGAAAAGGTGGCCTCACACCATCTTGTTTTCAGGCCGGGACATTATTTACAACTTCAAAAAATTCAACCGTCTACACACGCATTTTATAGAAGGTTAGAATATACTCTGTTAGGGGTTTGAAGTCAACCGCTGAAGGGGAAACGCCGGGGCCTTTACCGCCCGGATGACATTATTTCGACGATGGGCCGGAAGATCGGACCGGGGCCGGGGAGGAGTGAGGGACATGACCAGGTACCGGCTCTCGGGCGCAAAGGGGTTGACACCGCTGGAAACCCGACGGTATATTTCGGAATATTGAGAAAGAAGGCAACGGACAATGGGAGGTAGCAGCACTCATGCATAGGCTTCGGATTGCGGTGATCGGCGTGGGGGTGGATCCGGGTTCCCGGGCGCGCCAGTATCTCGGTACAATCGCCCGGTTGTCGGATCATTACGAACTGGTCGGAATCTGCGACCGTGACGAACGCGCACTGGCCGAAGCGTCAGCCGGCGCTTCAACGGCCTGTTTCCGGGACATCGGGTCTCTCTTCGCTTCGGCCAGACCCGAAGTGGTGCTGAGTATGACGCCCAAGGACTCGCACGGCGTAATCGCGATGACGTCCGCGAGGCGAGGCGCGCATGTTGTTACCGAGATTCCGGTCGGGCTCACCCGAAGGTACGCGAAGGCCGTCGCGAGGACATGCGAAGAAAACGGCGTGTTATGGGAGGTGGCGGAGCAGGTGTGGTTGTGGCCCAGGGAGCGGCTTAAGAGAAAGGTCATCGAGGCAGGCATGCTCGGAGAGCTGACCCATTCCCGTCTGTGGTACCTGACGGGTCAATATCACGGATTCAACGGAGTCCGCACGTTGCTGGGCAGGGAGGCGAAGCGGGTGCTGGGCTTTTGCGGTGAAGTGCCGGCGCTTCCGTACGAGGCCTACGGCGGAGAGCGCGAGACCACGGTGATGTGGGACCATGCAGTGGTGGAGTTCGAGGGCGGTATCGTCTGCCTCTTCGAAAAACCGCCGCGCGTCTTCCCTTCCCCGGCACAGGGTTTCCCCACCGGGTGGCACGTGGAAGGGACCCGTGGATTTCTGGACCAGGGCCAACTCGTGCTGTATGGCGAGAAAACTTCGCAGGCGTACGCACTGCAGGAGAGTTACGTGGACGTCGGTGGTGAATCGGTACTGGATGTCGCGCACGTGGAAACGGATCCGCCGGTCTCATGGGAGAATCCTTACAGAAAGTGGCGAATCGGCTCGGCTGACGACGTCGCCAAGGCGAGCATTCTCGTCAGCTTTCACAATGCGATTACAACTGGCGGCCGGCCGCAGTACGGGCATGAAAACGCGCTGAAAGACTGGGAAATCTGCCTTGCCGTGCGGGAAAGCGCCAGGAGGGGAAATACGTGGGTCGACCTGCCCCTGGGCGAACCTACGGAGCTCGAGAGAAAAATCGAGGAGGAATTCGTCCGGCGCTACGGTCACGACCCCATTGAAGAGCCCGAGAAGCTGCTGGACGCCAATTTCACCCGGTCGGCCACCCTGTGGCCCTATGCGCATTGGCTGTGAGAGAGGAAATCCACGTGAAAATCGATTCCGCGGAAATACGATACGTCGAACTGCCGCTGATTTCACCGTGGCGGACCGCCTACGGCGAGGATGCGTCGATACACTCCGTGATGGTCAAGCTGTCGGGCGACGGGGCGGAAGCGTGGGGCGAGGCGGCGCCGTTCTACGCCCCCACCTATTCGCCGGAATCCGCGCGCTCCGTCTATGAGACCGCCCGCGTGTTTTTTCTGCCGCGGATCGTTGGCTGGACCCTGGAAACCGCAGAGGAAGTCGCCGAACGGATATCGATCTTCAAGGGGAATCCGTTCTCCAAAGCCGCGGTTGAAACGGCCTGGTGGGCGCTCGACAGCAAATTGAACGGCGTCCCCCTCTGGCGCGCGCTGGGTGCGGAAGAGCCGGTGGTGCGGTGCGGCGCCGATTTCGGGGTCCAGGATACGATTGACGAGCTTCTCGCGCTGATCCAGGACGCCGTGGACGCGGGCTTTCCGCGGATCAAGCTGAAGGTGAAACACGGATGGGATATTGAGATGCTGGATGCTGTGAGGTCTGCCTTTCCCGATCCCGTGATTCACGTGGACTGCAACTCCGGCTACGACCTTAAGGCGGATTTTGATACGCTGGCGGCTTTCGACCGGTTCAACCTGGCGATGATCGAACAGCCCCTCGACCATACGGATCTCATCGACCACGCCGAGTTGCAGCGTCGCATCGAGACGCCGGTGTGCCTGGATGAATCGGTCACGCGCCCCCGCGACTTCGAGCTGGCGTTGAAAATCGACGCGTGCCGCGTGATCAACGTAAAGCCGGGACGCGTGGGCGGGCTGGACAACGCGGTGCGGATTCACAATATGGCGCGAGACGCGGGGATGCCGGCGTGGGTTGGCGGGATGCTGGAAAGCGGGGTGGGTGCGGGTATCTGCGCTGCGTTGGGAACGCTGCCGGGATTCACCTATCCGGCGGACGTGTTTCCTTCTTCCAAATTCTACGCTGAAGATATTACGGATCGATGGGTCGAACAGGACGAAAACTGCAATGTCGTACTGGACGAAACGCCCGGAGTGGGATTCGATCCGGTACAGGAACGCCTGGATGCGGTGACAGCGATGCGGGAGGTGATTGAATAAGGGGACGTCTCGACCGCGCTCAGAATGACGGGAAAGCCGATTCTCGAACCCGTCGGTAACCGTCAATGATCCCCGTCGCAGGCTGAAAATGCGTTGGATTTTTTGTTTTAGAAAAGCCGCGCCAGCAGGTCGTCTGCGAGGGTCTCCATGGCCGGGGCAGTGCCCACGCCGCCCAGAGAGGAGTTGGCCGCCCAGGTTTCGTATCCGCCCTCCTCGGAAAGGGCTCTGTCGGTACAGATGTAGCCGATGTAACCGTTGGCGAGACTTACGACAAAGACCGGACTGGCGTGCGCCCGGGTCTTGATTCCCAGGCCGGACTCCACGAAGACCTCGCCCGGAAGCGCCACGATGGCGGCGTGGCCGAGTCTGAATGCCTGCACCTGGGCGCTCATACTGGATGGGAGCTTCGCCAGGCGTTGACATTCCATCGCGTAGATGTCCACGATGGACCGCGGGATGGGCTGACCGACGACCCAACTGAAGGGGCCTTTGTCGTATTTTGGAGGATCGTCGGGCGACGCAAGGATTTTTTCAGCCATTTCCAGGTCTTCGGGCGTGATCGTTCTGGGCGAGAAATCGAACGAACCGGCAGCGGCCGCGAGATCCAGACTATCCTGCATGTCCATCAGCTGGATTTCGGTGAGCATGTGGCCGGCCAGGACGTTGGCCATTTTCTTTGCGTGCGCATGACCGCTGTCCTTCCACCTGCGTCGACCGCTGAAGTCGATATTGTTGATCTGGCCGGACGCCGCATTCCACAGCAGGGGGACGCATTCGCCGCCCAGATAACGGCGCATCAGCCTGAAGAAGTGTCCGAAGTAATCCGCCGAGATGCCACCTCCGGCGCCGATGTAGTGCAGGGAGTAACTGGCAATGGCCGACAGCGGATTGCCGTTCAGGTCCTCCACGTAGAACATTGCGAGTTCCGGGTCAGTGGGGCCCGAGGGTTTGATCAGGTTTGGGTCGGCCACCCCCGGGTTCATCCGCACGGTCCCGTCCTTCATCCGCCAGCGGCGATTGAAGGCGATGCGGTCTTCCTCCACGCTTGCGAAGCCGATTCGGGCGGGTCGCAGGCGGCGGCACGCGAGTTCTGCCGCGTCCGCGATCTTGAGGTGGAGCCATTCGATATAGTCAGAATCGCCGTCCGTACCCAGCAAGTCGGCGATGCCGCCCCCACTGTGTGTGTGGGTCGCATTGATCATCGTGTTTTCGATCGGGATGCCGCACCGCTGCGCCACGCGCTGCCTTGCGCGGTCCGCGATATTCCGCGGCACGGCGATGAGATCGCAGGTGATGAAGGCGACGCGGGTATGGCCGTTGTCCAGGACGAGGGCTTTGGCCAGGAGTTCGTCGTGGACGTCATCGGCATATCCCGGCCGATGCCCCCCGGGAATGGTCACGCCCAGCCAGGGGGTGATGTTGGCCGTGGCGACGCCTGCCTGTAAAGCGCCCATTTGAGGTCTCCTGTTGTGGCGGGATTACTCGATACTCAGAAACTCGCCGCCCCGGCGCGCGGATTCTTCCGCCATGATGCATGCTCTGGCAACGGCCAGCACGTCGGAGGTGGAGATGAAGTTCTCCTCGCCGCCTGAGAACGCGTTCACCATCGATTCCACAAAGCTGCTGTTGCGTTCAGGTGGGAACTCGGGCTCGTACGCGCCCTTGCCGTCGGCAACGATGAGCAGGCTGTCTGACGCATACGCCCTGAGGTGGGCCGATCCCTTCGTGCCCATGATGATGAAGCGCGTGTCGCCGAATGACGGAGAGTCTTCGGGAGTCAGCCAATCCGCGGTGAGCAGCGCGCAGGCTCCGGTACTCAACTGAAATGACGCCTGAATGTGGTCCATCTCAAGCTTTTGCGGGCCGTGCGTATGCCTCTTGCACGTGCCGAGCGCATGCACGCCCACGCATTCGGCGCCCGTGAGCCAGCGGACCTGGTCCACGCCGTGGCACGCGACGTCGCTGAAGGTGCCCGTATAGATCTGCGGATCGAAATACCAGTCGGGAGCCCATGGGCCGAGCTTGTGGGGATGGGTGGAGATCAGGCTGACGATCTCGCCGAGTTCTCCTGCGAGAATGGCTTCCCTCAGCGCGATGAAAGGCGGGTAACCACGGGAGGTATAGAACATGGTCAGGCGGATGTTGTGACGCTGGACTGCGGTTCGGATACGATCCCAATCGTCCAGAGAACGGCAGAGCGGTTTGTCCAGGAACACATGGGCGCCCGCCGCGGCGCAGGTCTCGACCATGTCCACCTTCTCGTGGTGGCCCACGCCTTCCATGACCACGTCGGCGCGTGTCGCGTCCAGCATGTCCGTCAACGTGGGATAGCGGGGGACGTCGACGTCGCGTGTGTACTGTTCGTAAAGGGCGTCGTCGTGTTCCACGATGCCGACGAGTTCCGCGTTGGAGGCGTTGACCGCGGACCTGAACATGCCGCCGATGTGTCCGTAATGGACACCCATAACACCAATTTTCATTTTCTGACTCCTACCCGGAATAACGTCTCACCCTTTTCCGGTCCAACTCGATCCCCAGTCCCGGTGTGGTGGGTATGGTAAGCAGGCCGGCGTCGTCGAGCTGGAAAGGTTCGGTGAGGATGTCTTCTATGTACGGCGACGGGGTGATGTACTCCACCCAGCGGGCCGTCGGATGGGCGGCGGCCAGGTGGAGGTCCGCCGCCAGGCCTACCGCGGTGTTCCATCCGTGGGTCACCAGCAGCACGTTGTGATTGCAGGCGTGCCAGAGGATGCGGCGGGTCTCCGATAGGCCGCCGACTTTCGTGGCGTCCGGCTGAACGATATCGAAAGCGCCGCGCGCAATCCAGGCAATGAAGCTCTGTCGACGGGTCAGGACCTCGCCCCCGGCGATGGGGACAGGGGCGTTTTGACGGAGGGCGATGAATCCCTCCAGATCGTCCGGCGGCAGGGCTTCCTCGAACCAGACCACGTCGTAGTCGGCCAGCATCCGCGCGGTTTCGAGCGCCCATTTATACCCGTGCGGCCAGAACTGATCGCTGCCGCCCGCGTCGACCATCAGTTCGACATCCGGCCCCACCGTGTCTCGAGCGAGCTTGACGAGACGCTCGTCGGTGCGCCTGTCCTCGCGGCCGAAGGGTCCCCAACCGAGCTTGAGCGCGCGAAAACCCCGGGAAACGGCCGACTCCAGAGTCTGTTTGAAAGCAGCGTCATCTGCCTCGAAGAGGAGGGAGCCATAGGGCTTGATCCTGTGTCGGTAGTATCCGCCCAGGAGGCGACCCACGGGTTGTCCGCTGGCTTTGCCCAGGAGGTCCCACAATGCGATGTCGATGCCCGAAATGGCGTGCGTGACCGAGCCGCCCCGGCCCTGCCAGAAGGTCGACTGGTGGAGTTTTTCGGAGACGCGCTCCGGTTCGATGGCCGACTCGCCGATGAAGTGGGGTTTCAGAAGATCCAGCGCGGCGTCCACCAGGGCCCTGCTGGTGGCCACGCTTCCCAGGCCGGTCAGGCCGCTGTCCGTATGCACTTCCAACAGCGTGTGCAGGTTTTCCGACGGCGGCGTTTCGGCCGTCCAGCCGGATTTCGGCGTTGCGCCCATGAGGGCGATTGTCTCTATGCCTGTAATCTTCATTCGGTGGAAACCAATCGGTAAAGGTGCGAAACAGGACGGTCCGGACGCTCGGGTTTTGAGAAGTTGAACCGGAAAGACATTGGCATCATGATGATTCCGCCGCGTGTGCCTATACGGGTTGGTCTACTTGCGCCAATATATGGATTCGGCGTCCTGGCTTCAACAGGAAATCGAGGCTGACTGGCGTATATCGATCTGCCAAAATGGCAGATCCCTGGCATTCGCGTGGTCCATTCGAAATCGAAATCTTTTGTCGACCGGCTTGATATATCGTAACATGATAAATTCCAATATGATAGACGCGGCACACTCTTTAAGGTACGAATGTTGCATGCTCTATGGGCCTATAACAGGTTACCGAAATCTGGCCGTCGAGTAGCAGCAAACGAGGCCGCCAGCAAAAAGAGGGTAGACGTAAGCCGGTAGACGGGAGAGATTGACTGCCTTGTGAGGTCTCTTTTCGTGCCGGAGGCAAGAAAGAATAAAACATCGAGCAAGGGCTTCTTCTACCGTCTACCCTCTCACCGCTTTTAGGAAACCTCTCCCCCCAACCCCCTCACCTAAAGGAAAGGGGGAGGAAAATCAACAAGGCGGGCGACCACGAGGGTCGCCCCTACAAGATCAACTGTGGCACGGGACAAAGCATGAAGCGTCTGGCGTTTCGACAGGCACGACAGGAGCGGCGAACGCAGTGGGTCACAATGAAGCGGCTAATGAATGTTGCCATATTTCCCGGACAGGGCGTTCGATTCGGCAAACCTGTCTGGAATGAACGCGATTCAATGTATCGTGATTCTTGACCAACAAAAGGAGCGAATCGAATGTCGGACGAGAAAAAGCCAGAAAGCATCGAAGTCATCGACCGGACCCACGTCCCGGGCGAAGTGCCTGTATTGAGAAGCAAGGAAGTCGTCATCTTTCCCTATATGTTGTCACCATTGCTGATTGAAAGCGAACAGGCGATCCGTGCCGTGGACACGGCCGTAGACGGCGGACACCGGGTTGTTGCATTATTCGGGCAGAAACCGGGACCGGAACAGGGGAAATCCGAACCCGACGACGAGGCCGGCGACGCGGAAAGTGAAATTCAGGCCGAGGACCTGTATCAGGTTGGCACGGCGGCGCAGGTGGTGCGGATGCAGCGAACGCAGGACAACAAGCTGCAGGTTCTTGTGAACGGGATTGCCCGCGTGGGTCTTGAGGAACTGGTTCAGACCACGCCCTATCCCCTGGCGCGGGTCAGGGTGCTGGAGGGTTGGGCGGAAAAAACCTATGAGCTGGAAGCGCTCTCCCGAAACGTGCTGGGTCTGTTCAAGAAGGCGATGGATCTGGTGCCCAACGTGCCCAAAGAGCTGATGGCGGCGTTGGATTCTCTGAGCGAACAGGAACAGAAGGCGGATTTTATCGCTTCCCAGTTCAACATCAGGTTCGAGGAACGCCAGGAGGTCTTGTCCGAACTCAACCTCCGCCTGAGGTTCGAGCTGATTCACAAGTTTCTTACGCGGGAAGTCGAAATCCTGGAGCTGCGGCAGAAAATCGAGAGCGATGCGGCCGGGTCCATGGATGACGCGCAGCGCGAATACTTCCTCCGGCAGCAACTCAAGGCCATTCGCGAGGAACTGGGGGAAGGCGGAGACGAAGTCGAAGAAATGGAGGAGCTGTCTTCAAAGATCGAGGCCGCGGGCATGCCGGACGAGGCTCGAAGGGCCGCCGATCGAGAGCTTTCACGGATGGAGAAGATGCCCGGCGAATCCGCCGAATATACGGTGTCTCGAACGTATCTGGACTGGTTGGTCGAACTGCCGTGGAGCAAAGCGAGTGCAGACCGTATCGACGTGGACCGGGCGCAGAAGATTCTGGATGATGACCACTACGGGATCGAAAAGCCGAAGGATCGGATCCTGGAATATCTGGCGGTGCGCGGGCTGAAAAACGACATGCGGGGGCCGATTCTGTGCCTGGTGGGTCCTCCGGGCACGGGAAAGACGTCGCTGGGTCGTTCCGTGGCGCGTGCGCTGGACCGTACATTTGTCCGGATATCGCTGGGCGGCGTACGGGACGAATCGGAAGTCAGGGGCCACAGGCGGACCTACGTGGGCGCGCTACCCGGCCGGATCATTCAGGGATTGCGCCGGGCGGGCACGAACAATCCGGTTTTCATGCTGGACGAGATCGACAAGCTGGGCGCCGATTTCCGGGGCGACCCGTCCGCAGCGCTGCTGGAGGTACTGGATCCCGAGCAGAATTGCCGATTCGAAGACCACTATCTGGATGTGCCGTTCGATCTATCACAGGTGATGTTCATTGCCACGGCGAATACGCTGCATACGATTCCGCACGCGCTGCTGGACCGGATGGAAATCCTTGAACTTCCGGGTTACACCGAGCAGGAAAAGCTGCATATCGCCCGCAGCTATCTGGTGCCCAGGCAGCTTGAGGAGCACGGATTGACGGCCAGGCGGCTGGAGATCGACACCGGGGCGCTGACGGACCTGGTCCGGTACTATACCTCCGAGGCGGGGTTGCGTAACCTGGAGCGGTCGGTCGGTACGTTATGCCGCAAGGTGGCGCGCCGGTTCGCCCAGGGTCGTAAACGAAAGGTGATGGTGAAGACCGGCCACTTGCAGGAATACCTGGGGCCCCGCCAGTTTCAGCACGAAATTGCCGAGGACAACGATGAAGTGGGCGTTGCGGCGGGCCTTGCGGTGACGTCCGCGGGCGGGGACGTTATGTTTGTCGAGGCGACATTGATGCCCGGCGGCGGGAATCTGAATCTGACCGGGCAAGTCGGGGACGTGATGCAGGAATCCGTTCAGGCCGCGATGACCTACGTGCGCTCCCGATGGGAGAGCCTGGGGCTGCAAGAAAAGTTCAACGAAGCAAGGGACGTACACATTCACGCGCCTGCGGGAGCCGTGCCCAAGGACGGTCCGTCCGCGGGGATTACAATGGCGGCCGTACTGGCGTCAGTTTTCACGGGACGGCCGGTCCGAAAAGACGTGGCGATGACCGGAGAGATCACCCTTCGCGGCAAGGTGCTGCCGGTCGGCGGCATACGCGACAAGGTGCTGGCGGCCCACCGGGCGGGCATCCGGACGGTGATCCTGCCCGAAAAAAACCGGAAGGATCTGGAGGAAGTGCCGGACACCGTTCGCAAGGACGTGAAGCTGGTGTTCGCCGACCACATGGACAAGGTGCTGGACACGGCCCTGGTCAGAAAGAGAAGGACGCCGTCCAAGCGCCGCTCTGGGACCGCGGGGAGCAGGCCGTCCGTCCGCACCGGCAACCGACCACGCCCCGCCGTTACGGCGGATTCGGGAGAGTGACGGGACGAAGGGCCACCTCTCGCCGGCGCGTCCCATTGTCGCAACTGTAGGGGCAGGTTTGAAACCTGCCCCTACTGCGTCCGCGGATGCTTTGTGACACGGGATGCATTCCTTTGCGCTTCGGCGGCTGAATCTACTCTTACGTCTCGATGCCCGCAGGACGAAATCAATGCGGGCAGACAGGAATGTCCGCCCCACCTTCGGGCTAGAGACTGCAGTCAATGAATGGAAAACGAAAAGGGTCGAAGCGCGCATAAGTGGCTTCGACCCTCTTTTATGGGACAATTGCTATTTCGCTTTCGGGGCGGGATCTCTAGCCATTTTGGTAGGGATGACGGGATCTACGACACGGTAGCGCGCACGATCAGCGGCTTATTGCGCGGACGACGCTATACCACAGGTCAAGGTTGTTCCGCTTCCAGAACTTCCGGATCCAGTTGATACCAGAACACCTCACCGGATTCAACGAGACCCCGTATCCGATCATCCCGGCGCAAGCCCTCAACAGCAGCAAATGCCTATTTACCGGTAAATCTGGTAAGGAACTCGGCATTTCGGAGAGCGCGACTGGTGTCCCGTCCATTGGCGGTGAATGAGACTTCCACCGCAATGTAGCAGGGAGCGCCATTCTGATCGGTGGCTTCTATAATCAGGTCGGCGCGGCGGAAGCTTCTCAACTCATTTGCTGGAATGTCAGACGTGTCGGTAGCGTTAATCAACTCCCACAGATCAAATTCGGTGAGGTTCTTGACCCACCGAAAGCCCATCTCACTTGCTATGAAGGGTGTCTCCCGAAGCGCGGAACTCCGTGCGTGGGCGCCTTTGAGTACACCAACGTCATTCTGGATAGACGCTACGCTGTTTTCGAGCGCGGCAGAGCACCGGTTGGTGGTCTCGACGAACCTCTGCACCTCTGCTGCAAACTATGTGAACATTTCAGACAATTCAATCAGTTCCTACGTCAACAACCGGCCACGCAGGGCATCGGCCCATTCAGGTTTGTCGTCCAGGATGCGAATGAGGTCGTCTATCGTTTGAATCGTGTTGACCGGGTTTCCTCAATGGAGGTTCTTTCCATCGCCCAATCAGAGGGACGGAAGAATAACCCACTTGCATTCAATGTCAGTCAAATCAATAGACGGAATTCGAGCACACAGGGCAATATTGCGGCTGAAATACAGGGTCCTTCAAAAAGGCAGACACAGATGGAAAAAATCCTTCGTCCCGCAAAATACGCAGACGCGCATGGCGGACATCGGCTAACCGCCGGTTCGAAGACGGGGCCTGCGGACAAAACGGGGCGTCTTTTATTAAAGCCGCAAGCTGTTTTATGACTGAATTGGCGCGGAAAAACAGGTAGACGGGCAGACGGGAATGCCCAACCCGCCTTCAGAAAAGTTCCCTGAGAGGGCGGGCACAGATGTGAGGAGAACATTTCGCGGATAATTCCGCGGCCTATTGTGGAAACACACAGCTGCGGCCAAATGTAGCGAAGCCGCGATTTCGCAGTAGCTGTAAACGGCGTTTAGATAAACAAGAAGAGTCGAAGCCTGAGCGGCTTCGACCCAGTAAATCAACGACGTACATTAAATACGCCCGGTAACGTGGAGAAGCCGGATCATCCCGATTCTGAGCCGGTCTGTTCGGCTGGGTATGCGTTCAGCCCACGTATGCGGACAATAATGTCCTCGACGGTTTCGGTGACCGCCGAAAGCAGCGCATCCCGATCATCAATGACCACCTGCGCGTCTGCATAGCGGTATCGTACAGCGTACCTTGAAAGCCAAGCCAGCTTCTCCCCGGCCGGGGTGTGGCTTTCGGCCGGGTGCTGTCGCACGATAGCGGCAAGCTTCGCCAGATCGTGCGTGTTACGATAGTCGTCATCAAGCGCGGAAATCCAGCCCTTCAGCGCGTTTTCCATTGCCTGTTGGGCGTGAAACCCGATGGCCGCCTGAGAAGACCGGGAGTCTTCCACAAGGACTTCCAGATCTCTGAGACTCCGCCTGGCATTGGCGACACGTTGCCGTATATCGGGCCAGTTGGACGGTTCCGGGTTCTCGTAGTTTACTCTGTCTCCATTCCCGTCGATACCGTCACGGACGGCCTGGCCTGCCACGTGGTTTCGCGCCCGGCGACCGTCGTGGAAGGCTCTCTCGTTCAGGTGGACCAGATCGACGCCGATCAAGTCGCCATACAGTTCGTCGACCTTGCGGTGGGCCGCCACGCTCGTGTCCTGATACTCCTGCTGATCCGTGAAATCGGAGTCGGTAATGATGAGCAGGTCGATATCCGAATGCGGGCTGTAGTCGCCGCGGGCTCGAGAGCCGAACAGGATGACCCGGTTCGGGCGGACCGCTTCGCCGACAGCCCGGGCGACGGCGCGGGCCTTCGGGTCGGGCGCCTTGCGTGTAGTTGGCATTGACATGGTGAACAGATACCCTCCGCGCCTCACCGCCGTTTGTTGTTCTTCCGGTCGCCGCGGCGCCGGGGATTAGATTGAGGCCGTGGCTCAGCCCGTCCACGGCCCGGTGATGGCCAGTGTGATCCCGGGCGACTGGATGTTGGCGTAGAGCGTCCGGCCGTCGGGCGAGAACGTGGCGCCGGCGAACTCGGACTCGTTGAAGGCGTTGCGGCCGAGCTTGTAGAGCCGCCCCTCCGGCGTGACCCCTACCAGATGGTTGTCCCCTCCGCCGTCCTCGCAGAGTACGAGGTCGCCCCAGGGCGCCACCGTGAGGTTGTCGCAGTTCTCAACCAGGTTGCCGTCGTTGGGCTCGATGAACAGCTCAAGGGTTCCTGGCGCGGCGGTTTCGTCGGGTGTCCCCTCGTTGGGGCTCGGCTCGTAGCGCCACACCTGCCCCTTCTTCTCCTTGCCGCCGCTGGTGCATGCGAAGTAGACGGCCTCCCGGCCGTACCACATCCCCTCGCCGCGGGAGAAGCGGGCGGCGCCCTTGTCGAAGCCCTGGTCGCGCAAGTCATTTTCAGGTGACTCCACGTCCTCCATGTCGACCCAGGCCGCGGCCAGGCGGTCCCCGGGAGCGACGGTCTGCGACCCGTGGTTGTCCGTGTCCAGACTCGGCCGGTCGAGGGCCATGAGCGCCTGCAGCCTGCCACCGGCCGCGAGACGTCCGGGCTCGTCGGGCAGGTAGCGGTAGATGAGACCGTCGCCGGCGTCTTCGGTCTGATACACGATGCCCGTCGCCGGATGGACGGCCACGGCCTCGTGGTTGAAGCGGCCCATCGCCTTCAGGGCAACCGGTTCCGCCGGCCCCGTATCCGGTCCCGCCGGGACCTCGAAGTTGTACCCGTGGTCCTGTTCGTGGTCGTCGTCGGCGCGCTGGGTCGTTTCCTCGCAGGTGATCCAACTCCCCCAGGGGGTGAGGCCGCCGGCACAGTTGCGCACGGTACCTGCCAGGCTGAGGTAATGTTTCTCCAACTCACCGTCGGGGCCGAGCACGAAGGTCGTCGTCCCTCCCTGGGGCGGGTCGCCGTGGCCCCAGTCGTAGAACCGCTCCCGCGGCACTTTGCGGAGACGCTCGTTCTCATCGCCAAAGGCGCCGACCTTGCGGGCCCCCGCACTGAGTTCGTGGTTGCAGACCAGCAGGGTCCGTCCCGCCGCACCGGGAAAGGCGGCCATGGCGTCGGGCAGGCCCGGCACCCGCAGGCCGTCGTCCATCTCGTCGCCGGTGCGGGAGATCACACGGTAGGTAAAGCCCTTGGGCAGGTCGATGATCCCGCCCGGGTCCGGCAGCATGGGGCCGTAGCCGGCAGCGATCCCCTTCGCGAAGGCTTCGCCCCAGACCACAAAGTGCTGCAGACCCTGGAATCCCGCGGTGACGGCGGTCGCCGACTTCAGAAACTGCCTTCTGGTGACTGGCATCTGCTCGTTCCTCCCTCAGTAATGAATATACATAGATGGCTGCCTCCCCGCCGACACGGAGGCCGTGGGCCCTTATTGCCCGGTCCCGGTTTTCATGTTCTCCCCTGTTCCCTGATCAATCCTCGTCTGCTCGTCAAGCCGGCGTTTTTCTTCCACGCGTCTTTTCAGTTCCAGGATGGCATTCCGGTATTTCCCGCTGGATTTTCGGGCGTAGGCTTCCTGTAGAGCGGTGCGCGCCTGGTCGAACCGGTCCGAATACATGCAACTCAGTCCAAGGTCGTAGTAGGCCTTGTGGATCTCGGGAGAATTGGAGTAAGTCCGTGTTGCCTCCTGAAAGACGTCGACCGCGGCGTCCCAGTTACCCATCTGGACCATTCTGAAGCCACGTTCCAATTCCGGTATTCCCTTGTCGGTATCAAACGAGACATAAACGCGCTCGGTGTATGGCACGATCATCCGTTCCAGGGCCCGGACGATGTCCGTCCGGCATTCCGCGAAGAGCCGCTTGCGATCCGCATTGTCAATGCTTGCCTTCTTCGGACTTTTCCCCGAGGTCCTTATCGTCTCACGCCTGGTGAGATTCCTGCTGGCCAGAATCCTGGATGTCTGCAAGTCCACGACTCGCAATTGGACTTCCACGTGTCTCCGGATTCCACTCCCTGCAGAAATTTACCCAGATCATCCAGTTTCGATACAAAACCGCTGCCAGGACCCTTGATTTCGCCAATTGCGATCCTGTCATAATCGCCCAGGTTGACTTCGGCCGGACGGGTTACGAGAATGGAGACGCTCCTGCCGGCACAACCTGTAATCCGTCCCGTAACGACAAGGGCTGAAAGTACGATGAGATTGCGAGTACACATTCTGTTCATCGTGCTCTACTCCGATAGTCCGGACGATTCGTTGTGCCGGCGACCGGCCGCAGGTATGGGTTCCAAAACAAAAAAGGTCGAAGCGCTCTTCAGCAGTCCCGACCCTCGTTTCCCGCGATGTATCATATACGTTTCGCTATTTCGGGCTGGATTTCTTCATACTCGGGAAAGCGGCCCTCTTTGAGCTTGGAAAAGGCGAGGTCGCCGTCGATGGTAACTTCAAAACGTCCGCCGCCGGCGGGAATGAGCGTGAAGCTATCGATGTCCTGCTTGAATTCTCTCAAAAGCCTGTCCGTCAAACTGACGGTTTCGTCTTCGTAGCCTCAAGCCGCGCAGTATTCGATGTCGATTCTGGGCATACGGCGCCTCCTTGACGTCTGCGGTTGAAAACCGGTTCCGGGGCGGATGACGGGGTGTTTTCCGGGGATGTTTTAATATATCTCGTACCGCCATGATTGTCAACGTCGGAAGCTGTTTTAAAATCCCTGGTGCATATTGGGAATCCGCTTGACCGTAAACGTGGCGAGGGTTAGATTTCAGCGGCAATCGAAGCGGTTGTCGGCGAGGCACGAAGGGAGAACTGCAATGTCCACGCAACAGGCGTACGAGGACCTCATCGGTCATTGGAAGGAACTCCAGTTGCTGGAGTCCTGCGCGGCCGTGCTGGGTTGGGACGAACGCACGTATATGCCCCGCGGCGGCGCGGCGCACCGCGCCGAACAGCACGCCTTGCTGGCCGGGATGGCGCACGAGCGGGCGACGGCGCCTGAGGTGGGAGAATTGCTGTGGCGCATCGAAGACGGTGATGAGCACTTCCGGCCGGACTCGGCGCCCGCCGTGAACGTGCGGGAAATCCGGCGCGACTACGACCGACGGACGAAGTTGCCGCAGTCCCTGGTGGTAGCGCTCGCGAAGGCAACGACGCTGGCGGAGCAGGCCTGGCAGGAAGCGCGGGAGAAATCGGCGTACGAAGTGTTCCGTCCGCATCTCAAAGAGGTGGTAGGGCTCACTCGGGAGATGGCGACTGCGCTAAGGACCGAAGGTTCGGCATACGACGCGCTCCTGGACCGGTTTGAACCCGGAGAGACCTCACAGAATCTCAAGAAGGTGTTTGGAGCGCTCAGAGACGAACTGGCCCCGCTGGTCGCGGCGATTGTGGATTCGGGAAGGGCGCCAGACGCATCGATCCTTACCCGCGACTATCCCGTGACGGATCAGGCGTCTTTCGGCGTCGCCGCGGCGACGGCCATTGGTTTCGACTTCGAGCGCGGGCGGCTGGATGAAACCGTGCACCCATTCTGTTCGGGGATCGGCCCCGGAGACACGAGAATAACCACCAGGTACGACCGCAACCAGTTTGCGCAGGCTTTCTTCGGGACGCTCCACGAGGCGGGTCACGGCATGTATGACCAGGGACTGGATGACGCGCATTCGGGAACGCCGATGGCAGACGCCGTGTCTCTGGGAATTCACGAGTCCCAGTCCCGGATGTGGGAGAATTTCGTGGGGCGCTGCCGGGCGTTCTGGACGCACTTTTTTCCGAAAGCGCGGGATGTGTTTCCCGCGGCTCTGACGGACGTATCGCCGGATGCGTTCTATTTCGCGGTAAACGATGTGCGGCCCTCGTTCATCCGGGTGGAAGCGGATGAGGCCACGTACAACTTGCACATTCTGCTGCGATTCGCGCTGGAGGAGGCGCTGGTGGAGGGCGATCTGACGGTAGCGGACGTCCCCGGCGCGTGGAACGAGCGGTTCGAAAAGGATTTCGGCTTGAATCCGCCGGACGATGCGCACGGGTGTCTTCAGGACGTGCACTGGAGTGCGGGGTTGATCGGATACTTCCCTACCTACACGCTTGGAAATCTCTACGCCGCTCAGTTTTTCGAAGCGGCCCGCACGGATCTTGGCGATCTCGACGGGCAGTTCGCCAAAGGAATGTTCGGCCCGCTGCTGGGTTGGCTGAGGGACAGGATCCATCGGCACGGTATGCGCTATAAGGCGACGGAACTGGTGGAGGTGGTTTCAGGGGAACCCCTGGGTCACAGGGCATTGATGACGCATCTGAAGGCCAAATTCGGACCGTTGTATGGGGTTTGATCCTTCCGACAGCCGGCCGGTGATTCTGGATGCGGACCCGGGCGTGGACGACGCCCTGGCCATCATGCTGGCGCTGGGCTCCCCCGAACTGGAGGTGCTGGGCATCTGCACCGTGAGCGGCAACGTGCCGCTGGAAATCGGAACCGGGAACGCGCTGAAGGTGCTGGCTTTGCTGGGTCGCGACGAGGTCCCTGTTTACCCCGGCGCTGAAGGTCCGCTCCGGAAGGAAGCCGCTTACGCCACCGAGGTACACGGACTCGGAGGACTGGGGGATTCCGCATTGCCGCTGCCGGGTCGCTCGCCTGTGGGTGACGCCGTCTCATTTATGATCGAGACCCTTTCGGCTCGGCCGCGGGAGGTGACTTTGATCGCCGTCGGGCCGCTGACCAACCTGGCCCTGGCGGAAGCGCGGGCGCCGGGGGTGTTGAAAAAAGCCCGGGAGGTGTGTGTGATGGGCGGCGCCGTCGACGAGCCCGGTAACATTACGCCGGTGGCGGAGTTCAATTTCTTCGCCGATCCCGACGCCGCCAGACAGGTCCTTCGTTCCGGCGCAGGCGTTACACTGGCGCCTCTGGACGTGACCCATCGGGTGGTATTGGAAGCATCGCATCTTGCACAATTACCCGCGTCGCCCGCAGGTGTCTTCGTAAGAGAAGCGGTGCGGCCGGCCATGGATCTTATCAGGCGGGTTCAGAATCGACATCGTTTTTATCTGCACGATCCGTTGGCGGTGGGGCTGGCGATCGATCCGTCAGTTTTCGGATTCGAGACCGTATTCGCGGACGTGGAGACAGAGGGTGTTCTCACCGCGGGACAGGTGGTGGCGGACCGGCGGACGTTCACGAAGGAAGGGAACCGCAAGGGACTGCCGGTGAACTGCGCGATGGACGTGGATGCCGGTCGATTCCTGGCGTTATTCCTGTCCCGGATTTTACCTTCAAACGTATAGCGGAAGGGTTTCCTGGGTTGAAAGCAATCATCATCGGCGCGGGGCGAGGAATGCGGTTAATGCCGCATACGAAAGACGCTCCGAAATGTCTTGCGGTGGTGAAGGGCCGGCGCATTCTGGATTGGGGCCTGGACGCATTGCGTTCGGCCGGCTTGCACGATATCGTCTTCGTCGGCGGCTACCGCATCGAGCAGGTGCAGATCGGGTATCCCGGCCTTACGTATTGTCACAACGCGGACTGGCCGAATAACAACATCCTGATGTCCCTGATGCACGCTGAATTCCATATGGACGATGGCTTCGTCTGTGCCTATTCGGATATTCTCTACAGACCTGAGATTGTCTCGAATCTGATGCGCAGTACGCACGAGATCACGCTCGTCTGCGACACGGCCTGGCCGACGCGATATCAGAAACGGACCGAGCATCCCGAGGACGACGCCGAGAAAGTGGCCAGCGTGGGCAACCGGGTGGTAGCGATCGGAAGGAACCTGCCCGGCGAAATCGCACACGGCGAGTATACGGGCATCGCCCGTTTCGGACGAGACGGAACCGTGCAGTTGCGGGAAGCCTATCACCGGGCAAAGTCGTTGTACAACGGCCGGTCTTTTCAATCGGCCGCCACCTTTCAGAAAGCGTATCTGATCGACTTGTATCAGGAGATGCTTGACGGCGAGGTCCCGATCCATCTGATGGAGACGGACGGAGGGTACATGGAAATCGATACGAATCAGGATTTCCGAATCGCGCGGGAGGAATGGTAGCATGGGAAGCAACCGGATTCTATTCCCCGCCGGGGTCGTCGGGAGCATGCCTCGGTCGCAGTTTGTACGGGACCTTCTGGATCCCGGAAAAGCGCCTGATGATCCCAACGAGTTATCCGTCCGGATGGATGCCGCCGTGGACTACGTTCTGGCGTTACAGGAAGCCGCCGGCCTGGACATCGTCTCCGACGGGGAGTACCGCCGCCGGTCCTATATCGGCATTATCGCCGATGTCGCGGACGGGTTCGCGCGCGAACGGAAGGGTGGACGCTGGTGGCACACGGTGGTGGAACCCGTCGAAGCGAAACGGACGGGTCTTGCCGCGGCCGAGGCGAAATATTTGAAGGCCCGGACCGGTAAAGCCATCAAGGTGTGCCTGCCTTCGCCATATCTGCTGGGCCAGCGGATGTGGCATCCGCAACGTTCGATCGACGCGTATCCCACGCGCGAGGCGTTTATGCGCGCACTGGTGCCCATTCTGCGGGGCGAACTGCTGTTGCTGCGGGACGCGGGCGCCGACGTGGTCCAGTTCGACGACCCGCACCTCTGTCTGTTTGTGGATCCCGGTGTTCGCGGGAGCTACGAGAACCCGGACAGGGAGGTGGACCTCTGCGTGGACCTCCTGAACGAGATTGTGGACGGCGTTGACGGATTGGCCGTGGCCGTGCACCTGTGCCGGAGAAACAAGGGCCGCGCCGGCTGGGTCGGTCAGGGGGGATACGGACCGATTCTGTCCGCTCTGCTGCGTTTGAACGTGGATCAGTACGTGATGGAATTCGCCGTCCCCGCCGCGGGTGATATGGACGTATTGGAGCAGATCCCGCAAGACCGGCAGGTGGGACTTGGGTGCGTGGATTGCAGGTCTCCCAGGATTGATCCCGTGGGTGAAATTATGCATAGAGTGGAAAACGCTTTGGAATTCCTGCGCCCTGAACAAATCGTATTGAATCCCGATTGCGGCTTTGCGCCGGGCAACGCGGCGGAAATCCCCGTTGAGGAGGCCTACGCGAAGCTGCGCAACGAGGCGGGCGCCGCGCGACAACTGAGGGAGAAATACGGGTAGTGTTCTGTCTCGGAAATAAGTTGCCTGAATTCGACCGCCGAGTCGCCCGGCTCGCAAGGCGCCTGAACGCAGGCGACCTGCGTAAGGTCGGCGAGCGAGGGGAACGCAGCGAGACGGGATGAATCGGCGGTCGAATGGTGAGGAATTTTCGGGACAGGACACCAGGCGCAAATCGCGGTTTCGCTGTCGCGTCAGGGATTTTTCCGGAGCTGGAGGTACGATTCGTATCGCCTGCGGGAGACTTCGTCGCGGTCCACTGCATCCTTGACGATGCAGCCCGGTTCGCTGCCGTGGGTGCAGTTCCGAAAACGGCAATGTCCGGGCAGGTTCCGGAATTCCGGAAAGAGCCCGGGGATTTCTTCCGTATCTATCTCCCACAGGTGGAATTCTCTTATGCCCGGCAGATCGCCGACCATGCCTCCGGCGTCGAGTTCGACGAGTTCCGTGTGGGTGGTCGTGTGACGGCCTTCCCCGGTGGTTTCGCTGACTTCGCTCGTCCGCAACTCGAGGCCCGGCTGCAGCCAGTTGAGCAGGCTGGATTTACCCACCCCCGACGGCCCCATGAAGAGCGAAATCCGGTTCCTCAGGAGGTTGAGGAACGCCTGCCTGCCTCTATCGGAAATGATGCTCGTGAACACAACCGGGTATCCGATTTGCTCGTAGACCGAAGCCGTCGTCTCGAACGCGGCTGGGCAGGGCAGGTCCAGTTTGTTGAAACAGATGGCGGCCGGGATCTCCCACCATTCCGCAACGGCCAGCATCCGGTCCAGCATATTCCAGTCCGGCGGCGGTTCGTCCACCGAGAAGACCGGCATGAGTTGATCGATGTTGGCTGCCAGGATCTGTTCTTTCCCTGAACTACCCGATGCTCTTCTGGATATCTTGTTGCGCCTGGGCAGAACTTCACGGATCAGACCGGTATTCCCTTCGCCGGTATCGATCCGTACCCGGTCACCGATGGCAACGGGGTCCACGACCCGCGTGCGGCGGACGGCCTGTACCCGGTTTCGCCGCGAACCGGGCGCCGCTTCGGGGTATTGAAGCTGTTTTCTCAATTTGCTCGAAACGGCACAGTCCACCACCCGGTTTCCGGAGGCGACGTAGTAGTGCCTGCGGTGTTCCCGGATGACAATGCCTTCGATGTGTTCCATAACGGTTCCGGCAAGCTGAAGGTGTTCCGATCCACATTGTTCCGTCGGGCTTTTTCGACTTTCCAACGTGCTGTAAAAAGAAGGTTTATGGTAGATGTCAGCCAACGGTCAACGGGCTGCGGGGCACGGAAAATACGGAGCCGAAATTTCTTTGTCAAGAAAAACGACTACATAGCGCATATTCCGGTTCGCGCCCGTCGGGAGCCCGGTGAATCGGGTTGACTTTGTACGGCCATTTGTATATTCTTCGAAGACGGGGACCACCGAAAACGCCGCGCATGCCGCGTCCGGCATGCAGGAGCTGTCCATGGAGAAGGATCTGTCACCGATTTTCAAGCGCTGGATCTTCGATCCACAGAAGACCTGTGCCAGAAAGATCGTGGGAATCGACGGAAGGGAGAAGCTTCAGGTCCGTTTCGAGCTGGGCCTTTTGCAGATGGAGATGACCGGTCGACCCGACGGCAAGTCCCCCAAAGGATATGGCTCGGCCCTGGATGCGTACCTCGATCGTCTGGAGGCGCACCGCCGGCAACACGGTTCAGATGAAGGTTTCCGGCTGGATGAACAGGCATGCAATGTATTGTGGACGGAGGGAGTACAATTCTATCAGCGGTACGTCTGTCTGATGCATCTGGGCGACTATGAAGGGGTTTTGAGGGACACCACGCACAATCTGGCGTTGCTTGATCTGGTGAGGACATTTGCCGGAGATGAAGAGATCAAGTGTGAGTTTGAGCGTTCACGGACGTGCGTTCTCATGGTACACACCAGATCCAAGGGTGAAATCTGTCTGCTGAATGGAGATTCCGAGGGTGCGCTGGAGGTGGTGCGAGAGGGTATCGAGGAAATCCGGAGCTTCCTGATCGAGTCAGGAGACCCGGACTCGCTCGAATCCAGTGATGAACTTCTTACGCTGGAAGAATGGGAGGATGAGATTCAGCGGAAATACCCCGCCTGCGCCAGGGAGAACCTTCTGGATCAGATTCAGACGGCGGTCGCAATGGAGCGTTACGAACAGGCTGCGATCTTGAGAAACCGTCTTCTCGGACTCAACTGAATTCGTTTTCGACAGTCGAACAGGATGTCCACGCGGGGCCGCGGCGCCGTGCGGAAGACAAAACAGCATATTCCGAATCTGAGCAGCGATGCGTTTTCAGATCCGGTTTTTTTGTTTGTGGAGGCGGCGCCGTTCCTGATTTTTTCGTGTCGAATGACCGCGGCTGAAGTGAGGGGGCATGGGTCCTGAGTTCATGATCGCGCGCAGGCATTTCCGGTCATTGCGCGCCCGTAGGCGGATCTCGTTTACGATTGGTATCGCCGCGGTCGGCGTGGCATTGGGTGTGTCGTCGCTGGTGATTGTGATGTCCGTCATGAACGGGTACACCAATATGATCCGTGAGCGTCTGCTGGGCGTGAACGCGCATTTGACCGTGCGAAAGTCCTATCGCAAGCCCATTTCGGACTACGGGCCGGTGGTCCGCACCCTGGAAGACCATCCTGAAGTGCTTGCGGCGTCTCCCTTTATTCATGCGGAGGGGTTTGTCTTCCGGAAGCCGGCCGCGGCGGGTGTGGTGAAGTCGGGTGTTCTTGTGCGAGGTGTCGACCCGGGGGCCTTTGTCCGCACCAGCGACGTGGGTACTTACATCCGGGACGGGACAATAGATCTCGGTCCACGCGAGCAAAAGGGTTCGCGGGCGGTATACGGCATCCTGTTGGGCCAGGTTCTGGCACAGAGACTGGATGCAGGCCCCGGGGACGATGTGTACCTGGGCCTGGTACCGAAGGACGTCTTCGGCGGCCGTGGACGCCGCTGGCAGCGTTACCGGGTGACCGGGGTCTTCAACACCGGTTATTTCGAGTTCGATTCCCGTCTCGTCTATGTCTCGCTCGCCGCCGCGAGGCGGGACCTGGGCTGGCAGGACGCCGTAACCGGTATCCGAATGCGATTGCGGGACCCGATGGCAGCCGACAGGTTGGGCGCGACGTTCAGGCAGCTCCTGCGTGAAACGTATCCCGGCTTATTTGCCTCTTCGTGGACGCGGAACTTCGGGAGCTTCTACGTATTGATCCAGTTGCAGAAATGGACGTTTTTCCTGATTCTGAGCCTAATCGTGGTTGTGGCGGGGTTTAACATCATCAGTAT